>DATBTL010000144.1:0-25638 GCA_036559345.1 Chloroflexota bacterium | reverse complement strand
GGCAACGACGAGCCCCAGGTCTCGGTTCCCGGCGAAATCACTATCCGCGGCACCTTTTACGACTACCATACCAAGTACACCGAGGGTGAGGCCGGCCTGGAGGTTCCCGCCCACGTGCGCCCTAACACCGAGACGACGCTGCGAAACATGGCCCTGGAAGCGTTCGCCGCCATCGACTCCGCCGGGATGGCGCGAGTGGACTTCCTGGTCTCGCCGGACGAATCGGAAATCTGGGTGAGCGAGATCAATACGATCCCAGGCTTTACTCCCTATAGCATGTACCCGCGGCTCTGGGAAGCCACGGGCGTTTCCTATCCCGACCTGATCGCCCGCCTGGTCAACCTGGCGCTGGAACGGCACGCGGCTCGGGCCTCCCTGCTTCGCGACCGGAACCCGTAACCAGTGCAAACTACTATCCTGCTCTCCCAGCACTTCCCCGCCGAAAGCGAAGCGCTCATCCAGGGAGTCTCCCCACGCATCCGTCTCCTGCGCCTCCCCGAGGCTCATGCGCCGCTCCCTCCCGGAGCGGAGGATGCCGAGGTGCTGGCCTGGTGGGAGGGACGGAACGGAGGGATGGCCGAGCTGCGGCCCCGCTTGCCACGTCTGCGCTGGGTGCAGGCTCCGGCGGCGGGGATTGGGGACCAACAGCTGCATCTGGTGCTGGGCAGCAGCGTCACGCTGACCAGCGCGGCGGGTGTGTATGGCGATCTGGTGGCGGAACACGTTCTGACCTTGATGCTTGCCCTCTATAAGCGGCTGCCGGAGTTGTTTGAGTGGCAGCGCCAGGGTCGTTGGGACGACCTGCCAACCCGATCGCTGACCGGGCAAACCGTGGGTATTGTCGGCGCCGGTGGGATCGGACGAGCAACCGCGCGCCTGGCCCGACCCTTCGGAATGCGGGCAATTGGGGTACGGCGCGGCGGGGGAGCGGTACCCGAACTGGATGAGACACTGCCCCTTGAGCGGCTAGCCGACCTCCTGGGATCCGCGGATGTGGTGGTCCTGGCGACCCCACTGACCGACCAGACGCGGGGGATGGTTGACGCGGCGTTCCTACGCGCCATGCGTCCCACGGCGTTGCTGATCAACGTGGCCCGCGGGGGCATCGTGGTCACCGATGATCTGTTGCGGGCCCTTCACGAGGGCTGGATTGGCGGCGCCGGTCTGGATGTCACCGACCCCGAGCCGCTGCCCGAGGACCACCCGTTGTGGCGGGCGCCCAATACGATCATCACCCCACATCATGCCAATCCATCCGAGGCAAGCCACGAGCCGATTGCCCGACGCTTTGCCGAGAACCTGCGCCGGTACCTGGCCGGCGAACCGCTCCTGGCGGTCGTGGACCCTGAGCGCGGGTACTAAGAGCGGTTGGACGCACCTGGAAAATGCGATTCGCGCTGAGCCAGCTTTCCTGGGAGCGCGAGCGTCTCGCTCGTCCCCGTCGCCGCGACCGACGAGGACGAGCCGGGTACCCGCTTGTGGGTCTCTCGCGCTCCCAGACGAAGGTGCTTGCTACCTACCGCTAAGTCGTTCCTAAAAGCTCACCGTGCAGAACGGCGCCGCTTCGGCGGCGAACATCGGCTCGGCCAGCCGTAGGGCGCCCGGGCGTAGCTCCACGATCCGTCCGACCTGCGCGAGGGTGGAGGGCCTGGTTCCACCCAGGTAGATAGCGCCCAGATCGGCAACACTGAGGCGAAGATCGGCCACGGCGTTGGTGCGCCCGCACCGCGCTCCGTCCGGGCCGCCCTCAAGCATGTAGCGGCCGGCCAGATCCGGCAAGAGGCTATCGGCCACGTCGAGAACCAGGTGGCCCGTTGCCTGATAGCGCCGCCCTTCCAGGGCGGCGGGGATGTCGAGCAACCTGATCCAGAGGCCGTCGCCGGTGCTCGTGGTTTGCAGACGCCGAGAGTCGGCCAGCAGCCAGCGCAGCGGCTCCTCAAGAGGCCGATCCAGGGTGATAATGGTGGTCACCAGATCCATACCGAGGAGGAAACCCCAGAGGGAGGCCGCCGCTTCCGGGCTTAAGGCGTAGAGGTCGCCCACGGTGAGCACATTGGCGGGCATCCCGTCCTGCCAATCACGCTTGACCCGATAGGTGGCGTAGCCCGCCGGCTCGCCGGCCGGATCGTGAGAGATCACGGAATACCGGTAGCTGCCGCCACCGGCATTGGTGGTGGCGTGTTCCTGGAAATGCCGCCACCAGCGATCCTCACGGCTCAGGGCGCCCGGAATGCCGGCCGTGGCACGGGCATAGATGCCGGGCATGAGGGCAAACGCTTCTTCAATTGAGGGTAGGGTCAGTCTTCCCGCGGCCTCAGTCCGCGGCGCCAGGGCCGCGTGGGCGCGTTCGATCCGATACCGCGCATGATGAGTCGCCACCCCATAGCCGAACCGGCCATAAATAGTGCTTTCCGAGGCATAGAGAACCGATAGCGGCTCTCCACGCCGCCTCGTTTCCGCGAGGTGGCCTTCAATCATCCGCCGGAGCAAGCCCTGCCGGCGATTGGTTGGATTGACCGCGACAAAGGCCAGTCCGGCCGCTGGGAGACGACCCCCGCCAGGTACGGTGAGCTGGAATGGGTAGGCGCCCGAGGTAGCGACAATCCGACCATCATCGAAGACGGCCAGGCTGCGGTCCAGGTCAACCAGCGGGCGCTCCCGCTCGATGTCGGCGTCATCCAGCGTGTCAAAGAACGCCAGAGAATCGGCACGGAGGAAGGCCGGAACCTCATCGGCGGTGATCGGACGCATGGAGACTGTCATCTTTTCAGTATACGAACCAGCGAGGCTGAAGGCGTGCGGGGTGTGCCATAATTATCACCCTTTACGCGCCCCTTGACCCACATCCCCATGGGATGGTATGGTACTTCCAGCCCGACCATGCTGCCCGCTGTTGTGCAGGGTTGGGAGAACATACCCACTGGGACGAGGAGTATTAGGTTCCGCGGGTGGTCTCTAGAGAGCCGGTAGTGCTGGAAGCCGGCGACGACCCCGACCGAACTCGCTTCGTCACTCGGCCTTGCCGTTGCTAGCAGGTGAGCCGTACCCGTGGGCCGGTGACACGCCGTTATCGTGGAGAGTGGACCGTGCAATCCCCCAGGGGATGGCCGGCCAACATGGGTGGTACCGCGGGGGTCTGCTTACCAAAGCGCCTCGTCCCTCTTGTCCTGTTTCGGACAAGGGGGCTTTTTGTTTTCCGGGGCGGCGGATTCGCGATACTGAGGAGGCATAAGGATGAAAATGAACGGGGCTCGCATTCTGTGCGAAAGCCTGCTGCGCGAAGGAGTGGACACGATCTTCGGCTACCCCGGCGGCGTGGTGATCCCACTCTATGATATTCTTCCCGAATATCCCGGCCTGCGCCATATTCTGGTGCGGCACGAGCAGGCGGCTGGGCATGCCGCCGAGGGGTATGCGCGGGCCCTTGGCAAGGTGGGAGTCTGCCTGGCCACCTCCGGCCCGGGCGCCACGAACCTGGTGACCGCGATCGCCGATGCCCATATGGACTCGGTCCCAATCGTGGCGATCACCGGTCAAGTGCCGACCACCGGGATCGGCCGCGACTTTTTCCAGGAAATCGATACCACCGGCATCACCTTGCCGATCACCAAGCACAATTATCTGGTGCGCCAGGCGTCGGATCTGGCGCGCACGATCAAGGAGGCATTCTATATTGCCTCCACCGGTCGTCCGGGGCCCGTGTTGGTGGATATCCCCAAGGACGTCTTCGTCACCGAGACAACCTTCAGTTATCCCGAGTCGGTGGACATCGCGGGCTACAAGCCCACCACCTCGGGGAACATGCGCCAGGTGCGACAGGCAATCGAGGTGATCAAGGAGGCCAAGCGCCCGCTCATTCTGGCCGGCCACGGAGTGGTGATCTCGCGTGCCTTCGATGAGCTCCGGGCCTTCGCCGAGCGGGCCGGCATCCCGGTGATGGTGACCCTGCATGGTCTGGGCGGCTATCCCTGCTCGCACCCCCTGTACTTCGGGATGATCGGCATGCATGGCCTGGCGCACACCAATCTGGCCATCCAGGAAGCGGACCTCCTGATCGGGATCGGGATGCGCTTCGATGACCGGGTGACCGGGAAGCTCTCCACCTTTGCTCCCAAGGCGAAGATCATTCACGTCGATATCGATCCAGCCGAGATCTCCAAGAACGTCAAGTGTACGGTCCCGATCGTGGGCGACATCAAGACGGTGCTGGCCGCCCTCAACGCCGAAACGCCTGCACTGGCCCATCAGGAATGGGTGAACCAGATTGAAGCCTGGCGGGCCGATCGGCGCACCCCCCAGCAACACCCGGTGGACGACGACCAGCCGATCCCTTCCACCATGCCGATCAAGGAAATCTACCGGCGTACCCGCGAGCCCGTGGTGGTGGTCGCGGACGTGGGCCAGCACCAGATGTGGGCGGCGCAGGAGTTTCCCTACGACGATCCCGCCACCTTCATCAGTTCCGGCGGCCTGGGCACCATGGGCTTTTGTCTCCCCGCCGCCATGGGGGCCAAGGTGGCGCGGCCCGAGGCCATCGTGTGGGCGATTGTCGGGGATGGCGGCTTCCAGATGACCATCCAGGAGTTGGCGACTCTGGTCGAGGAGCGCATCCCGTTGAAGATCGCGATCATCAACAATGGCGGCCTGGGAATGGTCCGTCAGTGGCAGGATCTCTTCTATGACAAGAATTACGTGGCGGTCAAGATGTGGCAGCCCGACTTCGTCAAGATCTGCGAGGGCTATGGGATTCCCGCCCGCCATATCGAGCGGGCCCGCGATGTGGGCGCGGCGGTCGATTGGGCCCTCGCGACCGATGGGCCGGTGCTGATCAACTTTAAGGTGGCCGCCGAGGAAAACGTCTTCCCCATGATCCCGGCCGGGCTCGGCCTGGATGATATGGTGGAGGGTCACCAGCCGAAAACGCTGCAACTGACATGATCGAATACTCAAACCGTCCGATTACCCCCCATACCCTGGTGGCCTTGATGCAGGACCATCCAGGGGTGCTGAACCGCGTGGCCAGTCTGTTCCGCCAGCGCGGGTTCAACATCGAAAGCCTGACCGTGTCAAGGACCGACGTTCAGGACATTTCCCGGATGACTATCGTGGTGGATGGGAACACCACCAACGTGGAGCAGGTGATCAAGCAGTTGTACAAGCTGATCGAGGTGACCAAGGTTACTGAACTGACCCACGAGCCGCATCTTTCGCGTGAATTGGCCCTGATTAAAGTGTCCACCAGCGGCAATCGGCGACCGGAAATCCTCCAGTTGGTGGAGGTGTGCAACGCCACGGTGGCCGACATCGGCGCCGATTCGGTTACGGTCGAGGTGTCCGGCGATCGTGAGCGGATCGATTCGGTGGCCGGCATCCTGCGTCCGTTCGGGATCAAGGAAATCGTGCGGACCGGTCTGATCGCCATGGTTCGGGCGGCGAACTGATTCCAGTGCAAAAAGGCCTCCGACTGAGGTCGGATGGTAGGATCTACGTCGGCTGAGGCCGGTTGTTGGGTGGAGAGGCCCTAGTGGAGCGTCAAGGACCGTTTGCTTCGTACACCCGACCGCAGTCGTCGTCCCTTCCATCCGACCTCAGTCGGAGGCCCGGGACCACTAGAACGGCATAACGATCAGGGGGAGCGGATTCAACCGCTCCCCCCGCAAAAATATCAACAGTAACGGAGGTACGAGTGGCGCGACTGTTTTACGAAAGCGACTGCGATCTGGATGCCTTGCGGGGCAAGACGGTGGCCGTGCTGGGCTTCGGGAGCCAGGGACACGCTCACGCCCTCAATCTGCATGAGAGCGGGGTGTCGGTGGTGGTGGGCCTCCACGCGGGCAGCAGGAGCCGCCAGTCCGCCGAGGCGGGCGGCCTGACCGTGACCGATGTGGCGGACGCGGTGCGCCGGGCCGATACCGTTATGGTGCTGGTCCCCGACCAGGTGCAGCGCCAGTTGTATATCGATGCCATCGAGCCGAACCTTCGGGCCGGCCATACTCTGATGTTCGCCCATGGCTTCAACGTGCATTTCGGCCAGATCGTGGCCCCGGCGGAGGTAGATGTCAGCATGGTGGCCCCCAAGGGCCCAGGCCATCTGGTACGCCGCACCTACACCGAGGGCGGCGGCGTACCGTGCCTGGTAGCCGTGCATCAGGATGCCTCGGGCCGCGCCTTCCAGAATGGCCTTGCCTACGCCCGCGGGATCGGCGGCGCTCGGGCCGGGGTGCTGGAGACCACCTTCCGCGAGGAGACCGAAACTGATCTGTTCGGCGAGCAAGCGGTCCTCTGCGGCGGCGTAAGCGCCCTGGTCAAGGCCGGATTCGACATCCTGGTCGAAGCAGGGTATCAGCCTGAGTCCGCCTATTTCGAGTGCCTGCACGAACTGAAGCTGATCGTGGATCTCATCTATCAGGGCGGCCTGGGCTATATGCGTCATTCGATCAGTGACACCGCCGAATATGGGGACTACACCGCCGGTCCCAAGGTGATCAACGAGCACTCGGTGGCGGCCATGCGCGAGTTGCTCAAGAATATCCAGAACGGCTCCTTCGCCCGTGAGTGGATCCTGGAAAATCAGGCTGGGCGACCCGCCTTCCGGGCCATGAAAGCCGCCGACGCGGCGTTGCCAATCGAGAAGGTAGGCAAGGAACTGCGGGGCATGATGCCCTGGCTCAATCCGAAGTAGACTAGAAAGCAGGGAAACCTGACAGCCTGAGGAGGTGTCCAGATGGACCGCGTGGTGATCTTTGATACGACCTTACGCGACGGCGAGCAGTCGCCTGGAGCGACGCTCAATGCCGGGCAAAAGCTCGAGATCGCTCGCCAATTGGCCCGCCTCGGGGTGGATATTATCGAGGCCGGATTCCCGATCAGTTCGCCGGATGAATTCGACGCCGTCCGAGCAATCGCCGAGCAAGTACGGGAGCCGATCATCTGCGCCCTGGCTCGGGCCAAACCGGACGATGTCGATGCCGCCTGGGGCGCAATCAAGGATGCGCGTCACCCCAGAATCCATGTATTTATGTCGACTTCGGATGTTCACCTTCAGCACCAATTCCGCATGACTCGCGAGCAGGCGCTGGAGGCCACCCGGACCATGGTGGCGCGCGCTCGCGGCTATTGCGCCGACATCGAATTCTCGCCCATGGATGCTTCCCGCACCGAGCCCGCCTATTTGTATCAGGTGGTGGCGGCGGCAATCGAGTCCGGCGCCACCACCCTCAATATCCCCGATACGGTAGGCTACGCCACCCCCGAGGAATATGGGGCGATGATCGCCGGGATCATCAAGAATGTACCGGGGGCGGACAAGACGGTGCTCAGCGTGCATTGCCACGACGACCTGGGGATGGCGGTGGCCAATTCGCTCGCGGGCATCCAACATGGGGCCCGCCAGGTCGAGTGTACGATCAACGGGATCGGGGAGCGGGCCGGCAACGCCTCTCTCGAAGAGGTCGTGATGGCCCTCCGCACCCGCGCCGACGCCTATGGGGTGGATACCGCGGTGGATACCACCCAACTCTATAAAACCAGTCGCCTGGTCACCGCCCGCACCGGCTTGCTGGTGCAGGCAAACAAGGCGATCGTCGGTTCCAATGCCTTCGCCCATGAGTCCGGCATCCATCAGGATGGAGTGCTGAAGGAACGGACGACCTACGAGATCATGGATGCCCGCTCGGTCGGTCTGGCCGAAAGCAGCCTGATCCTCGGCAAACACTCCGGGCGCCATGCCCTGAAGGCCCGGCTCCAGGATCTGGGGTATGAACTGTCCAACGAGGACGTGAGCCGGATCTTCCTCCACTTCAAGGAATTGGCGGATAAGAAGAAGCAGATCGAGGATGCCGATCTGCTAACTCTGGTGATGAACATGGTGCAGCCGGAGGGTGAGCGGTATCGCCTGAAGGGCATGCAGGTGGTCTCCGGCGAACCCGGCATTCCCAGCGCGGCGGTGAGGATCGAGGACGAGCATGGCGAGCTGCACGAGACCTCGGCCACCGGCACCGGCCCGGTCGACGCCACCTACAAGGCCATTGATAAAGTGGTTGGCACCCACTGCACGCTCCTGGAGTACGTGGTGCAGGCGGTTACCGAGGGGATCGACGCAATCGCCGAGGTGACGGTGCGGATTACCCGCTCTCCCGCCAACGCGGCCGCCCCCCGCCGCACCTACACCGGCCACGGATCCAACGTGGACGTGATCGTGGCCTCGGCCCGCGCCTACCTGAACGCGATTAACAAGATGCAGGCTACCATTCCCGAGGTGGCCGCGGCAGTCCCGGTGGGGGCAGCGCGGCCGTAGGATACGCCGCCCCAGTGAATGGTCGGGGTCACACCCGGCCTCAGCCGGAGGTCGTAATTCATGAAGGAGTATTCGTGGCGGACCAAAAGCAGCGGCCATCGACCAAAACCGGACTGGCCCCATCATTCCGTCTCACCGTGCTGCCAGGCGATGGAATCGGCCCGGAAGTGGTCACCGAGGCGCTCAAGGTGCTCCAAATCCTGGAGAATCGGAAAGTGCTTCACCTTACCCGGCGTGAGGCGATATTTGGCGGCGGCGCCATTGACGCGACCGGCTCGCCGCTGCCCGACGATACATTGGCCGCCTGCCTGGAGGCCGACGCGATTCTGCTCGGCGCCGTGGGCGGGCCGAAGTGGGATAACCCTCGCGCCACCGTACGGCCGGAAGCCGGGCTGCTCGGCTTACGGAAAAAGCTCGGCGTGTTCGCCAATATTCGCCCGGTAAAGGCATGGCCCGCCCTGGCCGATTCGTCGCCCGTCCGGCGCGAACTGGTGGAGGGCACCGATCTGGTAGTGGTCCGCGAGTTGACCGGCGGCCTGTACTTTGGCCGCCCGCGGGGACGGCAGGCCCGGTCCCGGTACACGCGGGTCGTCGATTCGCTGGTCTACACCAGCATCGAGATCGAGCGCATCCTCCATGTGGGGTTCAAGATGGCCCAGGGCCGGCGGAAGCTGGTGACCTCGGTGGATAAAGCCAACGTGCTGACCAGTTCCGCGCTCTGGCGCGAGTTGGCGGTCAAGGTCGGCCAACAGTATCCCGACGTGACCCTGGAGCATGCCCTGGTCGATTCGGCCTCCATGCAACTGATCCGGACTCCCGGCCACTTCGATGTCCTGGTGATGGAGAACCTCTTTGGCGACATCCTGAGCGACGAGGCCAGCGTCCTGGCCGGCTCCCTGGGGATGCTGCCTTCCGCCAGCCTGGGGACGGGCCGGCGTGGTCTCTATGAGCCGATTCACGGCTCGGCGCCCGATATCGCCGGCAAAGGCTGGGCGAACCCACTTGGGACCATTCTCTCGGTGGCGATGATGCTTCGCCACTCTTTCGGACTTGAGGACAGCGCGCGTGCGGTGGAATTGGCGGTCGGGCAGGCGCTCGATGCTGGTTGCCGCACGCGTGACATTGCCGCACCCGGCGCGCCATTCCTGCACACACATGAGATGGGCGACGAAGTGGTGAAACGGTTGCGGTAATGAGTACGAAGATCGAAGTCTATGACACAACGCTCAGGGACGGCACCCAGGGCGAGGGAATCAATCTCAGCCTGAGCGATAAGTTGCGGATCGCCGAAAGGCTCGACACCCTGGGAGTGGATTACATTGAAGGCGGCTGGCCAGGGTCCAATCCCAAGGACGTCGCCTTTTTCCGCGCCGCCGCCACCCGGACCTGGCGGCACGCCCGCGTCTACGCCTTCGGTAGCACCCGCCGTCCACACGGCGCGGCGATGGACGATCCTAACATCCGGGCCTTGATCGAGAGCGGCACCAGCGGAGTCACCATCGTCGCCAAAAGCTGGACCCATCATGTGACCGAGGTGTTACAGACCACCTTCGAGGAAAATCTGGCCATGATCGCCGATTCGGTCTCCTATCTCAAAGCCCAGGGTCTCCGCGTGATCTATGATGCCGAGCATTTCTTCGATGGCTTTGCCGCCGACCGCGACTATGCCCTGGCTACTCTGCGCGCGGCCGCCGATGCCGGCGCGGTCATGCTGGTGCTGTGCGATACCAACGGGGGCAGCCTGCCGGAGACCATCGCGGGCGTGGTCGGATCGGTCGCCTCGGCCCTCGAAACGCCGCTGGGAATCCACACCCACAATGACGGTGAGCTGGCGGTGGCGAACACCCTGGCCGGTGTACGGGCCGGAGCCAGCCAGATCCAGGGCACCTTCAATGGCTACGGCGAACGGTGCGGGAACGCGAACCTCTGTTCGGTGATCCCTAATCTCGAACTGAAGCTGGGCTATGCCTGTTTGCCGCCCGGCCAACTGGCGCACCTGACCGAGACCGCCCGCTTCGTGGGCGAGGTGGCGAATCGAGCCCTGGAGACCGGCCAGGCATATGTTGGCCACAGCGCCTTCGCGCACAAGGGGGGGATCCATGTGAGCGCCATGCGCCGCTCGCCCATCGCCTATCAGCACGTGGATCCGGCGCTGGTCGGCAACACGCAACGGACCCTGATCTCCGAGCTTTCCGGGCGATCCAATGTGCTGGAGTTGGTGGAGCGGATCGGGAACGGTACCCTCGATGGAGGCCGGGCGACCGCGGTGCTGGAGCAGGTGAAGGCCCTCGAGCACGAGGGCTTTAGCTTCGAGGGGGCCGAGGCATCGGTGCATCTGATGGTCCAGCGGACCGAACCGGGATACGTGGCGCCGTTCCGCCTCCTCGATTTTACCGTGGTGGTGCAGCGTCGCCCCTCGGGCGAGATGATCGCGGAGGCCATGGTGAAACTCGATCTGGATGGGGTGACCATTCATACCGCCGCCGATGGGAACGGCCCGGTCAACGCCCTCGATCTCGCGGCCCGCAAAGCCTTGCGCGAGCATTATCCGGCGATCAACGAGACCCATCTCCTCGATTTCAAGGTGCGGGTGCTCGACGGCCATGACGGCACCGGGGCCACCGTGCGCGTCCTGATCGAGTCGGGCGATGAAGAGGACACCTGGAGTACGGTTGGCAGTTCGGAGAATCTGATCGAGGCAAGCTGGATCGCGCTCAGCGATAGCCTGGAGTTCGCGATCAATCGCGCCCAGACTCGGAACGGAGCCAGGCATGGCTCAAGGGTTCCTTCGAACTCCGTCGAAGGGACAGAGACAAGCAATCGCGGGAGGATATCATGACCACTCAAACTCGCGCCGCCGCCGGGGGACCGCCGCCGACCAGCAGTATTGATACCGGATACGCCTTTTTCGAGGGGCGCGTGGTGCCGTTGGCCGAGGCGAATATCAGCATCGCCACCCATGCCTTCAATTATGGGACCGGCTGCTTCGAGGGCATCCGCGGCTACTGGAACGAAGAACAGGAGCAACTGTATGTGCTCAAACTCCCGGAACATCTGGAGCGCCTGCTCCGCTCCTGCCGTCTTCTCAAGATCGACCTTGGGATGAACCTGGATGAACTGGTCCAGGGAACCCTGGCCATGCTGCGGGCCAACGGCTTCCGCTCCGATGTCTATGTGCGGCCCCTCGCCTACAAATCCGGGCGCATGATCAAGGTTGCGTTGGCCAAGATCCCTTCCAGCTTCGCCGCCTTCGCGGTGCCGATGGGCGACTATCTGGATACCACCCGTGGGCTTCGGGTGACCATCTCAAGTTGGCGGCGCCTGGATGATAATGCCATTCCCGCCCGCGGCAAGGTGACCGGCGGCTACATCAACACGGCCCTGGCGGTGGACGACGCGATCAACGCCGGTTTCGACGACACGATTATGCTCACCGGGGACGGCCACGTGGCCGAGGGTAGCTCCTGCAACCTCTTCATGGTGCGGAACGGCGTCCTGGTCACGCCGCCGGTGAGCGAGGATATTCTGGTCGGAATCACCCGTGGCGCCGTGGTCGAACTGGCCCGGGAGCACGAGCTTCCGGTGCAGGAACGGCGCATTGACCGCAGCGAACTCTACACCGCCGACGAGCTCTTCTTTTGCGGCACGGGAGTTCAGATCGCCCACATTGGCGAGGTGGATGGGCGACAGATTGGCGAGGGCGGCCAGCGAGGGCAGATCGTCAGCCGGCTGCAAGAGCGGTATCTGGCGGCGAGCCGGGGCACGATCGCCGACTATCCGTCGTGGCGCACCGCCGTTTACGAGAAGTAGCAAATACTCCGAGACGAAAGTTCCAAGGGCGGTTCTGGGTAGGGGCACCGGGTACCCGGTGCCCCTACAAGCAAATACGGGCTCACGTGCGGATGGTTAGAGGACAACTGAGGCGACGGAGACAGCCCAGATATGCGCGGCGGTAGGCCCGTTCGGACCAAACTTTCCGGTCATCCGCGCCTCCACGGCCCACCACACTTTCCCCGTGGTGGGCAGGCCAATTAACCAATCGGTCTTCGTGCATCCGTAGTTAGCGCGCTGACCGCCGAAACCAAAGGTAGCGCCAGAGACAAAGCCGCAACTCGTACCGTCGCCCAGGGTAATGACCCAGGGTTGCTTGTCCCTGGCCGGAGCATGAGTGGGCAACGGTTTGGCCAGGTTCACCTTGATCCCAACCGGCTTCCCCGGCTCGACCGCGCAGATCACCCACGTGGCGTGCGACGAGGTGCTGAAACAGGGATCATAAATCACATTGCCGACGATACAGCGCCACGCATCGGCCCGATCCAGGGCCTGGGACTCACCCATCCCGCAATCACCGGCTACCGCCGCGCCCTTCGTGCCCTTCGGATGGAAGGTGATCACCTTGGTCGGGGTGACCAGGCTCATCGCGGTCGGAATAGCGGCGGCGCTCACTGGAGCCTTGACCTGACTGAGTCCGCCCACGCAGAGGGCGCCGGTGAGCAGACCAACCGAGATGATTCGCCGGGTCAAGTGTTTCATGGTTTCTCCTCTTTATCGCATGAATGGAAAAGCGCCATCCTTCTTTGTCGCATACTGACTAACGGCCTGGCGATCATAAAGGTAACACCCGCGTCGTTCCCGCACGCACCCCTTGATCGGAAACGCGCGAGCAGGCACCATGGACCAGGCAAGGAGGAACGGCGTGAGACGATGGTATACGGTACTGCCCCTGGCGGCCCCGCTTCTCCTGGCGGGCTGCGCCGTGATTCCTGGCGGTTCCGGTGCCTCGGCACCCGCGACTCCCCCGCCCGCCCTGGTCGCTACTCAGGTGGCGGCAGCCGTACAGGCGACCATGGCCGCGCTTAGTCCGACCATCGATCCACCACCGGGCAATCCCACGGCCACTCCTTTCCAGGGAGGCGCCGGGCCCACTCCGCGGGTCGGCTCATCGACGCTGACCAGTACGCCCGCCGGGCCCACGGGAACCTCGACTCCACGGCCCAGCGGCACCGCGCGCTCAAGCGCCACTCCGATACCCAGCGCGACCCGGACCTACTCACCGACCCCGGTGCCGACCCCGGTAATTCTGAGTCCAGTCCAACTCGCGGAGCGTGAAATCGGGGGCGGGAAGCTCTTTCCCCGCTATTGGACCAACACGCCGGCAATCGTCTTTAGCTTGAGCGCGGCCTCCGGGTCCGCGCCCGCCACGCGGCCCGAGGTGGAGGTGCAGCCGCTCGCCCACCCTTTTACTGGGACCCCGACCGCCGAAGGCGCGCCTCTGATCCCTGGCCAACCGGGAAGCGTCACTGTCTCGGTGTCTACTCTGCCCCAGGGTGCCTATCATTGGCAGGCACGCCTGAGCGACGGGAATGGACACAACGGGCCCTGGGTGGACTACTACCATGGCCCGGCCTTCAGGCTCGACCGCACACCGCCCGACCTTCCGGTGATTAGCTCGACCACCCATCCAAGCCAGAAGGCTACCTACTCGGCCGCGGTGGCCCGGATGAAGTGGACCAAACCTTCAGACAACGGCGGCATTCAGGGCTATCTGACCGGCGTGGACCGCAACCCCAACGGCATTCCCACTGGTGCCCTGACCGCGGTCAACGCCACCGAGATCGGTCCCCTCGCCAATGGCACGATCTATTTTCATGTGCGGGCGGAGGACTGGGCTGGGAATCTTGGCAAGGTGGCCACCTACGTGCTGCACATCGATCACTCGGCCCCTACCCTGGGGAAAGTCGTCTTTGCTCGCTACGATTTTAACCCACGGTTCGACCATCTGACCATGCACTTCGTGCCGAGCGCCGCCGCGACCGTACGGGTGGAGATCCGCCAGCAAAACGACAACGGGCTGGTGCGGATCTTGCGCCAGGGCCTGGCCGCCAAAGGATCGACGGTAAAGGTGAGCTGGGATGGGCGAGACCAGCGTGGGGTTCTGGTGCAGCCAGGCTACTACACCATGATTGTCTTGCTCACCGACAAGCTGGGCAACGTGGGAGACGGGTATTATGGCCGTCTGGGGGTGAATTACCGGCTCATCGTGGTGCATCTGGCCACGCAGAGCATGAACGTCTATAACGGGACCAAATTACTCCAAACCACTCTGGTGACCACCGGGAACGCCCTTTTACCCACCCCGGTAGGGATCTGGCACGTGGTCGCTAAGTTCCACCCCTATAAGTTCATCAGCCCGTGGAAAAAGGGCAGCCTCTATTATTATGCTCCCAGCAACGTGAGTTACGCGCTCAACTTCCATAGCGGCGGTTACTTCATTCACGATGCTCCCTGGCGTTCGGTATACGGGCCCGGCACCAACACCGCGCCTGGTCCACCCGGCGTCTATAGTGGTACCCACGGCTGCGTGAACGTCCCGACCGCGTTCGCCGTCTGGCTCTATAAGTGGGCCGCGTATGGTACCGTGGTGCAAGTCGAGCAATAGAGGCGGAGGAGAATGGCTGAACTGCTGCTCACCGGGTTCGCTTTGGTGGCATTGGCCATTGTTCTGGCCCGATCCGCGTACTACCAGACACGGGTGGCGCGGCAGACCGCCGCCACCCCTCTCTCCCCGGTGGCGGAGGTGCGGGCCCTGCACGAAAAAGTGGCGGCGCAAATTGGCTCCGATCTGTTCGCCCAGCGAGTAGCGCTGGCCGGCATGCTGGAGTGTGATGAGCCGCTCAGCGCCCCGCTCAGCCAGATGCCTTGTGTTGCCTTTCGGTATCGGGTTACCCGACGCTGGGAGGAGGAGTACGAGGAGCGGGACGATGCCGGGAAATTGTGCCGGCGGGTGCGATCCGGCAGCGAGATCGTGGCCTCCAACGAGCGGCGCGTCCGCTTCCGCCTCCGGGACGGCACCGGGGAGCTAACGGTGGATCCAGAGGGGGCACGCCTGGAAATGGAAAAGGTCATCGACCATTTCGAGCCAGGCGAATCGGAGGGAACACCGCGCTTTGGGGCCCTGATCCTGAATCTGAGACTGGCGGGTGGCCGCCCCCGCCGGGTCACGCTGGGCTATC
This sequence comes from Chloroflexota bacterium, assembly GCA_036559345.1. Taxonomy (GTDB): domain Bacteria; phylum Chloroflexota; class UBA5177; order JANWHV01; family JANWHV01; genus JANWHV01. Next base: position 10,329 of record DATBTL010000144.1, on the reverse strand, counting down.
ACTCGCACGAAGAGATCGTACCGCTTGGGCGAGAGGTCTATGTACTGGGGATGGCGACCGATCGCGACGGCATGCTCAGCGTGGCGCGGTCACCAGAGCCGGAGGAGCCCTTCCTGGTCAGCCTGCACGCGCGGGCGCAAGTGGTGGCGCGGGCGCGGGTGGCAATAACGCGCTCACTGGCCGGCGCGGCGGTGTGCGGACCCTTGGGGATCGCCCTGGTCCTGGTCGGCTTGTTCTCCCGCCGATAGCTGCGCGACACGACAAAGATTGCCCATGGATCCCATGGGCAATATACCGGCCAACGGTCAGACGCCGAGCGCGGGCCCTACGCGGTGGGCGTCCGCCGCTTCTGCGCCTTGCGCGCCGCGCGCTTCCGCTTGGTCTGCTCGCGCATTCGCTTGGTCTGGAAACGGCTCTTCTCACGGTACACCCGAAGGATGCCGTCCTGGGCCACTTCCTTCTTGAAGCGCTTCAACAAGCGCTCGAAACTCTCGCCGGAAATCGTCTCAACCATAGATTTCTACTCAGGCTCCTTCAGTTCAAAGTCTTCATGGCACGCCATAACGTGAAAGTGACATAGCGACGGTGTCTTCCCCACACACCAGGGTGCATGAAAACGCGAACAGCCGAAGCCCACTCCCCTGAGTATACCAACGCACCGGCGCTCCCAGCAATCTTCTTGACCATTCTCGGCATTTTCCGTGCCTCTATAATGGATACAGGACGATTTGTCCGGATGATCGGGAAGGAGCCGCTAATTGCCTCTGATCTGGTGAGCTATCTCATTGAAGACACGGTAAACGAACGGGTGCAAAAGGCCGTGACTACGGCCGTGGCTGAAGTTGAGGAGCGTCAGTGGGAGTGGTTGACGCACGACGTGGAGGACGTGCTGGTGGCGCGGTTCCCCGTTACACCCGTGGCACTCGCGACCGTAATCAGAGGGATGAAAGATCATGAGCGGCCTCAGGATTTACATGCCGTCCTTTTGCGGGCTCCGGATCAGCAGGCCGCCGAGCATTTGTTGCGCCAGGCCGCGGAATAGCGAACCGCTGGGGAACATGAAGTGGATCTGATCGAACGGAAAATTCAGGAGGCGCGCGAGCGCGGCGACTTCGATAACCTGCCAGGGGCGGGAAAGCCGTTGAACCTGGATGAGAACCCCTTCGTCCCGGCCGAGTGGCGGTTGGCCTATAGTATGCTGGCAAGCAACGGTTTCGCGCCCGACCTGGTGGAAAGCGACAAGGCGCTCCGGGAGGCTATCGTTACTTTGGCAACGTCGTTGGATCGTTTTGCCGCCCGCTGGAGCCGCCTGTCCGCTTCCGACCGGCAGGCCCGACTGGAAGATCGGGCCGCCTTTCTCCGCCAATATGAGGCAGACGTGCGCGACTTGAACAGCCGGATTCACGGCTTCAATCACGCCGCCCCCACGGCCATGCAGCGGGGAACCTTGCTGGTCGACCAAACTCTGGCCAGCGCCGCCGCTCGACTCCCCATCGCCGGCTGATCCACCCAGCGCCCGCGTCTGTTACCGTATGACGGATGGATACGCGCCCGATCGGCTTTTTCGACTCCGGGATCGGCGGCTTGAGCATTCTCAGGTCCACCCGCCGGCTGCTTCCCGCCGAATCGATGCTCTATCTGGCGGATAACGCGCACTTCCCCTACGGTGCGCTGAAGGCTGATGCCTTGCGGGCTCTCGCCGCTCGTCTCACTACCCACCTTCTGGCCCGTGGTGCCAAACTGATCGTGGTAGCCTGCAATACCGCGACCGTCCACGCGCTCGCGTACTTACGGGCCACCTTCCCTGAGGTACCGTTCGTGGGGGTCGTGCCGGTGGTCAAGCCGTTGGCCGCGCTGACCCGCGATGGGATCATTGCCGTTATGGTGACCCCGGCCACCGCCGAAAGCCAGTATCTCGCTCGGCTGATTGCCGAACACGCGGCGGAGTGCATGGTGGTGACTATCCCCTGCCCTGATCTGGCGGATCAGGTGGAATCGGGCCGCGCGACCAACTCTGATCTGAACTCCTTGCTGGAGAAGGTACTGACCCCAGCGCGAACATCCGGCGCCGACGTGCTCGGGCTCGGTTGCACGCACTATCCCCTGATCCGCGCGCGGATTCAACGCCTGGTTGGTCCGGAAGTGCGTGTCATTGACTCCGGAGACGCGGTGGCGCGGAGAGTACGCGTGGTGCTGGTCGAACGGGATGCCCTGGCCGCTGCTTCGCCCGCCTCGTATTCGCTGTACAGCACCGGCGACCCATCATCGCTTGCTCGAGCCGCCAGACGCTATCTCCGGCTGACGCCACCCACGGTTGAGCGGATCGAGTTGCCAGGGAATGAGGCATGTCTCACGCCGGAGTAAGCCTGGGATATGAGCCGATCACCTTCAGCATCTGGGTGCAGCGTGCCAACGCGGAGAGAGCGGCGGCGACATCGGGATCATCATGATGCCCTTCGAGATTGGCGTGGAACAGGTATTCCCAGGTCCGGCCCGGGATCGGACGGGACTCCAGCCGGCTGACGTTGACCTCATGAATGGCGAAGGCCGCCAGGGCGCGGAAGAGCGATCCTGGTTGATCTCGCACCACGAAGACCACACTGGTCTTCCCACCGGGCCGGGCCGGCACCTCGTCGTGGCCGATGATCAGGAATCGAGTGTAGTTGTCTTTGTTGGTCTGAATATTCTCGGCCAACAGTTCGAGATCATAGATCGCGGCGGCACGCCGAGAGGCGATCCCAGCCACCCCACGCAGTTCCCCCTCCCGTACCAGTTTGGCGCTCCCCGCCGTGTCATAGACGGGGACCACCCGCACGGGCAGCGATTCGAGAAACTCCCGGCTCTGCGCCAGGGCCTGCGGATGTGATTGTACGGTATGGATGTCCTCCAGGCGTTGCCCTGGAAGGGCCATCAGGCATTGCTGGACATGCAGATCGTACTCGCCCCGAGGATAGAGCCTTCCCTGATACTCAAGGAGCAACTCGTATGACTCGTTGACGCTATAGGCGGTGGAGTTTTCCACCGGCACCACTCCGAAATCGGCCTCCCCAATCTCCACCGCCGCGAAGACATCGGCGAAGCTCGGCTTGGGCAGCATGGGATGGTCGGGAAACAGGTACGATGCCGCTTCCTCGCTAAAGGCGCCCCGTTCTCCCTGAAAGGCAATCCCCCGCATGATCGTCCCCCCCGGCATCGTCACTCGCCATTTTCAAGGGTAGAGTGTAGCACGCGAGGGAGGGTTTTCCCTACTTTCCCCTTGTTCGGTATTTTCTCCTCCGGCATACTCCGTAGCAGCATGAGCCGACAACTAGCGGCGCGAGTCGCGATCCTCCTCGTTCTCCTCCTTCCGGTCGGGTTCCGTTCTTCCGCCGTTCATGCGGAGCGTCTCGCCGTATCCGCGGACCTGCTGAGCGTGCCGTACGACGCGACCCTGCCCGAGAGCGGGCACATGCGCTTCGTCCGTTCCTCGGCGAATGGGCAACTCCTCTTCGTTGGCTTGCAGGACGGCGGCCTGGAACGCAGCGCCGACGGCGGACGTACCTGGAACTTCCTCCGGGTGGGAGTAGCCGGTGGACCGGGGGCGCAAATGCTCGATCTTCGGATCGCCCCATCCAACCCAGACATTGTCTGGGCGGCCGGCTTGACTGGCGTCTATCGCAGCACCGATGGTGGTCTGACCTGGACCGAGGTGGATACCCGAAGCGACGGGCCGGGGCGGGCGGTGGGATCCGTACTGGCCATAGACCCGCGGCACCCCGAGGCCGCCTTCCTGGCCGGGTATCGGAACGGCGGCCTGTATGTTACTCACGATGCGGGCCTGAGTTGGACAGAGGCCCTCGCTTTCCCGGTGAGCGGGGTGGCCGTGGATCCAACCAGTGGGGCCATTGTCTATGCCGTGTCCCGCACCGCGGGGGTTCAGCGTAGCGCGGATCATGGGAGTACCTGGAGCCACGGCGTCCGCCTGCCGGCCTACACTGGGATTGGCGAGGAAACGGCGGCGCCAGGGCGCTTGCTGGCGGTCTCCGGCTCCGGTGCTGGGCTCTACGCGGCCATGGACGGCGGGGGGGTCGAAAGGTCACTGAACGGCGGGCGATCCTGGCAAGATCTTTCCTTTGGCTTACCGCAGACCTCGCCCGGAGAGGGCTATGCCGTTCCCTACGACTTGAGCGTGACCGGAGGCTCGTCCCCGTTTCTCTACGCGATTGTCCCGGACGGCTCCCTCTTGCAACCTCATGGAAGCGCACTGTTCCGTCTCCCGCTTGCTCCGTCCTCGTCCGCCGGGCCAGTATCGACCGTGACCGCCACCCCTTCGCCGAGCGCGACGGAAACCGCTTCCCCGAGCGCGACCCCTAGCCCCTCGAATACCAACAGCCCAACCATTGGCGCCTTATCCAGCCAAACCGCCATGCCGGGCAGCCCAAGCACCCCGATCAGCGGTACGCAGGTGCTGACCGCGACCGCTATTCCTTCATCCAGCGTCACCTCCAGCCCGACCACGAGCGCCACGGCCACTCCACCCCCCAGTGCCACCCCATTACCCACCGTGCAGTGGCAGGCGGCGGGACTGAACGTGGACGCGGTCGCGGCGGCGCCAAACGCGCGTACTCCGCTCCTGGCGGCCCGCGAGGCATCACCCCGCTCGGGGATGACGGCCACCGTGGGCCCCTTGGTCGGGACGCCGCTGCTGGGCCTCCCCTATCGGCTGACGGCCCCGTCGGTTCGGGTGGTCAATGGGGGCTTCGTCCTTGGCGCCACCGCCTTGACCTACTTGTCCGGTATCAATTATGAAGGTCCCGCGGATCGGCCCTGGCAACTCTGGCAGAATGGGAAGTTCAATCCTACCCTGGTGGCCGGGGATCTTGACGCCGCCGCCGCCGCCGGCTATAAGGTGCTCCGGATATTCGTCCAGGATCCGCTCCCCGCCCAGGTGCTCCTGGGGGAGTTTGGCCATCTCGATACGCTGGTGACTTTGGCCCACCAGCGCGATCTACGGTTGCTGATCACCTTCAATGATTCCCGAGATCTGGATTTGACCCGTGTGGCCGCCGTGGATCGGGCGATCGCCGGCCATCTTCGGGGGAATCCCACCGTTTTCGGCTACGACCTCCAGAATGAGCCGGCCTACCAGGACATAGTGGCGGCTCAGTACCCGTCGGGCTATGGCATCCCCCTGCAAAGTGCCGCCCTCGTGCGCCGCTATGGGGAATATGTATCGCTGAAGCGGATTCGTGCCGACCGCGCGGCGGGGAAGTGGCTGGATGCCCCATTCACCCAGATGAGCGCCGACCAGGTGTGGGTGTATCTGAACGCGGCCAATATCGTGGACGAGTTCTTCAACGCCGTCCCCAACTATCCCGATACGCCCGCCCCCGCCCACTGGCAGCCCTTGGTGGCGGCAATTAACGGCAGCGTCGCCACCTACATCAGCGTGCTCCGCGGGGCAATCCGGTCCGTAGACCCGATACACATGATCACCATCGGCTACAACAAGTATTTCTGGGCCTCGTTGCCCGCGAATTCGGTCCTGGACTTTCGCTCCATGCACTTGTATCCCACCAACCAGAGTTTTTCCAGTATCCACGGGGATCTACAGATGTTCGAGGCGCTCAAGGCCATGGCTCCCAGTCCGCTGGTCCTGGGCGAATACGGGTTTTCTACTGCCAACCAGGCGGGGGATCTGGCCTCGGTTCAGGAGTCGGCCATGAGTCTGTATCCGCGCGTCCTGGGGGGCAACGGGGACATTAAGTGGGTACTGAACGACGATACGGTTGGCTACAATCCCTACGAGAACGGTTTGGGATTGCTGGCCGCCCACGGAGTACCCAAGGCGGCATACTACGTCAATCGGGCGCGCAATGCCTATTTCTCCGGGCGGCACCAGCCGGGAGGGGTGCGGATGTGGGCCGACTCCACCACCGGGATCGGCTATCTCTATTCGGCCCCCGACGCTCTGGGGGTCAGTGGCGGCAGCTACAGCGATAGCCGCCTTTCGTACGCGGCGAAGGGCGGATCGGCGGAAGAGGTGTGGATGAACTGGACCGCCCGCGGCACCCTCCGCGTGGTGGCTACCCACGATGCCAACCTGAACCTGAACCTGACGGCCCTGGCGGACGCCGTTCCCGGTCCCATTACCCTCAGTCCAGCCCAACCAATGAGTGTGAAGGGAACCAAAGTGAGCCTGCATCTGCACGCGGGCACCTGGTATACCTTGAGCTTCAGCCCTGGCGCCTATGAACTCCCCCCTCCCCCGCCCGATCTCCCCGTCGCGGCCCAGACCAGTGGTTGGTATATCCTGGCCGCTGGTCATAATATCCTCCCGCCCCTGCTAGGGTTCTGGCAAAATCTGGGGAGCAGCGCCGTGGTTGGAACCCCAATCGACGATGCCCAGTTCACTCCCGGTGGGCCCGTGCAGTATTTCACGGCGGTGGCCATGCAGGGGCGCGGCAACACGGCGATTCTTCTCCCCCTGGGGCTGCGGGCACTCGGCGGCCGGCCCTATCCGTCCGCCAGGGAACTGCCAAAAAAGACCAAACATCTCTACTTCCCGGTCACCGGCCATAACCTTCGCGGCACGTTCCTCGCCTATTGGCGGGCCACCGGGGGCCTGGCCGTGTGGGGGCTGCCGGAGACCGAGGAGCTTCGTCAGGGCGGCACGATCGTGCAGTATTTCGCGAACGCGGAATTCGTCTGGAATGGGAGCGGGGTTTCCCTTGCTCCACTAGGATCGCGGGCGTGGGCGGCGGGCGCGCGCTACTGAGATGAGCATGGGGTAGTGAATCTGCTATCTTGGATTAATCCGTAGTGGTGGAGGGGAGGAGCCATGACTGAGCGGATATCGCCGCGGCAGTTTCACGAGGCCGTCGGCGTCGAGGACTGGCGGGTGCTATTCGGGTGGGCATGCGCGCACTTTCGCACCGGATCGTTCGCGGCGGGTGTCGCACTGGTGGACGCGATCGGAAGGCTGGCCGACGCCGCGCACCATCACCCCGATGTTGACCTGCGGTACGCGGGCGTGACGGTGCGTCTGAGGACGCACGATGTCGACGGGCTGAGCGAGCGCGATGTCGAGCTGGCCCGGCAGATCTCGGCGGCAGCGCGGAAGCTGGGCATGCCCGCCGACCCAACCGCCGTGCAGACGGTCCAGGTCGCGATCGACGCGCTCGTCGGCCCCGCGGTGCGACCGTTCTGGCGCGCCGTGCTCGGATACCGGGAGAAGGGGTCCAAGGACCTGGTCGACCCCCACGGCCGCGGGCCGTCGTTCTGGTTCCAGCAGATGGACGCGCCGCGCTCGCAGCGCAATCGCATCCACGTCGACGTCGCCGTGCCGCACGACCAGGCCGAGGCGCGCATCGCGGCGGCGATCGCCGCCGGCGGCCACCTGGTGACTGACCAGTACGCGCCGGCGTGGTGGACGCTGGCCGACGCCGAGGGTAACGAGGTCGACGTGGCCACCTGGATGGGCCGCGACTGAGCGTGTCCTCCCTCCAACGGTCAGTTTCAGTCAGGGCCCTCGAGCGATGAGCGCGGCCGTCAACTCGTTGATCATGTCGGTGCTTCCGCGGTTGGTCGACCAGGGCCGGGCGGCCCGCAGGAGGCGCGCTTGATGAGAGGCGTGGCCAGCTCAACGCGCAGTGTCTCGACTGGCTCTCCGGCAAGTACTCGTAAGAGCATCGTCGTTGCAACGCGCCCCATCTCTCGGAGGGGCTGGCGCACCGTCGTCAAGGCGGGAGTCAGCAGTTCCGCGTACGGCATATCGTCGAAGCCGACGACGCTCATGGACTCGGGGATCACCAGGCCGTGCTCGTGCAAAGCCCGATAGACGCCAAGGCACTGTTCGTCGCTGCCGACAAAGACCGCGGTGGGCGGATCGGGCAGTGCCAGGAGCGCGCGCATCTCCGCGTAAGCCGCCGTGAACTGCCAGTCGCCGTAGCGGATAAGCGCCGGATCGACGGGTAGGTCGGCGGCGTCCAGGGCGGCGCGATAGCCGGCCAGCCGGTCACCCGTGCAAGGGAAGCCCGGCGGGCCCAGGAGCGCCGCGATACGACGATGGCCGAGCGTGAGCAGGTAGGCGGTGGCCGCTCTGCCGCCCGCCCAATTGGTGGCGCTCACCGAGAGATCCTCCGGCCCCAACTCACCCAGGCGGTCCACGACCACGAATGGGATCTGATGGCGCCGCAGTTCACGCAGGTGCTCCGAGGTTTGATCGGCGAGGACGAGGATGGCGCCGGCGGGCGCCCCCACGGCTAACCGGCGTACCCAGTGCCGTTCGCGCTGCCGATTCCCATCCGTCGACGCCAGGACAACCCGCGCGTCGGTGCCCAGCACCGCATCCTCCACGCCGCGCAAGATCTCGGCGGCGTACGTACTGTGGAGCGAATGGACCACGAAATCGATCTGTGCCCCCCGGCCGTCAAGCCTGTCGCCCAATGGCCGGCCGGCCCGCCCGAGGACATAACCATGCTCAGCCAGCACACGTTGCACGCGTTCGCGCGTGGCCGGGGCGACATCGGTTCGCTGATTGATCACTTTGGAGACCGTCGGCACCGAGACCCCAGCCAGGACCGCGATCTGGGCGAGCGTGCGCGGTGACCCCGAGTGCATCGCCATAGGAATTCCTTAATTTTTCGACCAGCAAATCGGCGGCCTCTGCTTGCTCGTATCGGCGGTGCCACATGGGCAAGAAACCGCCGCCTGAAGGCACGGATCGCTCCCAGTCTTGACAGGCAGTATCCCTCATACTACCCTGTAAGCGATTCTCATTATTTCGAAATATTATCGGATTTGAACTAACTTTGCAAGCGAAGGAATGACATGGAGGCAATGGAGACTGCCATGCGCGAAGAGCCGCGCCGCCTAACTGGCACGGCTCTCCGTGGGGCAATGCTCGCCTTGATGCTGACTTTGTTGCTGGAAGCGTTGGATCAGACGATCGTCGGTACGGCCATGCCACGGATCATCGGCCAGTTGCATGGCCTCGATCGCTATAGTTGGGCGGTCACGGCCTACCTGCTCGCCGGCACGACGCTGATCCCCATCGCGGGTAAGCTATCGGATCAGATTGGACGCAAGCGCTTCTTGCTCGCCGGAACCTTCGTCTTTCTCTGCGGCTCACTGCTGTGCGGCCTGGCGCAAACCATTGACCAGCTGATCATATTCCGGGCCCTGCAAGGGGCGGGGGCGGGCACCGGCATCGCGCTCGTCTTCACCGCCGTTGGCGATCTCGTCCCACCGGTCGAGCGCGGGAAGTGGCTCGGGATCGTGAGCAGCGTCTACGCCATTTCCGCCGTCAGCGGCCCAACCGTCGGTGGCTGGTTGGCCGACCATGGACCAGTATTCGGGCCGCTCATCACCGACACCGGACGCTGGCGCTGGGTCTTCTCTATCAACATTCCCCTGGGGCTGGTTGCTCTGGCCGGACTGGCGGCCTATCTGCCTAGTGGCCGCCCCACGCGCGAACCAGCCCTGTCCGGATGGGCCGTGGTTCGCCGCATCGACGTGGCCGGCGCCCTCCTGGCCGCCGCGGCCACGCTGAGCCTCTTGCTGGGGCTCACCTGGGGTGGCGCTGGCGCGGGGCTGACGGCCTGGGGATCGTGGCGGGTAATCGGTGCCCTGGTCGGAGCGGCTCTCCTCTATGGAGCGCTCCTCGTCGCCGAACGCCGCGCCGTTGAGCCCGTCATCCCGCTCGATCTGTTCCACGGCCGGGTGTTCGCGGCGAACGCTGCCCTCTCCCTGCTCCTGAACATGGCGTTGCTCGGGATGGCATTCTACGTACCTCTGTTCCTGCAGGGCGTGCTCGGCGCCTCGGCCACCCAGGCGGGCGCCACGATGACCCCCTTTTCGGTGAGCATCGCCGCGGCCGGCTTCCTCGCGGGCCTGGCCGGCACCGTCCTTGGGCGGTATCAGGGCATCGCGCTCCTGGGCGCGGCCCTCATGACCCTCGGCCTCTTCCTGCTCACCCGGATGACTCCAGAGACCGCGCTGAGCACCGCGCTGCTGGACGTGACCATCGCTGGGGTGGGGATGGGCGCGCTCTTCAACGTCGTCGGGGTCGTGGCGCTGAACGCGACGCCTCCTGCCCAGATGGGCGCTGGCGCCGCGGTCGTCCGCTATCTCGGCCAGATCGGAGGGACGATCGGGGTTGCCCTGGTCGCGACCGTGGTGAACAGTTCTCTCGTCGACGCCCTCGGTCGGCGCCTGCCCCTGGCCGCCGTGCGGCGCCTCACGGCCGATGGGGTGACCGTTACGCTCAACCCCCAGGTCCTGGTCAATCCAACCTACCGGGCAAGCCTCACCCAGCGGGCGATCGCGACCGCGACGGGGCGCGTGCCG
>DATBTL010000143.1:0-3706 GCA_036559345.1 Chloroflexota bacterium | reverse complement strand
CTGCTCCTGGCTGTTCAGGGCTGGCATGTGCTGCCCACACAGGCCGCCGATCTCAGCGGCTATAACTTCGTGCATGACCCCAGCATGATCAAGGAAGGAAAGTCCTACTATCTCTACTCCACTGGCGACCCGGCCGGGGTGATCGGCACTGGTAACGTGCAGATCCGCACCTCAACCGACCTACGACACTGGCGGTATCGCGGGACGGTGTTTCCAAGTATTCCCCGTTGGATAACCGGGGCGGTGGGCGAGATCCCCAATCTGTGGGCGCCGGATATCTCCTATTACCATGGGCTCTACCACCTGTATTACGCCGGCTCGACCTTTGGGACATCCAATTCGGTGATCGGACTCGCCACCAACACCACGCTGGATCCGGCGAGTTCAAAGTACCATTGGATGGATCGTGGGCTGGTCATTCGCTCCACCAGGGACGACGACTGGAACGCCATCGACCCCAATCTGGCCCTTGACGCGCACGGCAACCCCTGGCTGGCCTTCGGTTCCTTCTGGAGCGGGATCAAGCTCGTTGCTCTCGACCCCGCCACCGGCAAGCCCGCCAACCTGCCCTATTCCCTCCACGCACTGGCCTCCCGGCCCGGATCGACCGCCGTCGAAGCCGCCTTCATTATCTATCACCGCCCGTACTACTATCTCTTCGTCTCCTTTGACCGCTGTTGTCAAGGCGTGGACAGCACCTACCGGATCATGGTGGGGCGGGCGGCCCAGATCACCGGTCCCTATCTGGACCGCGCGGGCCAACGCATGGATTCGGGAGGCGGGACGCAGCTTCTGGCGAGCAACGGCTACGAGCGCGGGCCGGGCGGCCAATCCGTCACGCGGGACGGCGCCGCCTATCTGTTGGTCTACCATTATTATGACGCGCGCGACAATGGGAACGCCAAGGTCCAGGTGCGAACGATGTCCTGGACCTCGACGGACTGGCCCCGTCTCGGTCCCCCATTGGATTCCTGATCCGGAATCGCTTCATCCCCTCGGTATGAGAGGCGTGATGCTCTCGGAGGCGGCGGGGCGGCGGACGGAGACAACCTCCGGCTGAGGCCGGATGGCAGGGCACGACGGCTGAGGCCGGGTGTGCCTGGGATGGTGTGGAGGCATACCGGGTTGTACCGGGTTGAAGCCCGGCATTTATGCCGGGGAGCCGGGTACCCTCTGGGTGATGCCCACCTAGCGTGGCCTTCAGGCCGCTTCTATCCGGGTTTCCGGCATGTCCGAACCGCGATTGACGCTATACGATCATGCGCCATCAAGATACAATGTCAATAGAAAGAACGATACGCCGTGGGAGGTCGAACTGATGGCCGGAGCAGGTATGGCGACGGGGACGACGTTGTCGCTCAGGCAAGCTCTGCGCGCCCAGTACCCTCGGGCGCGCGACGAGACAATAGACGCCGCGCTGGGCGTACTTGGGCACGCCGACAGCCTGCTGCGCCAGGCCCTCACCGCCCGCCTCTTCCATGCCCTCGCCCATCTGGTCGAGGGCGCGGACGAGGCAACAGCAACAGCGGCCCTGGGGCGCCCCACCGACTATGCGCTGCTGCTTGAGTTGCTTACCGCCCCCGCGGTGATGGAGCGGGTGCGCGAGGAGGATCCGCTCGGCCCCGCCCGCCTGCGCTGGCTGCGCGATCGGGAGCGCCTGCTGGCGGCGGAGGGCGGCGCCGTGCCGGTCACCGCCGCGATGGAGATCCTGGGCTTGAAGAGTCGCCAGGCCGTGCAGCAGCGCCGGGCGCGCGGCAGGTTGCTCGGCCTGCCTCTGGGCGGCAGCACCTACCTCTATCCAGTCTGGCAGTTCGACCGGCAGGGCGTGATCCCCGGCTTATCCGCGACGCTCGCCGCCCTGGCGCATCCTGACCCCTGGGGGCAGGTTGCCTTCCTGCTCAGCGGGGACGCTCGCCTTGATGGGTTGCGTCCGCTGGATGCGCTGCGGGCCGGCCGGGTGGCCGAGACGGTCTCGGCGGCGCGGCACTACGGGGAGCAAGGTGGGGGCTAGCCAGGCGGATCTGGGACCGTTGCCGCTCCCACCAGCCGATCTGGCGGTTCGCGCGTTGCCTCTCCAGCCCATGGATCGCCATTGGTATCGCATTCACGCCTGTCTTCACGAGGCAATCTTCTTCAACCGTCAGCCGGTGGCCCGCTTCAATGCGCCCGCGGGCGAGTACGGAACGATGTACCTGGGCAGCGAGCCGGCGTGCTGCTTCGTGGAGACCTTCGGGCGGCTGGACACGACAGCCGGCACCACGGTGCGAATGGTGAGCCAGGCCCAATTGCTGGCCGCGTGCCTGTCCGAGGTTGTCCCGGTGCGGCCGCTGGCCCTGGTGGATCTGACCGGGTCCGGGCTGCGATGCATCGACGCGGACGCACGCCTGTTCGCGGGCAACCATGCCGAGGCCCGCCTGTGGGGGCGCGCTTTTTGGTCCCATCCCGAACAGCCCGACGGGCTACTCTTCCCGGCCCGGCACGATCCCTCGCTCCTGAGTGTGGCCCTGTTCGACCGCGCTCAGGCCGTGATGCGGGCGGGGATCCCGATATCGCTGGGCGCCCTGCCGCTCCCCGTGCTTGGCGCGCTCCTCGACCGGTACGACTTCAGTCTGCGGCCCTAAAGCTGACCCAGTTCATGCAACGCGACTGCTGTCGCCGCGCCTGGAGGCGGGCCAGGGCGGCGCCGATGGAGACCGTCCCGTGAGGGCAATTCTTCACGAATATACCAAATCTGGTATAGTGCATTCGGGGGGCAGGATGCGACCAGTAGAGTTTGTTGGCCAGTCTCGTGAGGATCTACGGGCGTTTCCCGCCACGGTTTGGGAGGGATAGGGCCATGGACAAGGAATGGGAGATCGTGCCCAGCAGCGGCAATATCTTTGCCGATCTGGATCTTCCGGAGCCGGAGGAGTTGTTGGCCAAGGCCGCTCTGGGGTATCAGATCCGAGAGGCTATCGTGGAGCGAGGATGGACCCAGGTGCAGGCCGCGGCCGCCTTGGGGATCGCCCAGCCGAAGGTCTCGGCCTTGATGGCCGCCAGGCTGAGCGGCTTCTCGATCGAGCGCCTGCTGCGTCTGCTGCTGCGGCTGGATCGGGACATCGAAATTGCCGTACGACCCAAACGTGAGGAGCAGGCCCGCGTGCGGGTAGCTTGACGCGGCGCTGTACGGGCCGATGCGGCTCTTCTCGCGGTAGTTGGGCCAGCGCATCCAAGCAGCGCCGCGTCGGGCGGAGCCTCGTCATGAACTATGGGCGAGGCGTGGGCGCTTGATTGACGCCGTCCTGTTCTTGCTCGTCTACCGGCGGCATGCCCTGAGACTGACGCGGTTGGGCGGTAGGCTGGTGGGAGTGCCCAATGGCGGCCACTGCCGCCGCGGCGTGGAAGCGCTCACGTGAATTGGGCGGCGCGGCCACGAACTGGTGGCCAGCATCCATTCCCTGTTTCTCCGCCTGCCGCGAAAGGTGTGTCTCATCATGATGGTACTCCATTTTCTTCCATAATAGTGCGAAGCTCGTCCCTCAAGCCATCAGGAATCAGTAGGGTCGGTCACGCTGGCGAGCCTGGGGACCCGCGCCCCCAAAAAGGCGACTCCGCCCACACATCCGCGGAGCACCCCGTTGGCGAGAGGCACCTATACGACACGTATCCGGGCCGCGTACACTGAGGTGAATGCAGCCAGGGAAGGGGGAGCGCCATGCCGACGATC
>DATBTL010000142.1:0-5948 GCA_036559345.1 Chloroflexota bacterium | reverse complement strand
CCCGTGCGCGTGGAGACTCGTTCCGAGCAAAAGGTAACGGCTGGGGGCGTCACCCTGATCCTCGATCATGTGATCGCGACCAGAAGCGAGATTCGCGTCTATCTCCGGAGGGCCAAGCCAGGGCACATCCTGGAGGATAGTTGGCTGACTCTGTTTTCAGGAGACACAAGCGGCGGCGCCTGGACCTTGTTTGACGACTATTGGACGCGCATCGCGCCCGCCAGCCGACTGTATGACTTTGCCTTTCCCAACCTACACTACATGCCTCACGCAAGTTTTACCCTGGTCGTGCAGCGGAATCCCTACGAGAACGATCCAGGTCCCTCCTGGCGAGTACTCAAAGGCGGCCCTTGGACCTTCCACTTCACCCTGCCGTAGGAGTGGAGAGCGTCTCGCGCCGCGCTGGAGGATCTGAAAGGCGCCCATGTTAAGGATGCGGTTCGCGGCCAGGCCGGGGCGCCCTGAAGCACGGAAGCACCGAGGGAATGGAAAACACAGATGACGACCCTGGGAGCAGGGTGGACACTGGGGGCCCTGAATCACGGAGACCAATTCATCGCCGCGCAAGTTGGAGCCGCACTCTGTGTTTTCCATTCCTTCCGTGCCTCTGTGCTTCAGGAGGGGCGCGAAGAGCACGATTTGAGGGTAATGATTTGGTCTGAAACCCCGCGCCCGTGTCTCGTGGCCGCCACGCCGTCCCGGTCGCTCCTACGCGAGCGTGAAGCGCACCCGCCCATATGGGCTCTATGCCCGACTGCCATGCCTCCCATACACTGGGCAGTGACGAGTATGGTGGGTTCGTGAGGTGAGCCGTGGTGGAGTTCAGGTGGATCTAGAGAACGCGCCGCGGCAGATTGCCCCCAGTCTGGCGGTGGTGCCGGTAGGGGTAGGGTCGATCCCCATGCAGTTGTTGCTGGCCACGCGCCCCCGCCAATGGCCGAAGAACCTGCTGTGCGCCGCCCCCGTGGTGATGGCCAACAAGCTGCGTGATCCGGCGTCGGATATCAGGACGCTGGCCTGCGTGCTGCTCTTCTGCGCCCTGTCCGGGGTCGTCTATCTGATCAACGACGCGCTGGATGTCGAACGGGATCGCCTGCACCCAAAAAAGCGATTCCGGCCCATCGCCTCTGGACGGCTGCCGATGGGCGTCGCGAAGGTCGCGGCGGGGGTGATTCTGGTGGCCGCGCTGGCTCTATCCGTCCCCCTCGGCCTCCCGTTCCTGGAAGCGGCGGTGACCTATATGATCCTCCAATCCGCCTATGTCTTCTATCTCAAGCACGAGGTGCTGCTGGACGTGTTCGCCATCGCTCTGGGCTACGTGATCCGGGCGGCGGCGGGCGCGCTGGCGATCCAGGTAGACATTTCCGTCTGGCTCTATCTCTGCACCATTCTGGGCGGCCTGTTTCTCGCCCTGGGCAAGCGGCGGCAGGAGTTGGTGGAACTGGAGGATCTGGCGGTCAGTCACCGGCGGAACCTGGGTGAATACAGCCTGGATCTGGTGGATCAGTTGATCAGCATCGTCTCCGCCGCGATTATCGTAGCCTATTCGCTCTACACCTTTACCGCTCCCAATCTGCCGAGCAACCATCAGATGATGGTGACCGTGCCTTTCGCCATCTATGGGATCTTCCGCTACCTCTATCTGGTCCATCAGCGGAATCTGGGAGCCAGTCCCGAGGAGGTATTGCTGCGCGATCGCCCGTTGCAGATATGCATCGTCCTATGGGGAGCCATCGCGATCGTGGTGGTGAGCGCGGCGGGGCATGTGGCGTAAGTTCCTTCTCTCGCTGCTCTTCGGCGTGCTCGTGCTCACGGTGCTGGCCCTGGTGGGCGACGCGCCCAACGTCGGGGCGGCACTGCGCCGGTTCCCTATTGCCTACGTGCCGGCGGTCCTGGGCCTGACCCTGTGGAATTACGCGCTGCGCTTCGGGAAGTGGCATCTTTACCTGCGTGCCTTGCGCATCCCCATTGGGTTCGCCGATAGCCTGGGCATTTTCCTGTGTGGACTCTCGATGGCGATCACGCCGGGAAAGGCGGGAGAACTGCTGAAGAGTGTCCTACTCCGCCGCCGGGTAGGGACGCCGGTCTCCGTCTCGGCCCCGGTCATTTTCGCCGAGCGGCTTACCGATGGGTTGGCCATGATGGGCCTGGCCGCCACGGGGCTGGTGCTCTACCAGCAGGCGGTGCGCCCCATGCTGGCCTTGCTGGCGGTGTTCGTGATCGCGATTATAGGGTTGCAGTTGCCTGCCGTCCGGGATCGGGTGCTGCCCTGGCTGCAAGAGCACCCAAGGCTGGCCAAATGGGGTGAGAGCATGGGACGGCTCCATGCCAGCGCCCGGCTGCTCCTCTCGCCGCCCTTGTTACTGGCGGCGGTCGCGATCGGCCTGCTCTCCTGGAGCGGGGAATGCCTGGCCTTCTATCTGGTGCTGCACGGGCTGGGGTTCAGCGGCGGCGCGACTCTCCTGGTGCAAGCGGCCTTCGTGCTCGCGGTCTCCACCCTGGTTGGTTCGGCCAGCCTCCTTCCGGGTGGGTTGGGGACGGCGGAGGGGAGCGCGGCGGCCCTGCTGATCGCGGTCACTCATACCAGTCTGGCCGGCGCGGTGGCGGCCACCCTGATCATCCGGCTCTGCACCCTCTGGTTCGGGGTCGCGGTCGGTTGCACGGCGCTGCTTGCCTATAGGCGGCGATTCGATTTGCGGTGGAATCGCCTCCCCGAGGAGTGGGCGAAAGCGCCGGTATGACACCCCTGCATAGGCTTCTATAGAGTAGGCGGCGCCGAAAACGCCCGGGTCGCCCCTTGCTTTATGGGCCGCGTTTTGCGACCTTGAGAGACGGCGCGCGGACGGGCGCCCTGGAAATCCTGGGAGCCGGCGCTGATTCGCCGCTCTCTCCCCCAAGCCTATTGACCAGGAGTGGTGCCGGCCCTGTATACTGTTCCGGCAGCGGACCGGCCTAATCACGGGGCCGATGAGCCTTGAGCTGAGAGATACGAATGCAAAACGACAACGCCTGGTCCTACGGTCCCAACGGCCTGCCGATGGAGAACCTCCAGGTGCATACCCAACCCACCCTGGTTTTGCACAATCCGCCTATCAGCCGCAGGCGCTGGCGGCTCAGGCGTCCGAGACTTCGGGTACTGCTTGTTCGAGCCCTTCTGGTATTGGCCGCCTTGCTTCTGGCGATGGTCGGCACCGGCATTTTTGTCTGGTACAACCCCATGGCGCTGGCTACCCTGAGCCAGCCACTGTTGCCCACCCAAGCAGGGGCGGTTCCCTGGAACGGCACCGACCCAATCAACATTCTGGCCCTGGGCGTGGATCAGCGAGTGCCGGGCGAAAAGACCCATTCCGACACGATCATCGTGCTCACCCTGGACCCAGCGCACAACACGGTACGGATGGTTTCCATTCCTCGTGATCTGGCGGTGAGCGTGCCTGGTTATGGAGAGATGAGCAAGATCAACGAAGGCAACTACCTGGGTGGCCCAAGTTACGAGGCGTACACGATCGAGCACGGGCTGGGCATCCCGATCAACTACTACGTCATGTTGCGGTTCTCCAGCTTCCAGCATCTGATCGATGTCCTGGGTGGGGTCACGATCAATGTCGATCAAAACATCAACGATCCTACCTACCCCGCCCTGGTGGGCAACGGCTACGATCCGTTGGCGCTGCGGGCGGGGATGCAGCACATGGATGGGGCGACGGCCTTGAAGTATATGCGGGAGCGCCATGCCTACACCACGCAGGACGAGGCGCGGGTGCAGCATCAGCAGCAACTGGTCACGGCGATGAAATCGCAGTTGATCAGTGTTCACACCCTCTTCCATCTCCCATCAATCCTCTCTGCCTTGCGTGACAGCTTCGACACGAACATGCCGGAGAATCTCCTGCCGGTGCTCGCCATGGAGATGGTGAAGAACCGCTCTATGCAGCATGTGTTTTTCAACGACCAGAACGGAACGACCGTTGAGTGTATTGGCGGCGACCTGGGGGCGGATCTGTGTCCCACCCCAGCCTTCTGGCCCCAGATTCATAGTCTATTCGCCGATCCGAAACTGGCGGCCGAACATGCCAGTGTGTGGGTGGAGAACGGCACGGCGCTGAATGGGGAGGCCGAGGCGGTAGCGACGACCTTAAGAACCTGCCAGATCAACGTGGTGGGCACGGGGCCGGCCGATACCTCGGATCACGCGCACACGGCGGTGATCGTGAATAGCGCGCAGCCGGCCGCGCCCTACACCGCACGCCTCTTGCGACAGATGTTCGGGGCCCGTCTGATCACCGAGAACCTGCCCACCGTATCCGCGCAGGTGGTGCTTTTGTTGGGGAACGACGTCCCACAAGTCCAACCCCAATAGAAAGGATTCCTCATGGGCCCTGATTTCAGCTTACAGACGCCGCTCCGCACGACCCCGGTGTTCCGCCATTACATCTGGGGGGGCGCCCGCCTGGGGGAGCTACTGGGCAAGCCGTTGGGGCCGGAGGGAACCCTGGCCGAATCGTGGGAGGTGGGTGACGATGCCCTGGTCGCCGAGGGACCATGGGCGGGCCGGACCTTGCGGGCGGTGGACGAGGAGACCAAGGGCGCCCTCCGCGGCGACGCCCCCAGCTATCCCAACGCGCGACTGCCGCTGTTGATCAAGCTCTCCGACGCGGCGGCGGATCTCTCGATTCAGATCCACCCCACCGACGATCAGGCCCTGCGGGGCGAGCCGGATAGTGGGTATCCCGGCAAGGCGGAGATGTATCTGATCCTGCAAGCGGCGCCGGGGGCCGGCGTCTATTGGGGGCTGCGCGGGGGTGTGACGGCGGCCCGGCTGGGCGAGGCATGCCGGACCGGTCTGGGGGTCCCGGACCTGATCGACTTTGTTCCGGTCAAGACGGGCGACGTGCTCTATTCGCCGGCGGGGGTCGTCCACGCGATTGGGAAGGGCATCGTCTACTGCGAGGTGCAAGAAAACTCCGATATTACCTATCGCCTGTATGACTGGGGGCGGGTAGGTCCGGACGGCAAGCCGCGGGAACTGCATATTGAACGCGGGCTGTCGGTGCTCGGCAAGAAAAAGCGGAAAACCCCCAGGGTCGAGCCGCAAAATCTTCCGATGGAGGGCGGACGGCGCCAGATTCTTTGCGCCTGTCCGCATTTCGCGGTCGAGCTGATCGAGCTGGACGGGACGGCCGAGCTGGGACGGGCCCGAGCCGCCATGCGGGCGGTAGTCGTGCTGGAAGGAGAAGTCACGCTCGGTGGCGCGGAGATGGTAGTATGCCAGAAGGGACAGAGCGCGGTACTCCCGGCGCCGCTGGCGAACCCTACGGCGACCGGGGCCGCCGGAACCCGCCTGTTGTATGCGTATCTCCCCGACCTGGGGGCCGACATCGTGGTCCCGCTCCGCGCCTCCGGCCATGACGCGGTGTCCATCGCACAACTGGGCGACGTGGGGCGGATCGGGCGCTGACGCCGGGCATCTCGGCGCCACTGGTGATATGATTCGCGGCGCGACATACACGGGTACCTTGCACACGACGCCCAGGCATGGTACGATCAGGCCACTGGTAAGGGGCGCTTACGGGCCGCACGCTAGACGTACGCGGGTGTAACTCAGTTGGCAGAGTGTCTGCTTCCCAAGCAGAATGTCGTCGGTTCGAGCCCGATCACCCGCTCCTCTGGAGCCGAGGTTCTTTAAGACCTCGGCTCTGCTCATTTCCCCGCCATTTCCCCGCCACTCGCTTTTTCTCGCCCCTCTTCCCCGCCGCCGATGAGCTTCCCCGCCACCTCGGCGGCCGCTCGCTGCCCCTCGACCTGGGCATGCGCGTAGACCGAGAGCAGTACGTTGGCGTTGCGATAACCACCTCGCTCGGCCACGGTCGTTACCGGTACCCCGGCGTTGAGGAGGGCGGAAAGATGCGTGTGCCGCATGTCGTGAATCTTGACCGTGCTTGGGAGAT
>DATBTL010000141.1:0-13545 GCA_036559345.1 Chloroflexota bacterium | reverse complement strand
CGTCGCCTGCTTCGTCGAGCGTGCCGTCAGCGACCCGGCGATGCGGGGCGTGGCACTGGACGTGGGTGGCCCAGAAAACCTGAGTATGCGGCAGGTCGCGCAGACCTTTGGGCTGGTGACCGGGCGGACCGGCAGCGTGGGCGCGGTGCCCCTGCCGCTGATGCGCCTGCTGGCGGTGCTGCTGCGCCCGGCGAATGCGAGGGTGGCGAGGCAGATCCAGGCTGGCGTGGTCATGGACACCAGAGATCTGTCCTTCGACCCTGCGCAGACTTCTTGCCGCTATCCGTCAATCACCCTGACCAGCATGGCTGAGGTAGCGCGGCGAGATTATTCAAGCGGCGTGCATGCCGAGGCGCTGAAGGCGCCGTGAGTCGGTATGCACACGAGCTGAGCGATGACTAAGGGAGATGGATGCGATGCACGCCTATCTGATCGCGAATGTGAGTTTCGCGGACCACGAGCGAGCACGGGAGTATGGGATGCAGGTCGGACCGACGATTGAGGCATATGGTGGGCGCTATCTTGTCCGTGGGGGGCGTGCCGAAGTGGCCGAGGGAAACTGGCAGCCCCATCATCTGGTGATCGCGGAGTTTCCGTCGCTCGAGCAGGCCCGACGCTGGTACGAGTCGGACGAATACGGCGCGATCAAACCGTTGCGGCTGGCGCATGCGGACTCTCAACTCCTCTTCGTCGAGGGTATTCCCACCGGCTAGGCCCTCCATTCAGGCCACCCTTGCCCGTGGAATCGCATGGCCTCGTCGGCGGTGAAGAATACAGTCTCTCGGCAGTGGCACGCTAGTGCACGATCCGGCAGCTCTGTTTGAAGCGATGGCCGACACCTTGCTATAGCCGGCCATGTGCCCCCTGGATATCTGCTGTCCTGACGCGGCTGAGGGCCCGGCACTTCAAACCATGCCGGCGGAGACAGCGCTAGCGTATCAGTACCCTCCATGCCTGAGATCGGCGCCATCCGAGGCCAAGCAAGGTGGCTGATGCGAGGGATCGGCCGATCTCATGCGTAGATGATGCTATGGTGGAAGGCATGCGCCTGACGGATCCTGCCATCGATGGGTTGGAGCGCTGCATGGCTATGCAGGTTGTTGAATGGTTCTGCGTTCTCACGCGCTAGTCGTCGGCCACACATGCTCCCTCTAGCTGAACCGGCAGGCGCGGCGAGGCAGCGTGCGTCTCTCCTCTCGTGCTGTCGCCTGCCCCTCGTGACCTGCAAGCGTCGCCGCAGTGGCCTGTGGTGAGCCATGTGGCAGCGACGAGGGCACGGGTCTGCCCAGCATGTCGTGTCCTAGCCTGGTCCATCTGCCAAAAGTGTGAGCGGAATATGTAGCCCCTCCTCTGGCAAGGTTTGCGCGGATCACCACGATTGACGCCTCAGGCCGCGGAGGAGTAGAATCACGGCGGTGGAATCGAATCCGGTATAGATACCAGCCTACGGGGAAATGAGGCCGCGCCGGCCGCGGCCAGGGAGGCAGCCATGGCGTGGAGCGTCGGGGCGGGGCTTGAGGGGAAAGGCGTCTTGATCACCGGCGCCGCCGGGGGGATCGGCAAGACCGTGACGGAGGCGTTCGGCGACACCGGCGCCCATGTGATGGCCGTCGACCTGGATCAGGGTGCCGTCGAGGCGGTGGTGAGCGGCCTTGCGGGCAGTGGACACCGGGCGGTCGGCGCGGACCTCCGCGATCTCGGCGGCCTTGCCGGTCTGGTGGGACGGGCGCGCGCGGAACTCGGCTCGCTGGACGTGCTGGTGCACCTCGCCTCCGTCTTGCGCCGCCGGATGAACATCGACGAAGTCACCGAGGAGGATTGGGACTTCCAGATCGACCTCAACCTCAAGTCCACTTTCTTCCTGGCCCGTGCCGCCGCCAGCGCCATGCGCGACCAGGGGCGCGGCGGCCGGGTGATCCTGTTTTCCTCGCAGGGGTGGTGGACCGGCGGCCTGGGCGGCTCCGTCGTCTACAACGCGGCCAAAGGCGGCGTGGTAACCATGGCGCGGGGCCTCGCGCGCGCCTACGGCCCCCACGGGATCACCATCAACACGGTGGCGCCCAGCTTCGTGATGACGCCAATGCTGATGGGCGGCCTTGATCCCAAGTTGCTGGAAGACTGGAAGGCGGCGACCCCGCTCGGGCGCCTGGCCGAGCCGGAGGAGATCGCCGGCCCGGTGGTCTTCCTGGCCAGCGATCACGCATCCTTCATGACCGGCACCACGCTAAACATCAGCGGCGGCTTCCTGAACTATTAGAAGCGGTATTTCGCCAATACCGCTTCCTTCACCTCGACCCCCAGCCCCGGCTTCATCGGCACGTCGATCCATCCCCCCTGCTGCTTGAAAGGGGTTTCCACCAGTTCGTCCTGCATGGGATTCTCGAGTGGTTTCATCTCGAAGACCAGGCAGCGGTCGGAGATCGCGGAGAGCGCCAGACTGGCGGCGGTGATCACCGCGCTGCTCCAGGCGTGAGCGTTGTACCAGATGCTGGCCGCCTCCACCAACTGGATAAGCTGGCGGAAGCCGGTGATTCCCTCGGCGCGCCCGGGATCGCAGCCCACCACGTCCACGATGCCGGTGGCGATCAGCCGCTCGTAGGCGGCCGTGGTCCATTCTCGTTCGCCCGTGGCGATCAGCGTCTTGCAGTGCAGGCGGAGCTTGCGGAAGCCCTCGATATCTTGCGGTTCCAGCGGCTCCTCGATCCAGCGCAGATCGTATTCCTCGAAGGCGTTGGTCAGGCGGATCGCATGGCCCAGGTCCCAGGGCAGCGACTGGCCGCGGTCGATCATGATATCGCCCTTGGGGCCCATCGCCTCACGCAGCAGGCGCACGAAGGTGATATCCCGCTCCGCCTCGTAGCCCAGGCGCGCCTGCCCGCGCTTCCCGAAGCCGATCTTGACCCCCTGGTAGCCGTCTTCGCGCACATACTTGCCGTGGCGCTCGGCCTCATACTCGATACTGGGATTGAAGGCGTGGGTGCTGGCGATTACCGGCAGCCGATCGCGGTGGGCGCCGCCCAGCAGCTTGACCAGCGGCTGGCCCAGGATCTTGCCCTTGAGATCCCAGAGCGCGATATCAATGGCGCTGATCGCGAAGGAGGCGATGCCCCCCTGATAGCCGTACCACCAGGTATGCCGCTTGAGCCGGCGCCACAACTCCTGATTGTCGAGCGGATCCTGGCCCACCAAGAGGGCGGCCAATCCCTCCAGCAGCACCTCGGTGGCCCGCGCCGATTCAGGGAACTGGGTGATCGCCTCGCCCCAGCCCAGCGTGCCGTCTTCCGCCTCGATCCGGCAGAAGGTCAGGTAGCGGGTGTTGTTGTTGTCGTTCGGCTCCGGATAGGACACCGAGATAGGCGTGACCGAGCGAATGCGCATCTTCCATCCCTCCTTACGGGGCCGGGTTCGGCCGGGCCGCACGGGTGTAGACCAGCACCGTGCGCTCATACTCAATGACCGTTTCGCCACGCTGGTTGAAGCCGCGGGTCCGCACCCGCACGATGCCCTGGCCGGGCCGGGAGGCCGAGGGCCGGGTCTCCAGGATCTCCGTCTCGGCATAGAGGGTATCGCCGATGAACACCGGCTTGGGCAACCGCACCTTATCCCAGCCCAGATTGGCCACCGCGTTCTGGCTGATGTCGGCCACCGAGAGGCCGGTCACCACCGCCAGGGTCAGGGTGCTGACCACCAGCGGTTGGCCGAACTCGGTCCGCGCGGCGTAGTCCGCGTTGAAATGGGCCTGCAACGTATTGCAGGTGAGCAAGGTGAACCAGGTGTTGTCCGCCTCGCCAATCGTGCGGCCCAGGCCGTGACGGTACCTCTCGCCCACCGTGAAATCCTCGAAGAAGTTCCCTTGCCAGGACTGTCCCGCCATTGTTCCGTCCCCTACCCTTCCCACAGCGCCTGGGCCTCGGCCAGCTCGCGCGCCTCGATAATCCCCAAAGCTACCGCGCGCCGCGGCTCCAGCCGGCCCATGGCCGCCGCCCGGCGGAGCAGCATTCTCACCTGCCGGTCGGTGGCCCGATCGGCCATCGCGCCCTCGATGATCGCCGCCCCCTGCCCCCGCTCCTCGGCTTCCCGATAGGCCTCCATGGTCCTGATTTCCCGCTCGATGTCCGGCGGATCCCGCTCGAAGGCCAGCAACACGGCTAGTAGCTGGGCCGGATGACCCACCCATTTGCCGGACATGCCCATTCGGCGCGCATGCAGCGCGTCCTGATGGACGAGCGCCATCCGGGCCAGGAAGCGCTCCCGATTGGCCGCGGCGTCGAGGGCGGGGTCGGCCACCGGATACTCCAGGGTCATGCCGTCGATCGCGGGGACGCCGAGGGCGCCCGCCATCGTCACCAGCCGGGCCCGCGCCCAATCCGCCACGGCATGGCGATCGGCGCTATCGGGGAGTCCCAGGTCGGCGCCAAGGTCGGCGGTGCCCAGGATCAAGGCGCAGAGGCGGCCCCGCGCGCGGCGGGCAAGGTCGCTCAGTTGGATCACCGCCCAACCCGATTCGATCAGGAGGGCAATCCTGATCCGCCCCCGCTCCAGGTTCAAGGCATCCTCAATCGCGCCGAGGGCCGCGTCCAACCAGTCGATCTCCTCCGGCTGCTCGATCTTGGGGAAGACGATCCCGTCAAGCGGGTAGGCGTCCGGTGCCCGCCCCTGACCGGCGCCCAGCAGCACAGTGACCAGATCGCGGGCCGCGTCGGGGGCATTCAGGCCGGGCGGGCGATAGAAGCGGAGCGTGGTGGGCGACCAGGCCCCCTCGCGGAGCACGTCGATGGCGGTCCTCCGGCCCTGGGCGGCCACGTCCGGGCGGAGCGCCTGGGCGTCCTCGCCGTCCAGCACCACCAGGGGCGCCTGTCTCGGCGCGGCGAGCATCCCGGCCACCAGGGCAGGGGGCAGGCGCAGGCGCTCGGCCAGCGCCTCGGCGGGGACACCCAGACGCTCCATCTGGCGTGTCACGGGCTCGGTGCCGCCCGCCACCGCCTTGAGGGCCCGCGCTCCATCGGGCGCCGGCACGGTGAGATGAGCATGTTGGCGCCAGAAGCGCAGCGGCAACGCCACGCGCCCCGCCGCCCGCGCGGCATCCGCCCCCGCCCGGCCCTGCTCGGCAAAGGCTACCAGTTCACGCTCCGTCGGCGCGAACAGATCGCCGGCTTCCTCGGGTACCTGGGCGTTCATCGCGTCCGGCTGTTCACGGCGCCTCAACGCGATACTTGGCGATGTAGTCGGGGTCAAGTTCCCAGCCGAAGCCGGGCCGATCCGGGACGGGCATCAACCCCTCGCGGCACTGGGACCGATTGGCCAGCATGTTCCAGTAGATGGGGTCGCGCTGCGGCGTGAAGCATTCCGCGTAGGTGCCATGCGGAATCGAGGCCAGAAGATGGAGAGAGATCTGCGACTCCTCGTGGTGGGCCATCTGCACGTCATAGGCCATGGCGATCGCCGCCACTCGCCGCCATTCGGTGGGGCCGCCGCCCCATGAGGAATCGTAGTTACAGACGTCGATCGCCCCATCCACGATCAGGTCGCGCGCCCCGACGCGGGTCAACTCGCTCTGGCCGGCGGCGACCGGGATGCCGGTGATCAGGCGCACGTCGCGCATGCCGAGACGATCGTTGTACCAGCGGCAAGGCTCCTCGAACCAGCGCAAGCCCACGTCCTCCACCAACCGGCAGAAGGCAACCGCCTGCGCGGTGGTGTAGCCCTGGTTGGCGTCGCAGATCAACACGAAGGAGGGGCCGGCGAAGTCGCGGGCCACCCGCAGGCGGCGCGCGTCCTCCTCCGGCGTCGTGCCGCCAATCTTGAACTTCATGCCGCGGAACCCTTGATCCATGAAGAACCGTACCTCATTGCGCATCTCGTCGTCGCTATGGCCGTAGTAGCCGCCGATCCCGATGGCGGGGACCGCGTCCCGATAGCCCCCCCAGAGACGGTATAACGGCTGCCCGGTGCGTTTGCCGAAGGCATCCCACAGGGCGGAGTCGATGCAGGCGGTGGCCTGCATCGCCAGGCGCCGGTCGCGCAGCTGATCGTAGCTGGGCGGCAGCATCGCTTCCCATGCGCCCTCGATGTTACAGGCGTCCCGCCCGATCAACCCCGGCGCCATCTCGTCACGAATGATCGCCATGATCAGCGCCTGCTCGTCGTCGGTATCGCCGTTATAGGCTTCGCCGACGATCCCGTCGCTGGTCCGAATGCGGGTGATCAGGGTGCAACGGGTGCGCATGCGGTAGAAGCTGCCGCGATACAGGCGCTCCAGGGGCACGCGGACTGGGATCACCTCAATGCTCTCGATTGTATCCATAGCCTCTTGTTCCCTCGCCACACGGCACATGAAACCAACGCACCACGGGCAGAGCGTCGCGGCGCCAGCTCCTGCCTCTGCTGGGCCATTGACGCCGTTCAGCAATCGAAACCGGAACCGTTCTTTCAGAGCATACGCAGACCGCTCCCGCCTGTCAAGGGCATGGCCCGGTCACGGTGGGCTGTCCCTGACCCGTCGACCGACGGTCTGGCATGGAGCCGTCCCGCCCATGTGCCTACCCCCGTCGCGGAGGGGTGCCGGGGTAGGGTGCAATCGAATGGTTGCCGGAATTGATTCCAGGAACGATGCGTAGTTCACCACGGGATCCGGCCAATACGCCCTGCTCCTGGGCAGCTCCGGAAAACGGCCCCGTGCATAACGCTCTGTGAAAACCAGGCTGTTCGGGGTACAGTAACCGCCATGCGATTGAGCGAGATCCTCTCCGTCAGGGGCATTGCCGCCCAGTGGTTTCCGATCCTGGTGCATAGGGTACATCTCGGGACGGCCGGATCGGCCGACCGAGTACGGCCCGAAGAGGCGCTCTGGTGAACGACACGCACGTCGGCGAGAACATCGCCTGGCAAGCCCGGTCGATCATCGCCTACGCGCGCACGCTGCTCGCCGGTTGCGGCGAGGGCGGATTGACCGCTCACACCGGCCCATACACCCAGCAACTGGACGAGGCCGAAGCACGGATCCTGATCGATCCGTCCGGCGCGCGGGCGAACGCCGAGGCCGTGCTGGCGGCGATCGAACAGGTCGCGCTGCCGGGCGGTCATGCCATGGATATGGTTGACGTGTTCGTAGCTCAGTGGCGTTCCTACGTCGCGCTCCGCAACGCCCAGGGTGAGCAGGCCGGCATTCCGCCCCATAACGCACTCCTCTTCGTCTGGGAAGATCGAACCGCCATTCCACCTGAACGCACGCTACGGATCGTGACCTGTCTGCTTGACCGTGGCGATGCCCCGCCCTTCACCCTCCCCACCCAGCTGCAGGAGCGGAAGGATGACGAGCTGATTCCATGGGAACAATGGCGCGCCGAGGAACTCCGGCAGGTAGCCGACACGCCATGGCCGGTACTTCATTACCTTGCTCTCTACGTGAACAGCGAGACCCTGTGTTGGGACGCATCGCCTAGCTTTCCCCTGCTCGACGGCGTACCGGACGTGCGGGCGCTGATCTACGAGCCATCGCAGTGGCTTACCTGGCCGCGGCCGGGGCTGGACTCGCCGGCTGACGGGCTCGGGAGCGAGACGGAAGGACCCCGTTCGCAGGGAAGGCCCAGCACCTATATCTCGCCTCTCCAGGGCCAGGATACCCTGACCATCGCGTCCAGCACCCTGTTGCCGCTGACCTTCCGCGCCATCCGTGCTCCCCAGCTCTGGCAGCGACCGGGGAATGGCCTGCCGCCGTACTACGAGGAAGCGGGCGACGGCGCCGATCAGGACCAGGCGGTGCGGGTATTCATCCATCCATCGGACGGTCGTTCACCGCTTACCCCAGAAGAGGAGGCCGCCTCCTACAAGGCCGTGCTGCAACTCGACGACGACAAGGTTCGGGCCTTCGCGATCTGCCTGGGGGCCTGGTTCGCCGAAACCAGCGGCGGTGACCCACGGCTGCCCAAGGTGCGGCTGGACGCGAACGCGATCCTGGCCTATCAGGGAGTCAAGCAGCACGAGCGCGCGTACCGGCGCGACCAGAAGGAAAAGGTGGCGCGCGACGTGTGGGCCCTGTCCGGCATCTTTCTGCGAGGCCCCCAGCAGGTCTACGACAGCCGGGGCCGGCCAAAGACCGTGATGGTGCGCTCTCGTCTCCTTGAGGTCGAGCAGGAGGACGAGATCAATCTGTTTGGCGAGGAAATGCCCTATGCATTCCGTGTCGCGCCGGCATCGTGGATCAAGCCGCTCCTGGAGGACGGCACCCGGTACGTCGCCACGCTCCTGCACCCGGTGCTACGGTACAAGCCCCACCAGGGCGTGGAGAAGATCGCGATGCGGTTGGGTCTGCACCTGGCGCTGCATTGGCGCTTCCGGGCGGCGCACGGCAACTACGAGCAGCCATGGTATATCCGCACCCTGCTCGACAGTACTGGGATTCAGATTCCCACCCACCGGGAATCGCGGCGGCGGCTGATGGAGGATTTCGAGCGTGCGCTCGATCAACTCCAGGCCGACGACGTGATCGCCAGTTGGGAGTACGGCAAATTCGCCGAGAACGAGAATCCCCATCGGGTCTTTGCCGAATGGCTCACCCGCACCGTGGTCGTCACTCCGCCATCCAAGGTGATCCAGCAGTACGCGGAACTGGCGCCGCGCCGCCGGCTGGAGATCGCCGCCGCGAAACGCCGGCGCAAGACATCCAGGGATCACTAGATAGACCTCAATGTGAGGTACCGCCGCCATCCGGTGTGACGCCCGACCGTTAATTGTTCTCTGGCGGTGCCATGCGGCGCGGCAAGCTCGCGGATCACCATTGCCAGGGCGCGCCGCCATGCGGTGTGACGCCCAGAGCCGCCGTACGTGGTCAGGGTAGGCACGGCTCCGCGCGTGATTCACGTCGAATCCCCTACCGGTGTCGTGCCGCCATGCGGTGTGACGGTGGCCGCCATGCGGTCTCCCGCCGCCATCCGGTGTGACGTGAGCAGGGGCAAGAAGCATGGTTGGCTGGCGCCTCCGCGGCGCCCACGAACCCAATAGGCCGCCTTTATCGCGTGAGATACGCAGCCGGCTGACGCACCAGGAACCCGCCGCCACGCGGTGTGACGGTTTCATGTGCCAGGCGGCGGCGCCGCCACCTGGTGTGACGCGGGTCCAGGCTTCTCTTGAGGTAGCCGCCCCTACGGGGCGGGATGCATGCATGTGGTCGTCCCCCGCCTGCCGCCATCTGGTGTGACACCCTGAGTTCCCCGCGCTCCAGTCCCATCGCTACCTGGAGTGGCGCCGTGCTTCGCGCTTTCCCCGCCTTGCCGCCATGCGGTGTGACGCCCCGGCCTCCATAAGCTGTGACGGATGCCGCCGGTGGCTGTGACGTTTGCCGCCACGCGATGTGACTCTCCACCAGAGTAAATCTCGCCGCTAAAAGATCTACTAGATCTAGCCCGATCCGCGGCCCGAGGTGGTTGTTCGCTGGTATGCCATGCTGGCGAGGATCGGAACCGCGCCCCGGAAAATCCGGGCGCGACGCGGAAAGGGGATCCGTCGATGGCATGTACAACGGCGCAAGCGCGAAACATACCAGACCTCACCACGACCGGCCAGACATCCACGAAGCGACACGATGTCCTCAAACAAGGCTTTACCGCCGTGCCGAACGCGCTGCTTCGTCACCAAGCTCGCCTGGGACTGACCGCGACGGAGCTGGTGGTACTGTTGCAGATCTGGTCCTATTGGTGGGAAGAGCCTGTGCTGCCCTACCCAAGCGTGTCCACGCTCGGGAGCGCCATGGGCGGCGGCGAACGCCAGATCCGCCACTTGCTCAGCGGGCTGGCCCGTCGCGGGCTGATCCGGATCTTGCCCCGTCACAGCGCCGCCGGCGCCCAGGTCAGCAACGCCTACGATCTCGGCCCCCTCCTCGATCGGCTCTCGGCGGCCGCCGAGGAGGGGGCGTCACCGAAACCCGAGGCAGAGTCGCCGCGCTCGGCCGCAAGGGTGAAGGCCGGCGGGGGGGAGCCGGTGCAATCGGCGCCATGCTCCCCCCCGCGGCCCGCAACAGGGGATCAAGATCTACTAACTGAAATACACAACGAACCAGACCCGACGATCGACGAGCGCATACCGGCACGAGCAGCTTTTCGGGCTCGTCCGTCTTCCGGAGTTCGGCCGTTGAGGTCTCGGTCTGGCGAGCCGGACGCGGAAGATCCCCTCATCCGGCGTTTGCATGGTCTTGGCCTGGGGAGTCGTGATCGTGCTCCAGCCGCCACGGCCATGCGGATTCGCCGGCTCCGCGTCCGGGGCATCGACGACGCCAGCTTGCTCCAGTTGCTGGATGAAGCGGTCACGGCGCTGACCTCGGATGTCGAGCGCCCGGTGCCCTACGTGCTGGCGGTGCTCGAGGATCTGGCGGCGACCTGGAAGCCTGGTGGGGAAAACGCATCGTCCCCCGCTCAGCCCCCCACGCTACCGGGGCACGTCACCGCTGGACGTGCCTTGCCCTCGGTTCCAGAGGAGCCTAAGGAGGTTGACTCAGATGGCACTCCCACCCCCTTGACGGTCAAGACCACCGGCTTCCCCCCTTCGGCTCTCTGGCAAACCCTGCTCCGCCACCTGCGCGGCACCCTGGCCCCGAGCGTTGTGGCGCGTCTGGCCGGCGCCGTGGTGCTTGAGGCGACGCCGGACAGATTGGAGTTGCGGATGGGATCGGCCATGGAGCGGGCCTGGTGTGAACGCATGCTGCGTGCCAGGCTGGAGACCGCGCTCACCGAACTGGGTCACGGCGATGTACTTTTGGCGCTCACGGCGGAATCCGGGATGGAGGAGACACCGGTGGCCTCGATAGCGTAGGTGCCTTGGCGCGAGTCACGCACGGAATAACGTGTCATCGCGCCCACCTCTATCGCACGTGCTCTACCGCGCCCGATACACCGCGATGATGATCCGCCATCAACGCCGACTGGAAGGGCCAGGAGGCCGCCGTGGATCGCGGTTCTCCCCCGACCGTTCCGCCCGATTCCGCCGAGCGGTGCCTACTCATAGAGGTGGCAGGCTACCGACCGCCCCGCCCCAACTGTTCGCGGCAGGGGGTATTCCTCTCGGCAACGGGGCATAACGTGGGGACAGCGGGTGTGGAAGTGACACCCGCTTGGACGGTTGATCGGGTTGGGTGGGTCGCCCTCAAGCGCCGGCGCCCCGCTCTTCCGTCCCGGTTCCAGCCGAGGCATGGCGCGGAGCAGGGCCTGGCTGTAGGGGTGCAGCGGCTCGCGGAACAGGTCGGCGGTGGGGGCGGACTCCACGATCCGGCCCAGATACATGACCGCGACCCGGCGGCTGATTTGCTGGACCACGCCCAGATTGTGGGCGATGAAGAGATAGGTCAGGCCCAGCTCATCCTGCAAACGGAGGAACAGGTTCAGCACCTGCGCCTGCACCGAGACATCGAGGGCTGATACCGCTTCATCGGCCACGATAAAGTCCGGTCCTACCGCCAGGGCCCGCGCGATGCCGATCCGCTGGCGCTGGCCGCCACTGAACTGATGGGGCATGCGATCGGCGGCCTCGCGCGGCAACCCGACCATTTCCAGGAGGGCGGCGATCCGTTCCTCCCGTTCGCTTGCCGGGCACAGGTCGTGTACCTTCAACACCTCGCCGAGGGCCGCGCGGACGCTCTTGCTTGGGTTCAGCGATCCATAGGGATCTTGAAAGACAATCTGCATTTTGCGCCGAAGCTCTCGGGTGGCGCGGCCGCCGTGTCCCAGGATATTTACCCCGTTGTGGAATACCTGGCCGGAGGTTGGCTCGTAGAGGCGGAGCATCGTCCGGCCCAGGGTGCTCTTGCCGCAGCCCGATTCCCCCACCAGGCCTACGGTTTCGCCCCGCGCGATGCGCAAGGTAACTCCATCCACGGCCTTCAACACCTCGGCTTCCCCGCCCCGCACCCTCCGCAGCATCCCTCCGGCCAGGGGGAAGTACTTGGTGAGGTCGCGCGCCTCGACCAGGGGCGTCACGTCCGACGCAACCTTCATGGCCTTAGTCCCCCATGGCGCCATCCCGCGCCCCAACCGACCACACCCGACCGCGGTCGTCCTTCCCTGCCATCCGACCGCAGTCGGAGGCCCGGTGCCCAAGTTGCCTATCAGCGTCCAAGGGGAAGGTCGACCCAACGCCGCTCATGGAAGGAGATCTCCACCGCGTTGATCACTTCCTGAACCCAGGCGCCGGCCTGGAAATCACCCTCGTTCTCCGCGCCGCCGGAAAGAATCTCGGTCGCGAAATTCGCGGTCAGGTTGGAATAGAACAGGGGTGGCCAATACTCACGCGAACTGCCGCCCGGCGGGTAGAGCCTGGTGGGGATTTCAATGTCCTTGAACTCCACGTCGTCCGGTTTCGCTCCCTTCAGCGTCTCACAGATCCCGAACTCGTCCACCAACCGGCAGATCAACGCCCCCTCGCTCCCGTAGACGCGGGCCTCCAGGCCGGGATAGTTGCCCACGGTCACGAAGCTGCTCTGAATCGAACAGATGGCGCCGCTGGTAAACTCGCCGATGAAGATATCGCCATCGTCGATATTGGCCCGCGTCATCTTGCCGGTCTCGCGGATGATCCGTTCGGGAATGAAGTTGCGCATGGTGCCGACCACCGAGCCAAGGTCCGATCCCATGAACCAGTGGCCAAGATCAATAATCGGCGCCCCGTACCCTTCCAGGGACGACACCCTGATGCGGTTGGGATCGAGGGTTTCGGGGGCCTGGCGGAGCGGGGTCAACGGGTTGATCCACTGCGAGTTTTGCTCGAAGCCGTTAAAGATGAACGGGGTGCCGACATAGCCCTGGTCGATCAACTCTTTCATGTACCGCATGGCCGGGCTGTAGCGGAAGGTGAATCCCAGCTTGGTCTTCAGCCCTTTGGAGCGGGCCAACTCCGCTGCCCGTTGCGTATCGCGGTAGTCATGGGCGACCGGTTTCTCCGAGAGCACGTGCTTTCCGGCCTGCAGGGCGTCCCAGGAGATGCGAAAGTGATCGTGGTCGCCGGTCACCACGTCAATCACGTCGATGTCGCCACGGTCCAGAAGGGTCCGGTAATCCTCGGCGACCAGGGGAATGTCGTACTTCTCCGCCGCCTCCCGGGCCCGCTCGATCTCGCTATCGCAGATGCCCACCAGCTTGCAGCGCGGATCGCGCGCCCAGCCGGGAAGATGGGCCCAGCCGGCCCAGCGGCCGGCGCCGACCACGCCAATGCGAAGTTCCGTGCTCATGATGAAAATGCTCCTTGCGTTTCTTGATGCCGCCAACAACGCACGGCATGGTCCGGTCCGGCGGACAACAACTCCGTGCTCCAGGTACGGCAACGTTCCATAACCAGGGGACAGCGGGGCGCGAATCGGCAACCCTCCGGCGGGTCGACCAACCGCGGCGGGGCGCCAGGGATCGGCTGCAGGTAGCGTGAACCGCCGCCGACCCCAGGCATCGAGCGGAGCAGTCCGAGCGTGTACGGATGGCGCGGGCGGGTAAGCAGGTCGGCGGTGTCGGCAAGTTCCACGATTTGCCCCGCGTACATCACGGCCACCCGATCGGAGGTCTGAGCGATCAC
>DATBTL010000140.1:0-4066 GCA_036559345.1 Chloroflexota bacterium | reverse complement strand
GGGCGGAGGGAAGCAGGGCGGCGGCGCGCACCAGCCGATCGGCCTGCCCAAAAGGGATTGCCGCCACATGGAAGGCACGGGCCGCCGATACATAGGCGGGCGGGAGATCGTCCGGCTCCGGTGAGAGCGCATCCAGGCGGTTCTCGACGGTCCTTTGGATAAAGTGGCGGCGCCCGTCCCATTCATAGACCACCCAGTAGCGGATAGAGGGGCCGGCACGGAAAATCAGGCCGGCCGTGTCCAGGCCGGCCGCGCGTACGCGGTCCAACTGCTCGGTGGGGAAGTCCTCCCCAACCCGGCTCAATACGCCCACGTCCTGGGTCCAGAGAGCGGCACCGAGTCCGGTGTATAGCACGTCGCCGCCAATCGCGCCCATGGCGGTCCGACCATCGGGCAACACCGTGTCGTCGACCGTCAGATTGCCGGCGATCACCAGCAAAGGCGCCTCCTTGAGAGATTGCTCGCTGCTTGCCAGTCGTCGTCGCGCTGGCCCCCAGGAACCTCTTGGAAAGTTTGGGGGGCCGCGCCAGAGTGTAATGTAGCACGGGTGGGACAGGTTGCCTTGCCGACATCACGCCCATTACCGGGATGGGGGCGCGGGGGAGTGCCGAAAGGGCTATTCGGCCCGCACGTAGGCAGGGCTGCCATCCCCCACGACTGTGATACGCTGGATGCCATGGGCCTAAGCACACGGTCGGCGGCCCAACCCGCTCGGGGTTTTCCCGGTGAAAGGAGCAGGGCACGACATGGACGTGGCAATCATGGTCGAGGGCCAGAACGGACTTACCTGGCCCCGCTGGCAAGGCATTGCCCGGGCGGTGGAAGAGTTAGGGTTCGCGGGACTCTACCGCTCCGATCATATGACCAACGGGCAGGGGCCCGATCTCGAGTCGCTCGAATTGTGGACCTCGCTGACCTGGCTGGCCGGCCACACCTCGCGGATCGAGTTCGGCCCCATGGTCTCGCCCGTCTCGTTCCGCCATCCGGTCAATACGGCGCGTATGGCGAGCGCCGTGGATGATCTTTCGGGAGGGCGCTTGCGGTTGGGCCTGGGCGCGGGCTGGCAGGACCGCGAGCACGATCATTTCGGCTTCGATCTGCTTCCCATTCCCCAGCGGTTGGCGCGCTACCGAGAAGGGGTTGAGGTAACGGTCAGCCTTCTCCGAAGCGACACACCGGTCACCTTCGAGGGCGACTACTATCATCTGCGAGACGCCATCCTGCTCCCACGGCCCCAACGTCAGGGCGGCCCAGCCATCGTCATTGGCGGGAAGCGGGGCGTTCTGGCCCTGGCCGCCCAGTACGCCGACGAATGGAACGTGCCGTTCGTGTCCGCCGCGACCTTCGCCGACCTCAGCCGGCGTCTCGATCAGTTGCTCCGCGAACGCGGACGGGCGTCGGACCAGGTGCGCCGTACCTTGATGACCAATGTGATATTCGGTCACAGCAGGGCCGAGCTACAGGCGAAACTGGCCGCGCGCGCTCGGTCGGCCGATGATCTTCATGCCGCCGGCATTCTCGTGGGCGTCGGCGAGGAAGTGCGAGAGCAGTTAGGCGCGCTTGCCGCGGCGGGCGTACAGACAGTGATGCTGCAATGGCTGGACCTGGACGATCTCGATGGGTTAGCGAGGTTCGCCCGCGCGGTGTTGCCATGACTTCCGAGCGCCTCCTCTTCCGAGGAGAACGTACCGACTACCTGTCTGCTCCGCGGATGGCTGCCAGGGACTGAAGTTGGCGGCCGGAAGGGTCGAAATTCTCCGGCCTCAGCCAGGTCGTGAAGGCCGCGCCAAGGGCCGGCCAGTCGCGATCGAGCATCGCGAACCACGCGGTATCCCGGTTTCGCCCTTTGACTACCATGTGCTGGGCAAACACGCCCTCAGAGCGGAACCCGAAGCGCTCGGCGGCGCGGCGCGATCGCTCGTTGCGGGCGTCGCACTTCCATTCCAGGCGGCGGTAGCCAAGATCCGCGAAGACATGGCGCGCGAGGAGATAGATGGCCTCGGTTGCTTGTCGGGTTCGCTGGAGGGTGGGTCCAAACCAGATACTGCCGATCTCAATCACCCCATGGGCCGGCGTGACCCGCAAATAGCTGACCATCCCCGCCGGCTCCTCGGTCGCCTGATCGATCACCGTGAAAAAGAGCGGGTCGCGTGAGGCTGCCGCGGTCTCCAGCCACGACCGGAAGGCGGCGTCATCCGTGAATGGCCCCACACTCATGTAGTCCCACAAGGCGGGATCGCGGCGGTCCCGCGCCGCGGCGGAGAGGGCATGGGCGTGGGCCTCGAGATCGACGGGCTCCAGGCGAACCGTGGTCCCGGCCAGGACGCCGGGGATCGGAACCCGTGCGGGGGTCCAGTTGAGCGCGGCGGGGCGTCCTCCAGGTGTGGACATCATCATCTCCATCGAGAACTCTGAACGGGTGGGAGCGCTAGTTCCCTGAATGAGGATACCGTTTCCGTTACGCATCGACGGTCATGGGGATGTCATCATTCGGGTCGAGAATCGGTACCGCGACCGTGCTTGTCGAGGGGAACTTAAGACCGGCGCCGGTGTTGAGGAGGACGACCGACTCGGTCCTGCCGATCCATCCCGAGTCCAGCAGGTGGCGAAGCGCCGTGACTGTCGCGGCGCCTTCCAGGCAGGGAAAAGCGCCCTCGAGCGAGGCGATAAGCTCCTGATCGCGCACCAAGTCCGCGTCATCGACGGCCACCGCGCAACCGCTGGTTTCATAAAGGGCCCGCAAGACCAAGAAATCACCCAGGGCTTTGGGAACGGTAAGGCCAAAGGCTATAGTGCTTGCCCCTTCCCAGAACTCGGATTCGGCGGCGCCCGCCCGCCACGCCCGCACGATCGGGGCGCAGCCGCTCGCCTGCACCGCGACCAGCCGCGGCAGCGGCCCCGACACCCATCCCAGTTCACGTAATTCCAGGAGCGCTTTGTAGATCCCTATCACGCCCACCCCACCGCCCGTGGGATAGATGATGACATCCGGCATCGCCCACCCAAGCTGCTCGGCAATCTCCAGGCCCATCGTCTTCTTCCCTTCGATGCGATAGGGTTCCTTTAAGGTCGAGCCGTCGAACCACGAGCGCGCCCGGGCTGCTCGCGCCACGATACGCCCCGCGTCGCTGATCAGCCCGTTTACGTGGTAGACGTGGGCACCCGTCACCGTGCACTCGATAGTTGTCATGGCCGGCGCATCCTTCGGCATGACGATCCACATCGCTATCCCGGCCCTGGCCGCGTATGCCGCCCAGGCGGCACCCGCGTTGCCGTTCGTGGGCATCGCGATTGTCTCGATGCCAAGCTCAAGGGCGCGCGAGATGCCGACCGCTGCTCCGCGAGCCTTGAAGGTTCCGGTCGGTAGCAAGCCCTCGTCTTTCATGTACAGCGACCTGAGGCCAAGCCGCTCTCCCAGGCGGGGCAACCGGACCAAGGGGGTCATTCCCTCGCCCAGCGTCACGATGGCGCCGGGATCCCGCACCGGCAACAATTCGTGATAGCGCCAGAGCGTCGGTTCGCGATGGGCCAGATCGGAAGGAGTGAGCGCATGGCGGAGGCTCGCCAGATCGTAGCGCGCCAACAACGGTGACCCGCACTCACAGACCTGCCGCGGCGCGTCCGCGTCGTAGAGCCGCGCGCACTTACCGCATTCCAGATGCGAGAGATAGCTATGGCGGGGAGCCATCCGGCCCTCTACTCCGACCTGCTGTATCATGGTGCCTCCTTGTCGATCATTCCAGCGTCCTCGGATTTTTGGCGTCACCGCTAGGGGGCGAGTGGAGGTCGATCAGCCGCCCGATGCGCTGGTTGGCATCGCGGATGTGCGTTCCATGGTCTGGCGGGATCTCCGCGCGTCCCGCGAGCGTAGGGCCTCCAAAATGATACGACTTTTGACGCATGAATCGCTCCTCGGTACATTCAGGCCGTGATCACCCTGACCTTGACCGCCCGTGACCCGGCTCCATGCCGCTGACGCGGCGCCCCGTGGATGCCGCCGGACCGGCGCGGTACGCCCTCCTCGGTCTGTTGGCCGAGGGTCCGCGCCATGGCTACGACCTGATTC
>DATBTL010000139.1:0-6934 GCA_036559345.1 Chloroflexota bacterium | reverse complement strand
TCACGGATCTTCGTCAGAGTACGGGTGCTCGCCGCTCCGTAGGGGGACGGGCGGTCGGATACGGCGGGCCTGGAGATCCGCGCCCCAATGACTGCCTCAACCGCGCGAAGATAAGGCATATCCATGCGCGGACGGCTATGTCTTCAGGGCAAGTCCGAGAGGTGTATATAAATGTACATTGACATTATATGCGCAATGACATATGATTGGTGGATAGGGTTGAGCCAGGATGGTTGTCCCATAAAGGGATAGCGGGATGGAGGAGAATGGAGAACTGCGGTCCCTTCGATCTGGAGCAGTTGTCGCTCCATGAGCTGATGCCTTTTTGGGGCAGGCTGATCAGCTGGGTGGGCATGGAACCGGTCTACCGAGAAATGATGGAGGTTGGGCTGACCGAATCCGAGCACATGGTGCTTCTCCGGCTTCGCCGCGGCGCGTGCAGCGTGGCCGATGTGGGGGTCTGCCTTTTCATCTCGCATTCCGCCGCCAGCCGGGCGGTTGATCGGCTGGTCCGGGACGGTTATGTGCGTCGGGAGGAGAATCCCAGCGATCGGCGGCAAAAGGTCGTGACGCTCACCGAGGAGGGCGAGGCCCTGGCCGGCTCGTTGGAGGCGGTGATGGCGGCCGGAGTCGAAACGCTGCTCGCGCCCCTTACGGAAGAGGAACGCGAGCAATCGCGCCGCCTGCTGATCAGGATGATTGGGGCCCAATTGCCGCGCCTGGATGGCCTGCGCGGCTTGATAGCCGGCAGCGAGCTGGCGACCACAGATGGGCCCACCGAAACCAAACAGATCGCGGAACGAGTTCCCGTGCTCTAAATCCAGGCGTCCACTCAATTCCCATACTCAACGACCGGCCGCCATGTGGTGGCCGGCTTGGATAGTCGTGCCCTAGTGTGAGGGAGCAGAACTCATGGCAGCAGCAGCAGCGGTCATCGCGCCGCCGGAGGAAACGCCGTTCACCATCGGATCGATCATGGCTCCCTTGGTGGCGATTATTATCGGCGTGTTCATGGTGGTGCTCGACAGCACCGCGGTCAACGTGGCCATCCCGGCCCTGGTCAACAATTTCCATGACCCGCTCCTGACCTTGCAGTGGACGGTGACCGGCTACACCCTGGCCCAGGCGGCGGCGATTCCCCTGGCCGGGTGGCTCTCCGATCGCTATGGGGCGAAAAACCTGTTTCTGATCTCGGTTGTGCTCTTTACTATCGGCTCGGCCCTCTGCGCCACCGCGCAAACGAGTGGAATGCTGATCGGCTTCCGCGTGTTGCAAGGCATGGGCGGTGGGTTCGTGCTCCCCGTGGCCATGGCCTATGTCTACCGCCTGAGCCCGCCCGAGAAAGTGGGAGCGGTGATGGGCATCATGGGCATTCCCATCCTCTTCGCCCCCGCCATCGGACCCGTGCTGGCCGGGTGGCTGGTGCAGAATGCCAGTTGGCGCTGGCTGTTCCTGATCAACGTGCCGATTGGGATCATCGGGGTCACGGTCGGGTTGCGTACCCTGCCGAGGATTGGCCGCCAGCAAGTCCCCGTCCTGGATATTCCGGGGATGATCTTCGGTCCCCTGGCTTTCGCCGCCCTCTGTTATGGGGTGAGCGAGGGTGGGACCAGTTGGACCTCCGTCCAGACCCTTGGCGGCCTGATCGTGGGCGCCACCTCGCTGATCGTCTTCGCCATCGTGGAATGGCGGTCCTCTAACCCGCTTCTGGAGTTGAAGGTCTTCCGCTCGATCCATTTTAGTCTGGCGATCGTCACCCAGTGGATCGGTCAGGCGGCCCTGTTTGGCGCCCTCTTCATCGTGCCGCTGTTCCTGCAGCAGATTCGCGGCTTCGGCGCCTTCGACACCGGCCTGACCCTGTTGCCGCAAGCGGCGGCGGCCGCCTTCTTCATGCCGATCAGCGGCATCCTCTACGACAAGATCGGGGCCCGCCCGCTGGTGGTGCTGGGACTTCTGATCACGGCGGCGGCCGGCTTCATTCTGGCTGGAGTGAATATCCATACCACGGGGAAGGACATGATCGGGCCGCTGGCCATGTATGGGGCCGGGATGGGACTGATGTTCATGCCGCTCACCACCCACTTGATCAGCGCCGCTCCCCGCGAACTGGTGACCCGCGTTACCGCGCTCACCAACGCCTTGCAGCAGGTGATTAGCTCGCTAACCGTGGCGGGCCTGGCCACCTTCCTTACCTCTCGGCCCGACTATCACGCCGCCACCAGGATGATCGGCGCCGCGGCCGCCAAGGCAGCCGCGCATGGCAAGCATGTCGCGTCAGCGGCCAGCGGCGCGTCAACCGCCCTGCCCGACCCCGTGGCCCACCTGTTCTCGCTGGCCTTTGGCGATACGTTTCGCTTCATCGCCGTGATCGCGGTGGTGGGGGCGGCAATGGGCCTCCTGCTCATCCGCATTCGGGCCAGCGGCACCGCCGAGATGCACCTGGCGGCGTAAACGGCGAACGCGGTCCGTAGCACCATGAAGAGCCCGGAGCGAGTGCTCCGGGCTCTTCCATTTCGGAGGGATTACCGGTAACGGTATCCTATAAGGGTGTAGGAGAGGAGTGTTCATGGCTACCCCAAGCGCCAGTTATAGCGTTACCCTGCGCTGCGCCATCCCAAACCAGCCCGGCATGTTTGCCCGCGTGGCCACCGCTATCGGTTCGGCGGGCGGCGATCTGGGCGCCGTCGACATCGTCCGCGTGCAAGGCGCGATCAAGATCCGCGACGTGACGGTCAACGCGCGGGACGAGCAGCACGTGGAGGACATCGTCACCGCCGTCCAGGCCGTGCCCGGCGTAACGGTGCAGCAAGTCTCCGACCGGACCTTCCTGACCCACCTGGGAGGGAAGATCGAGGTTCAATCCAAGGTGCCGCTGAAGACGCGCGACGATCTCTCGATGGCCTATACGCCGGGGGTGGCGCGGATCTGCCGGGCGATCGCCAACACCCCGGACGACGTGTACAGTCTCACCTCCAAGCGCAACATGGTGGCGGTGGTCACCGATGGAACCGCCGTCCTTGGCCTGGGGGATATTGGACCGGCGGCGGCGCTGCCGGTGATGGAGGGGAAAGCGATTCTGTTCAAGGAGTTCGCGGGCGTGGACGCCTTCCCGCTGTGCCTGGACACCAAGGATGTGGACGAGATCGTCGCCACGGTGCGACATATCGCGCCTGGGTTTGGCGGGATCAACCTGGAGGATATCTCGGCCCCTCGCTGCTTCGCGATCGAGGAGCGTTTGCAGGCGGCCCTGGATATCCCCGTGTTTCATGACGATCAGCATGGCACCGCTGTCGTGGTGCTGGCGGCCCTCCTGAACGCCTTGACCATCGTGGGGAAGGATTTGGGGGCCATCCGCGTGGTGGTGAACGGTCTGGGGGCGGCGGGGGTGGCGATCACCAAGATGTTGCTGGCCGCCGGGACGCGGAACATTGTGGGGTGTGACCGCCAGGGCGCGCTCTATCGCGGGGCGCCCTGGCTTACCACGCCGATCTGGCAATGGTACGCCGAGCAGACCAACGCGGACCGCGAGCAAGGCGATCTCCGAACCATTCTCCGCGGGGCCGATGTGTTCATTGGCGTGTCGGCGCCGAATCTCCTGACACGGGCGGACATCGCGGCCATGGCGGGCGATCCGATTGTCTTCGCCCTGGCCAATCCCGATCCCGAGGTCCCCTATGAAGAAGCCGAGGGCGCGGCCCGAATCATCGCCACTGGCCGCAGCGACTATCCTAACCAGGTGAACAACGTACTGTCCTTCCCTGGTATCTTCCGCGGGGCCCTGGATTGCAGGGCATCACGGATCACCGAAGGGATGAAGGTGGCGGCCGCCCGCGCGATCGCCGAGATGGTGAGCCCGGACGAACTGGCCGAGGACTATATCATTCCCAGTGCCTTTAATCGCGAGGTGGCGCCGCGTGTAGCCGCCGCCGTGGCTGGCGCCGCCCGCGCCGAGGGGGTGGCCCAGCGGTAGGGGCGATGCGCGCTAGTCGCGGAGCTGGGCCGACG
This sequence comes from Chloroflexota bacterium, assembly GCA_036559345.1. Lineage (GTDB taxonomy): Bacteria > Chloroflexota > UBA5177 > JANWHV01 > JANWHV01 > JANWHV01. The sequence goes on along the minus strand of DATBTL010000139.1, from coordinate 2,929 downwards.
CCTCCCAGAACGGCTCCTCGACTTGGAAGCCAATCCGCCGGTAGGCGGAGATGGCGGGAAGGTTATCCTCGCGCGCGTTCAACGCCACGTCGCGAGCCCCCCGAGCGAAGAGCTCCCTGGCCACGGCCCCCGTGACCGCCGTGGCCAGGCCCTTGCCCCGGTGATCGGGATCGGTGAACACATTCCCGATCACCCCGATCTGGTGGCGGGTCGAAAGGGCGTGGGTACCGGCGACCGCCACGAGTTCGCCTTGAACATAAGCGCCGAAGTACACTCCATGCTCGAACATGAACGGAGTGAACACCGTGTCGGGCCAGGAGGCGTAGAAGCGGGACACTTCAGACAAGTGGTCGCGGTTCAGCGCGACCACCGTCGCCTCGACCCCTGGGGCTGGTCTGATCGTTTCCGGCTGAACCACCATTCGCAGCATGGTCCAGGATTCGTCTATCCGGTACCGCGTCTCGGCCGCCGCTCGATTCCCTTGCTGTACGATCAGAAGGGCTGAGAGCGGGAGGCCCTCCGTCGCGGCCAGAATCGCGGCCACGTCCTCGGATCTCCCGCAGGGAAGCACGGAGGTAAAACCGGGCGGGCGGTAGACGAGCACCACCGTCCGGAGTACGCCGTTCCGCCTCGCCCCGATAAAGCGGGCATATTGCCGGTGGGGCGGTTCCAGATCACACAGGGCGTAGGCGGACCAGCGGCGTTGGGGCTCCAGCACGGCGGTGAGCAGGGCGTCGTCTTCCAACTCGATAATGGTTAGCCGCTCGTCCACGCCAAACCTCACCCTCACTATTCCAGGGCCGCGCCGGCCCTGGACTTCCAGGCTAACCCATCCTTACAAGGCGGTGAAGTAAGCCCGCGCAGGGGAAGGCCCCGGAGCGCGGCTCCGGGGCCTTCCCATCCATGGACGCCGTGGGCCTAGAATGCCTCGCCGGAGTGGATAGTTTTGATGTCGTCCTTGGATACCTTGTTGGATGTGCCGCCTTTGAGGGCCAGGGCGTTGCCCTTGACCGAGTTGGCGGTCTCCGGGAAGACAAAGTCATCGCATACCCGCTTCAGGCTGCCGCCCGTATGCCAGTTTTCCAGGGTGACCACGGGCGGCTCGCCGTTGTCGGACGGCAGTCGCTCGGGCTGAACCCAATTGGGGAACCGGCCGGAAATTTCCGTGGGGGTCTTGGCCGGTGTCTGGCCCTGGAGGAGAGCGTAGATCGAATCGCGGGACATCCGAGCGGTTTCACCGGAGTGGCGTACCCCCTTGTCGCTCTCGGCCTGGAACATATTATCGTCACCGTAGACTTTGAACAACTCGCCGCCTACCGTGTCGGTTACTTTCAGGCCCCGCTCGCAGTAGCGATTGTGCAGCATGTTGGTGGAGAGTTGGAGAAAGGCGTTATTGAGGAAGTCATGATAATCGGTGTAGGTCACCGCGGCGACCATGCGGGTGTAGCTCTTGTCGCGATTCCCCTGCTCGGCCTCGTCGCGGGTTGGGGTGGTCGCTTTGGTGAACCTGCTGTTCATCCAACTGACTCGGTAGCGTGAATCCAGGGTGAATATCTCGGCGCCGGATTTTACCAGGCGGGTGGCGATCCCATCGGTGACGAATTGGTTGAGCAAGACACGGGTTCCGTGCAAGTTGATTCCCTTCATCCCCTGGCTGGCGGTATTCGCGGTCACCGCGTCCTGTACACTGGACGATGCTTTCTGCCACCACACCAGCAAGCGGTAGCCGGCGCTGCCCGGCTTGATCGAGTCGGGCGTCTTCAGACCCAGGGACTCGAAACGGGTCATCCAATCGACTCCCGTGTTCGGGTCATCCTCGATGTTCTCCGCCGATTGCGCGTCACGGGCGGTAATCTGGCCGGGTTTGTTCCTGGTGTAGCGGCCTTGAGAAACCCCAAGCCCGGATTGCTGGTTTGCCATCAGCATATAGCGGCGCAGCTTGTCATCAGTCCATGATCTCCGTTGCTCGGGATGCTGCTCCAGCCAATTGACAAACCACATCATGATTTGCGTCTTGTTGATCAGGTGGCCGGCGGCATAGGAATCCTGCAGGAAGTGATCGCCGAAGCCGTTCCGCAGGAGCGCCTCATTGGATTCGCTTTGAGACTCCTTCCTCGGCTTGTCGGCCTCGCGCTTCTTGATCGCCGCCTCAAGCGGGCGCTGCTGTTGCATCAGATCCTCGGCATCGAGTTCGAGTTGATCCGCTTTTTCCTGCTTGGCGCGGGCGCTCTGGGCCAGGGACCGCGCTTCCAGATGGTAGGTTGCCCAGGCATGCCAGCTCTCCGGGGCGAAGTGGCAGGCATTCCGGGCCAGGCCGGCGGTGTAGTCGGTTTCCTGTTTGCCGGTGCCGGGTAGGAAATTCTCGCCAACCCGCATCTTGCCGCGGCCGGTTATGCCCATCAGATTAAACTCACCCAGCACGGGGGCTTGCTCACCCGTGCTCCCCACGCCGCCGGCGAAGGCCCCGGTGGATTTCCGTTTCTCCTGATTCGTGACGCCCGCGATCTCGTTGTAGAGATTCAGCAAATTGAAATAGCTCTGGCTGCGAATGCCCTGGACCAATTCGTGGAAACGGTCGGGATCGGTCTGCTTCATTTCCTCCGGGCTGCCGAACAGGTCGGCCAGGGTATTCATCTCGCCATAGGTCACCACTACCTTCCTCCCGGTGGTGAAGGTCACGTGGAGCAGGCGCACATCCCACAAAGGATCGTCGTCGGCGCGCTTGGTGAATTGTTGGAGCTCCTGGACCGAGGCCGGACTGTCGTCCTTGGGCGGATGATCGCGGAACGTCTCCAGCCGATGCAGCTCCTGCTCCAGGACATGCAGCACGTTGGTCCCGTCGATTGCCCCTTTGTCCGGTATATCCACCGTCTTGCCCGCGGCCACGTCGCGGCCACCAGCGATGATCTGGAGATCCTCCGGCTCGATA
>DATBTL010000138.1:0-5504 GCA_036559345.1 Chloroflexota bacterium | reverse complement strand
CATCCTTCGTTCCAGCCTCGCGGTTGGCGCCCTCCTATCCGGTTCCCTGCTGCTTCCGGTCGCGGGTCCGGCGGGCGCGGCCATGAACATGGTCACCGCGAAAACCAATGCCGGACCCTACGCGCTGACCCTGGCTATTGGCCCCACCGAGCACATGTACACCATGGCGGAGGTCAAGAGTAAACACATCAAGAGCGGTGAGGTGATGGTGAGCGGGACCATGGTGATGGGCGGCTCCGGGGGGATGGCCGGGATGGGCGGCCCGATGCCCAACCACCATCTGGAACTCCATGTGCTTCAGCGGGCCACTGGAAAGACCGTTAACAAAGCCAAGGTGAGCATCACCGTTCTTTCCCCGGCCGGAAAGCTGGTGGAGCGCCTGCCAATCGCCGTGATGTACGGGATTGCCCAGGGGCCGAAGGACACCCATTTCGGCAATAACACGACCTTGAAGAACGGGAAGTATACTATCGCGGTCCAGGTCAACCAGATCAAGGCCAGCTTCATGGTGAGCCTCGGCGCCGCGCCGATGAGCATGTAAAGGGAGTGGTTTGACTGACCACGACGATCGATTGGAAAGGGACGCCCTGCGCCCCGGCGGGCGCGTGCATCTGATCGGCGTGGCCGGGGCAGGGATGAACGCCCTAGCCGCCCTCCTCCTGATCCGCGGCTGCGTGGTGAGCGGCTCCGACCAGCAGACTTCGTCCCAGGTAGAGCGGCTGGTAAGCCAGGGGATGACCTTCTACCGTGGCCATGACCCGGCCCAGGTGGAGGGGGCCGAACTAGTGATCATCTCCGCCGCCGTGCGCGAGCACAACATCGAATTGGCGGCGGCCCGCGCGGCGGGGCTCCCGGTGGTCAAACGGGCCGAGGCTTTGGGCTGGTTGTTGGCGGACCTGCGGGTGATCGCGGTGGCCGGCACCCATGGGAAAACCACCACCAGCGCCATGCTCGCGGTCATCCTCACGCACGCCGGCGCACAACCCACCTTCGTGGTAGGCGGCGAGGTGTTGGACCTGGGAGCGAGCGCCTCCATCGGGGCAGGCGAGTGGGCCGTGGTGGAGGCGGATGAGTACGACCGCAGCTTCCTCCACCTCCGTCCCGCCATCGCCCTGATCACCAATGTGGAGCCGGACCACCTGGAATACTACGGCAGCGTGGAAGCGATGCAGCAAGCGTACCACCAGTTCATCGCCCGGATTGTCCCCGGCGGTGCCCTGGTACGGAACCTCGCCGATCCATTCTCGCGCGCCCTCGCGGAAAGCCCGGATCGTGAACTGATCGACTGTGCCGCCGATGGCGCCCCTGCCATTCGACCGCAGCCCTCCATGGCGCCCGCGCCGCAGCCCGCGGCCCCCGCTCCCTGGTACGCCGCCGCGATCCGCGAGGATGGCGAGGGCAGCCACTTCACCCTTCACCATCCTGATGGTACGTGCCTGGTGGACCTCCCGCTGAGCGGACGCCATAACATCAGCAATGCCGTGCAGGCCATCGCCGCCGCCGCGCGGGCCGGGGTGGCGCCGGATATCGCGGCGGCGGCCCTGAGCCGGTTCCACGGCACGGGCCGGCGATTCCAGCCGGTGGGTGAGACGGGCGGGGTGCTGGTGGTCGACGACTACGCCCATCATCCCACCGAGTTACGCGCTACCCTGGCCGCCGCCCGCGCCCGCTACCCGGATCGGCGCCTGGTGGCTGTCTTTCAGCCCCACACCTACAGCCGCACGGTATTGTTGTTCGACCAGTTCGTCACCGCCTTTGACGGCGCGGATCAGCTGATCGTCACCGCGATCCATGCCGCCCGCGAAACCGATACCCTGGGAATGGACAGCGAGCAACTGGTGGATGCCATCCGCGCGCACCCAGGCGCCCCGCCTACCGAATACCTTCCCGACCTGCTGGCCATCGCGGCCACCCTGGCCCCGCGCCTGCGTCCCGGCGACCTTGTCCTTACCCTGGGGGCCGGCTCGATCACCGAGCTGGGTCCGAAGCTCCTGGCGGCGCTCGCCTTGCTTGGGAACGCTCCGCGGGAGGATAGGCGATGACCGCGCCCGATACGCTGGCGAGGCTCTGCGAGCGCCTGGTGGTCACCGCCGGAGTTGAGCGGGTGGCCCTGGGCGGGCCGCTGGCGCCCCACACGACCTGGCGAGTGGGCGGGGGCGCCGATCTCCTCTGCGTGGCCACCGAGGTGGAGGGGCTGGCCGCCGCCGCCCGCGCCGCTCGCGAGTTGGCGGTGCCCTGGCGGGTGCTGGGCCGCGGCTCCAACGTGTTGGTGGGCGATGGCGGGGTGGAAGGGCTGGTGATCCTCAATCGAACCTCCGATCTCCGCATCGAGCCGCCGACCGTCACCGCCGACGGCGGACTACTCCTGAGCACCCTGGCCCGCCGGACCGCCGCCGCCGCTCTGGCCGGTCTGGAGTGGAGTGCCGGAATCCCCGGCAGCGTGGGCGGGGCGGTGGTCAGCAACGCCGGGGCCCATGGGGGGGAAATCGCCGATACCCTCCAGCGGGTGCTGCTCCTCAATCCCCAAGGGGAGAGTTCTTGGGTGGAGGCGCGATCCCTGGGGTTGGCCTACCGGCACAGCAGGCTCCGTGAACACGAGGCGCCCGAGGAGATCGTGGCGCGCGCGATATTTACGTTGCTTCCCGAGGATCCGGCCGCAGTGCGGGCCCGGATGGAGGAGCAGCGGCGACAGCGGAAGGCTACCCAGCCAACCAGCCAGGCCACCGCCGGATCGGTCTTCAAGAATCCACCGGGCGACAGCGCGGCCCGCCTGATCGATCAGACCGGATTGAAGGGGACGTGGATAGGCGGCGCGCAGGTATCTCCGCTCCATGCTAACTTTATGGTGACGAAAGAGGGGGCGCGCGCCGCCGACGTATTGGCCTTGATTGCCCTCGTCCGTGAGCGGGTACAGGCGCGGTTTGGCGTGACTTTGATCCTGGAGGTACAACCGATTGGCCATTAAACGCCTGCGTGGGGCGAGACGCGCGCAACCGATCATGGCGACCCCGATCGGGCGGTCCACTCGCACGCGGCGGAAGCGCGTGTTCCGTACACGCCGCAAGATTGGATGGGGATGGCTTGGCCATCTGCCGCTGCTCTGGATGGCGGCGGTGGCGGGTTGTCTGTTCCTCCTCTATTTCGTGGTCGGCTCCAACTACTTCAGTGTCCGCACGGTCAACGCCGCCAATCTGAGCGGACGCGATCTGGAGGCGGTGATCGCGCGCTGCCAGTGCGTAGGCGATAACATCTTCACCCTGCGCGAGGACGTGATTCGGCGACGCCTCGAAGGTATTCCCTCCATCATCGTGGAGCGCGTCTACACCAGATTGCCCAACCAGATCGTGGTGGTGGCCGAATATAAGCAACGGGTTGCCATCTGGCGCACCCCCGATGTTGCCTACGCGGTGGCGGCCGATGGCGAGGTGCTGCAAGTCTGGCGCCGCCCCTTCCCCAAACATACCTGGGATGGGATGGCGATCTTCGATGAAGGGTTCGACAGCACGGTAAGGAAGGGGAAGCGGCTGGTGGTGGGTGACCATGTGGAACGCGACGCCCTCACCATGGGCCTGAGCCTGCGCGCCCATTTCCCAGCCGCCCTCCGCCCCCAGGTCAGGCGCTATTATTACCGGCCCTTCATCGGTTTTACCGTGGAAAGCAAGACCGGATGGTGGGCCCTATTCGGCCTGGATTCCTCCTCGCTGCTGGATGCCCGGATCAGTTCCTTGCAGGGAATGCTCACCGGCAATCCGCCGGTCATCGGCCCCGGTGATTGCGTGGATCTCCGCGACCCTAACCTGAAAAACCTCTATATGCGCAAGGATCACCGCTGCGGGATGTAGCCCTGACCGGACACTCTCCGGGCAACCCACATTTTAGCTTTACTGGCCGGTGGGCGGGTGGTATCATGCCCACGGTTATGTAACGGAACATTTGCCCCACAAACCCAAACGCCACGGGAGGAGGCCGGATGGCCAAGGAGCGGGTCATTGTCGGCGTGGACGTCGGCACAACAAAGATCTGCGCCTTGATCGGCGAGGTTGACCAGGATAACCGGCTGAATATCGTGGGGGTTGGCGTTTCCCAGTCGCAGGGCCTGCGCAAGGGGATGGTCGTCAATATCGACGAGGCGGCGGCTGCGATACGGGAAGCGCTGGATAAAACCGAGCGGATCTCCGGTTATAAGATTGGGACCGCGCTGGTCGGGATCGCGGGGAGCCATATTACCAGCCAGAACAGCCGCGGTATCGTGGCGGTCTCACCCAATATGCATGAGATCAGCCAGCACGATATCGACCGGGCTATCGAGGCCGCGCGCGCCCAACCGCTGCCCCCTAACCGCGAGATCCTCCATGTGATCCCGCGGGAATACGTGGTGGACGGCGAGAACGGGATCCACGACCCCCTCGGGATGTCGGGAAACCGCCTGGAAGTGGAGACCCATATCGTCTCCGGCGCCGTGTCCTCGATCCATAATTTGATCAAGTGCGTGGAAAGAACCGGAATCGAGATTGACGACATCGTCCTCGAGCCGCTGGCCTCCAGCGAGGCGGTGCTCACCAGCGCCGAGCGCGATCTGGGCGTGGCGATGATCGATATCGGCGGCGGCACCACCGATCTGGCAATCTTCATCAATGGCAGCATCTGGCACACCGCCGTGATCGGGGTGGGCGGGAATCATTTGACCAACGACATCGCGGTCGGCCTCCGTACCCCTTTTGAGGTGGCCGAGGAGATGAAGCGGAAGTATGGTACCGCGTTGGCGGAGCGGATCGATGTCAACGAAATGATCAAGATCGCCACCTTCGATAACGCCGGGGGCGAGCCGGTGTCCCGCCGTTTCCTCTGCGAGATTATCGAGGCACGGGTGCGCGAGATGTTCGTGCTGGTGCAGGAAGAGATCCGGAGCGCCGGGTACCAGGGCGTCCTGCCGGCCGGCATCGTGCTTACCGGCGGCTCCTCGCAGCTTACCGATCTCTGCGATCTGGCGCGGGACGTGCTGCAAATGCCGGCCCGTGTCGGTGGGCCCGCGCACCTGACCGGCCTGGTGGATAGCATCAATAGCCCCGCCTTCGCCACCAGCGTGGGCCTGCTCTCCTGGGGTCTGCGGAATGGCGATCACAATAATGGACGCGGCGCCGCGCCGCCCTCCGGCGGTCCCGACGGCCCCTCGTGGCGCGATGTGTTTTCTCGGTTCTCCGGCTGGTTGAAGCACTTCTGGGCCTCGGCATGATCGGAAGGCGAATTAAGTGTGCTATACTACCCAATAAGTTATCGGTCAAGTAAGAGGGGGGTGCTCCGCGCATGAATGTGCCTTCGATCACGGACCACGCGATCATCAAGGTGATCGGCGTCGGCGGAGGTGGCTGTAACGCGATCAATCGGATGATCTCGGCCCGTGTGCAGGAAGTGGAGTTCATCGCCGTCAACACGGACAACCAGGCGTTGCTGCACTCCAACGCCGCCGTCAAGGTGCGGATCGGCGACAAGCTGACCAAGGGCCT
>DATBTL010000137.1:0-23649 GCA_036559345.1 Chloroflexota bacterium | reverse complement strand
CACTGACGTGGATACGCTCGTCGAGGGCACATTGAGCATGTTGCCACGGCTGTTCGGGGCCCAATTCGCGGGACTGCTGTACCTGGACACTCGGCGCGTGGAACTAAGGATGCTGGAACCCACGGAGCCGGATGGGGGCCTCAAGACGCTGACCGAAATCAAAATTAGCGGCACCCGCCTGGAACAGATGACGCCTCTCCTGCATGGCACGGAACCCGTGGCGGTTGAGGAGCATAATCTGAGCCGCACCTTGCCCGAGCGGCTGATCCAGACCCGTGGCCTGAGATCCGCCCTCATTATTCCGCTCAACCTCTCGAATCGAGCCGCCGACGCCCTGATGGTGTGCTGGACCGAGGCGCCTCACAGATTCCGTTCACGCGACCTGGAGGTCGCCCGCGGCGTTAGGGAGCTGGTGGGCGTGGCGCTCGCCAATGCCCAGCTCTTTGACGACGCTTCCGCGCGGGCCGAACAGCTTTCCTCACTCTATAGAACTGGCCAGATGATGAGTTCGTCCCTTGACCTGGATGCCACGCTGCGCACGATTACCGAGGCGGCGGTTCAGCTCACCCATAGCCGTCTATGTTTCATCCATCTGATCGATCAGAAAACCGGCCTCCTCGATTTCGAGGCCGGATCCGGCCTCGAAACGTTCACGGAAGTAGGGCTGCCGCGCCGGCCCGGTGAAGGGCTGATTGGGCGCAGTGCTTTGCTGGGGAAGCCTCTTCTGGTGGACGACTTGCTGGAAGACCCCAAGAACCTGACGGCTGAGCCACTGTTGTCCAGCGATGTGCGGTCGGCCCTCTTCATCCCCCTGATCGCGGGCGGCGAGGTGATCGGCGTGCTTACCACGGCGGCCGAGACGCCCGGCTACTTTCTCTCGGAACATCAGCAAATTTTGCAGGCATTCGCGAACCAGGCCGCCGTGGCCATTGAGCGGGCCCGCCTCTACGCGGCGGAGCTTCGCCGCCGTGAGGTCGCCGAGCTTCAGCAGGCAATGACTCAGGCGCTGGGCGCCACCCTGGAGTTGCGCGATGTGTTGGACCAGGTTCTGAAGTTCGTGGAGATGCTGGTCAGCTATGAACTAGCGGGAGTCCACGTCATAAATGGCGGCCATATCGATCTCGCGGTGATCGGCAGTTCATCTGGCCAGGTAACCGCCGAGCCGTTTCATGGTCCATACGTCTTCGCCGAGCCGCTCTACCAGCAGATGCGGGAGGCGGGCTCGGCGATGGTCGTCTCGGATACGGCCCGTGAGCCCTTGTGGCGAGAGCTGGCCGCCGTGCCCCGCGCGGCCTCGTGGATGGCGGTGCCCCTCCTAATGGACGGTGATTACGTGGTCATCCTGGAGGTGTTCAGCTTGAGCCACGGCGCCTACACCCAGGAGGATGCCGACGCGATCAGTCAGTTCGCCAATCAAGTCAGCTTCGCGGTTCGGAACGCCCGCACCTATGCCCGAGAACACGAGGCCAAGACGCGACTTGAGGAATTGGACCAACTTCGGACAGACTTTGTCTCGACCGTTTCGCACGAACTGCGGACGCCTCTGACCGGAATCAAGGGCTTTACCGAAACCCTCCTCAATTATTGGACGCGGCTTGATGACGAGCGTCGCCATCACTATCTTGACCGTATTCATGGCGCGAGCAAGCGCCTCCAGCGCCTGGTGCAGGATCTTCTGTTTGTGTCGAGGGTGGAGGGCGGCAGCCTACCGCTGTCTATTCGCTCGGTTCAACTCGCGGATCTGATTGAGCCCTCGATTAGCGAGATTCAGCAGAAATACCGGGGGCAGGTGGTGCTGGTCGACGTTCCCGCCGAATTGCCCCAGGTATTGGCGGACGCCGATCGGGCACAGCAAGTCCTGCTCAGCTTGATGGACAATGGGGTAAAGTATTCACCCGAAGGCCAGGAGATTCTGGTCCGATGCCTGGCTCTCCCGGAAGCCGTGCAGGTGACGGTTATCGATCACGGCCCAGGGATCAGGGAGCAGGATATGCCGCGGCTCTTTACTCGGTTCGGGAAGATCGACCAGGTGATCCGGGCCGGCCATGTGGGAACCGGTCTGGGGCTGTTTATCGCCCGGCAGTTGGTGGAGCAGATGAACGGAGTGATCGAGGTGAGGAGCGTGGTGGGGCAGGGCAGTGAATTCAGCTTTACCATTCCCCGCGCGGATCGGTAGCCCTAAGGAGCATCATGGAGCCCTTCCCCAAGCAGCTAGTTTTGGTCCTGGGTCATGGCAGCCAACGGAGTAGCGCGACCAACGATGGGATTCGCGAGGTGGCCCGCAGGCTCCAGGCATGCTTTCCCCAAGGGCCGGTCATTCGCCCCGCGTTCTTCGAGTTTCTCTCCCCGTCGCTTCAGGAGGCGACGCGGGCGGCGGCTGACCAAGGGTGCCGGGAGATCGCGATTCTGCCCTATTTCCTCTTTGACGGGAAGGAGATCCAACGCGATATCCCCCTTGAGCTGGACCATTTGCGAGCGGCCCTGCCGGGAGTTCAGATCATCCAATTGCCCAACCTGGGGCTCGATCCGCGACTGGCCAAATTAGTGGCTGAGCGGGTGGCGGCGGCCTTGCTGGGTACGAGCCAGTACCTTCCGGCGCACGGACTGGTCCGCCGTGGGGAGGGAGGGCGGCTGGGGGTTGTGGTGGTGAATCGGGGCAGCCGGGCCCAATGGGATTCCGGCGGGCGGCTGGAGGGCCTGGCGGCCCTGGTGCGTGATGAGATCGGAGGCGACACCCTGGTCGAGGTGGCGCAAGCGGAAAACTCCACCCGCACCATAGAGGCAGCCTCGGACGTCCTGGTCACTCGGGGCGCTCGCCGAATCGTGGTGGCGCCCTACCTCCACTTCATTGGCAAGGTGATGAGCAAGGACGTGGTGCCCGCCCTGGAGCGGAGCCGGGCCATGCACCCTGAGGTCCAGTTCTGCCTGGCCTGGACTCTGTGTGTGAACGATACCGCGATCGCTATCCTCAGCGAACGGGTGCGCGCCACCGGATTCGAGGGCGTCGCGCCGAGGTAAGGGACGAGCCCCTCCTTGGTCGCATCGGACCGATCCGACCGATCGGCCTGATTCGTCGGCTCAGGGGAGGGGCGGCTGCCCACCCAGGAGACCAACGCATTGGGCCCCAAGGGCCAGCCCACGCGCTACTGCCTCCGCCATCGGCTCATGGCGCCAGAGTCCGAATATGACCCCAGCCGCGAATGCGTCGCCAGCTCCGAGCGGATCGATCACCTCGGCCGGGACAGCCGGAAAGTGGGATTCAACGGCACCCGTCCGCACGGCGCAGCCGGCGCGTCCCTGTTTCACGATGACCGTGGGGGCGAACGCTGCCAGTGCCCCCAGTAGGGTTTCCTTTGGTTGAGCCAGAAGGGCCGCTTCCTCTTCGTTCGCGAACAGAAGGTCAGGCGCCAACTCGTGAATGAGGGCCGTGTAGCGATCCAACCCTACGTGACTTACCAGATGGGTGGCGCCCAGATCGAGCGAGATCAGCGTTCCAGCGGCCCTGGCAATTCGGCCCGCCTCCACTACCGTGCTCCGTGAAGGCTCACCGTGGAAGGCGTACGCCGTGCAATGGAGCCATCGCGCCTCGCCCAGCATGGCCAGTTGCGGAGTGTCGAGGCTTAACGACTCATTGGCCCTCCGGTCCACGGTTGGCGGACCGGGCCGCTCGGGAAGGATCTCCATAATCATCACCCCGGTGGTCAGTCCAGCAACCCGTGCGACCCCGTCACGAACCCCTCGACGGCGCAGTTGCTCCACCAACATATCCCCAGGTGGGTCGGCGCCGGCCGCCGCCACCAATCCCGCGGGTGCTCCCAACCAGGCAAGCCAGGCAGCGGTATTCGCGGCCGAGCCGCCCGCCGCCAGCGTGATCGCGGTCCCACGGTCCGCGTGGCGCTGGATCAAGACATCGACGAAGAGATCGCCCAGGCACACGATCACGCGATCACGGCCCCTCGTAGGTTTGCCGCACATGCTCGGCGAAGGCGCTCGATTCCAGGGTTGGCCGCCACCAATCCTCGTGGTCTCGGTACCAGGCCACGGTCTGGGCGAGGGCCTCGGCGAATGGGCGGGTGGGCGTCCAACCCAGGGCCCGCGCCTTCTCGCAGTTGACGGCGTAGCGGCGATCGTGCGCCTTGCGATCCCGTACGTGGCGAATCAACTCCGGCCCGCGGCCACACAACGTGAGAATCTGCTCCGTGATCGCCAGATTGGCGAGCGGATGACCACCGCCGATGTTGTACGCCTCGCCCGCCACGCCCCGCCGCAGCACGACCTCGATGCCGGCGCAGTGATCCTCCACGGCGATCCAGTCGCGTACTTGCAATCCATCACCGTAGACGGGCACCGGCTTGCCGTCGAGCGCGTTGGTGATAAACAAGGGAACCAATTTCTCCGGATGCTGGCGCGGTCCGAACGTATTGGAACCACGGGTGATGACCAGGTTCAGACCGTGAGTGATCGCGTAGGCACGGGCAAGCAATTCCCCGCCCGCTTTGCTGGCGGCGTAGGGGCTCCGTGGCAGGAGGGGATCGGATTCCCGCGAGGCCCCGGACTCAACGTCCCCGTACACCTCATCGGTGGAGACCTGGACGAAGCGCCGTACACTCGCCGCGAGGGCCGCGTTCAAGAGGACCTGCAAGCCATACACGTCGGTGAGAACGAAGGATCCCGCGTCCTGGATAGAGCGATCCACATGGGTCTCCGCCGCGAAATTGACCACCGTATCCACGCCATCCAGACAGGCACGGACGGTCACGGGATCGGCGATGTCCCCATGCACGAAGTTGAGCCGCGCATCATCGAGAATTTCGGCCAGGTTCGCGAGATTCCCCGCGTAGGTCAGCTTGTCCAGAATGGTTATGCGGCACGTGGGATTGGCGGCCAGACATTGCCGCACGTACGTGCTGCCGATGAAGCCGGCCCCACCCGTGACCAGGAGATGCTCGGCCTTGAACTCGTCCATCGTGCCCCCATTCGTCCTCGTCATCCCAAAGGGTTCTTGCTCAGGATAGCAAACGGGGCCTTGGTCGGGCAGCGCGCTCCCAGGAAAGCCTGCGTCAGGTTGATCACGTTTTCCAGATGCGCCGCGGCTCGATTCAAACCTTGACACGGGGATGAGAGCTTGCTACCATCCCTATTCGTGGCGCCAAACAGGATGCGTGCCAGTGACTATGCATGTCATGTAATGAGGGAAGTGTGTACGCAGTTCTGGTAACGGGCGGCAAACAGTACACTGCCAGGGTTGGCCAACTGTTGACGGTCGAGAAGCTCGACATTCCTGCTGGCCAGGAGGTGCGGTTCGATCAGATTTTGCTGGTGCAGGACGAAACGGGAACCACGGTGGGAACCCCGGTGGTTGCCGGAGCCCAGGTGACCGGCAAGGTTGTGCGGCAGGATCGCGGCCCCAAGATCATCGTCTTTAAGTATAAGCCGAAGGTACGGTATCGGCGGAAGACCGGGCATCGCCAATTCCGGACCCAGGTACTGGTACAGTCCATTCAGCGGGCGGACGCCTAAAGGCGACGAATGGACCGCTATTGGATCCTTGCGTGGCCTATCTTGAGTAAGGTAAAGTGATATGGCGCATAAAAAGGGTGTGGGTAGTTCGCGCAACGGGCGCGACAGTGAGTCGAAGCGGCTTGGAGTCAAGCGCTACGGCGGTCAAGTAGTTCGCTGCGGGCACATTCTCATTCGCCAGCGCGGAGCAAAATTCAAGCCTGGCAACAATGTCGGCATGGGCCGCGACTTTACCCTCTTTGCTCTGATTGATGGTGAGGTTTTCTTCGAGCGCCAGGTCAAGAATCGACAACGAGTGAGTGTTCGTCCAATCATCGCGGCGGTGCCGGTGTCCTAGCGGGACGCGACTCCGCTTTCCCTGGGCCAGTGGCGCAGTTGGGAGCGCGTCTGAATGGCATTCAGAAGGTCAGGGGTTCGAATCCCCTCTGGTCCACCAGAAAGAACGGGCTTGGTTCCAAGCCCGTTCTTTGTTGTCTCCGGGTGGATTACTCTAGCGTTACTACGGCGGACTTCAGTCGAGTCATTAAGCGCGCTATGCATTGGGTTGAGCTTGTGCGGGAACGGGGCCTCTGATGTCGAAACCAAGGGCAGAGAGCACGAAGCCGGAGTTCAGCCTCGATCAGAGCGCGTCGGCGCCGCTCTATCAGCAGCTTTACGAGCGATTACGCGCGCAAATCCTGACCGGACGGTTGGAGGCCAGGACACGCCTCCCCTCGACGCGTGTTCTGGCCAGCACGCTGGGCATCTCGCGGAACACGACAGCACGCGCCTACGAGCAGTTGCTGCTGGAAGAATATATCGAGAGCAAGGTGGGAGACGGCACGCGGGTGGCCTATGTGCAACCAGAGCAGCTGTTCCACAGTGCTGGGCGCCAGAACGAGCAGGGCGCAACAGTGCGCGTGGAGCCACCGGCCGCGGAACTCTCCCAGCGCGGTCAGGTGCTGCGTGACATGACGCGGCCAGAAGACGTGGTCGCCAACCAGGCGACCGCCGGTGCCTGCCTGTTCCCCGTGGGGCAGCCCGACGTGGCCTCCTTTCCCTACGAGACATGGGCCAGACTGGTAGCACGAGGCGCGCGCCGGTCCCTGAAAGCAGTCGCACAGTACGAGCACCTGCAGGGCTACCGTCCCCTTCGCGCGGCCATCGCGTCGCACATTGGCATCACCCGAGGCGTCCACTGCGTGCCAGAGCAGATTATCTTGACGGCCGGCTCGCAAGGCGCCCTCGATCTGATTGCCCGTGTATTGCTTGACCCGGGCGATCCGGCTTGGATTGAAGATCCTGGTTATTCGGGGGCGCGAGGGGCGCTCCTCGCGGCGGGGGCACGACTGGTGCCTGTTCCGGTGAGCCGGGAGGGCATCGATGTCGAGATGGGATGGACCCTTTGCCCAACCGCGCGGCTGGCCATCGTCACGCCCTCGCATCAGTTTCCCACTGGAGTAACCATGAGCCTGAGTCGAAGACTGGCGCTGCTGGCCTGGGCCAGGGCGGCAGGCGCTTGGATCGTCGAGGACGATTATGATAGCGAGTATCGCTTTGGCGGGCGGCCTCTGGAGGCGTTGCACGGTCTCGATAGCGCCGGACGCGTACTGTACGTTGGTACCTTCAGCAAGGCGCTCTTCCCCTCGTTGCGCGTAGGCTACCTGGTCGCTCCTCCAGCGTTGCTCGACGGCTTGCTCGCCGCGCGCCGCTTTATTGATATCCACCCCCCACTGCTCGAGCAGATAGCATTGGCGGACTTTATGGACGAAGGCCACTTTGTGCGGTATGTGCGGAAAATGCGACTCATCTACGGCGAACGCCGGGATGCCCTGGTTGACGCGCTCACGCGGGAACTGGGCGGTTCGCTTGATGTCGCGGTGCCGGAAGCAGGCATACATCTGGTCGCCTGGCTCGCCGAGGACATGGGTATCCGATCCGGCACGCTTCGGACAGCCGCGCACAGGCTGAATATCCTCACGGTGTCCCAATTCAGCGAGCGCCCGCTCCATCGCGACGGATTACTCCTTGGCTTCGCGAGTGCTGTTCCAGAAGAATTGCGCGCCAGTGTGCGCACGCTCGCCCGCGCGCTAGCGGTCAAGTCATCCGCGTGATGTCCAATCAAGGTAGTTAGCTCGTCGAGCATGGGCGCCGTGAACCCTCCCAGGTACCATGAGCGGCACTTCAGTCATCGATCGCTTGGTAGACCGAGGTCCAGAAATCGAGATCGATGCGGGGGGAGTCGGGGCCGGCGAGGTGCTGGGTCATGAGGATGGCGACCATCTCCTCGGTGGGATCCGCATACCAGGACGTGCCCAAGCCACCGTCCCAGCCGAACCGTCCGGGAACCGCCGATATATCGTCGCGGCCGGTGATCACGGAGACACCGAACCCCCAGCCACGGTTGTCGCCGAGGAACACGCCGCGGTTGTCGCCGCGGAGCAAGCCGGCTGCCGCCTGCCGCGGGGAGGTCAGGTGGTCGGTGGTCATGAGCTCCACCGATGGACGCGACAAGATGCGCTCGGATCCGAGCTTCCCTTTCTCCAGCATCATCTGGCCGAAGGCGAGATAGTCGTCGATGGTCGAGACCAAGCCTCCGGCGGCGTCCGGGAAGGCAGGCGGGCGGCTCCACTGACTGTCACCGACACCATCATAGACCTCGAACGCGCCGGTTGCGAAGTTGGTCCAGTAGCACGTCGCCAGGCGGTCGAGATGGGCAGGCGGCACGCTGAACCCGGTGTCCTTCATGCCGAGCGGGGCGAAGATGCGCTCGCGCAAGAACGTCTCCAACGGCTGACCGGCGGCGCGGGCGCTCAACACCCCCAGTACGGAGAAGGCAAGCTCGTACATCCACGCCTCACCCGGCTGGTGCATCAGCGGCAACGTCGCGAACCGGCGAAGCCACTCATCCGGCGCCGGCGGCGTCGCCGGCTTCGGTGGTCCCATCACGATCCGCTGCTCGCTCGCGGCGGTCAGGATCGGCCATTCGTCTGCCTCCTCCAGAATGAAGCCAAAGCCCATGCGCATGGTCAGCAGATCGCGCACGGTGATCGGCCGGTTCGCGGGCACGGTGTCGTCGAGCGGCCCGTCGAGGCGCTTCAGGACTTTGCGGTCGGCCAGTTCGGGCATCAGCAGATCCAGCGGCTCGTCCAGCCGCAGCTTGCATTCCTCCACCAGGATCATTGTCGCCGCGGCGGTGATCGGCTTGGTCAGCGAGGAGACGCGGAAAATCGTGTCGCGCCGGATCGGGTCGCCGCCTGGCGCCTTCGCGCCGATCGCATCGACATGGATCTCACCCCGCCGGCTGACCAGGGTGACGAGGCCGGGCACGTCACCGCGCTCGACATAGCCGGCCATCACGTCGTGCATGCGGCCGAGACGGGCCTTGGACAATCCTCCGATGCTCACCGGCGGCCCATCATGCGCGCGCGTAGCGCATGAGCACAACGCCCGATGGGAATGGCCTGGATTCGATCAGGCGCAGATTGGCGCGCGGCCCCTCAGGAAAAAGCTTCTTGCCACCGCCGAGCACAACTGGGTAAACCAGCAGGCTATATTCGTCAATCAGATCGTGCTCGGCCAAGGTATGAACCAGCACGCTGCTGCCATCGATGACGATGTTCTTGCCGGGCCGTGCTTTCAAGGTGCGTACTTCCTCGACAACATTGCGGCTAATCAAGGTTGAGTTGCGCCAGGCTGAGGCCGTTTTCAGGGTTGTGGAAACAACGTACTTCGGCATGGTGTTCATGACATCGCCAAAAGGGTCACCGGCTGGCATTGGATCAAATGCCCCGCCGTGGATCTGCCATGTTTTGCGCCCCAGAAGCAGCGCGTCACTTTGGCTCATTGCCTCAAAGAAGTGCGCGCCAATGTCATCGTGCCAGAACGGCCCTGTCCACCCGCCGTGGGTGAAGCCGCCCTCGGTATCTTCTTCCGCGCCACCAGGCGCTTGCATGACATTATCCAACGACACAAATTCCGCTACGACGATGTTTCGCATGATTACCTCCATATCGAGCATCAACTCCAAGCATTCAACCCTAGAACTCACCTGACCGAACCTTCACCGTCAAATAGACCGGCAATGTCTGGTGTTATTTCTTAAAGAATTCGATGATGACCGGGGTGAGCACTTTAGGGTCAACCATGTGGGTTTGACCTTCGAGCGTTTGGCGGCCGGCGTGTGGCAAGACTTTGGCCAGCGCATCAGCGGCATGGTGTATCCAGGCGTCACTCGCACCACCATCCGCAACCAGCACAGGCAAGGTAACCTTGATCCAGCGATCAGGCGGTAGTGGTTTGCCCTGCATGACATTGCCGACAAAAGCCGCGTCGTAGGCAATGGTATGTGCCACGCCAGTCATACCAGACCAAATTCCTTGATCCTGCTTCATGCCACCGATGTATTCGGCCGGAATGCCCACGGCTTGCGTCATAAAGTATTCGACAGCTTCGTCGCGCTTACCCTCGGCCGCGAGCGTCGTGAGGTGCTCCGTGTAATTGGCGGGCACGGGCTGGCGGCTGTCATCGACAATGAGCGCCGGCTCATACACCCCGACTTTGGTAATGCCTGGGGTGACAGCGGCGGCATCCAGGCTCAATACAGCGCCAGACGAAAAACCAAGGATCATGGCTTTGCCGCCAGCGTCCTCGACCAGTGCTTGCAGGTCTTCAATCTCGCGTTCCTTGGCGAAGGGCTGGGTGTCGCCGCTGTCGCCACGGCCGCGCCGGTCGTAGTTGTAGACAGTGAAGTGTTTGCCAAGCATTTCGGCCAGTTGCGCCATAGTCGGGTCAAAGGCACGATACGCTATCGCACCGTTGACCAAGATGACGGCTGGGCCGGACCCAAGCTTATCGAAAGCAATTGTAGTGCCGTCTTTAGAAGTTACTGTTTGCACGGGATTCTCCTTGAGCCGTGAAGAATTGCTCCAGCAGGGGCGCCAGAGCCTCCGGTGTTACGTCATGAGCCTGGCCTTCGAGCGTTTGGCGCTTTGCGTTTGGCAGCATGCCTACCAATACGTGCGCCGCACCATGGAACCATGCCGACTCAGCGGCGGACGCGGTAGCGGATGTGCGTGGCCTCCGGCGTGTCGATCACTCGGACGATCTCCAATTCCACGTGCGACGGCAACCCCTCGAACAGCCGACGGCCACCACCGAACAGCACTGGGATCTGATGGATCTGCAACTCATCCAGCACCCTGGCCTCCAGCGCCCGTTGCGCCGTGTACGCGCCATGCACCAGCACGTCCCGGTCCCCGGCGGCGGCCTTCGCCTGGGCCATCGCGCTGGCGATCCCGTCGCTCACGTAGGTCACCAACGGATAGTTGGCGACCGAGGGATCGGGCGGGCGGTGACTGGGCACGAAGATCGGGACACCGTGATGCTCACCGCCCCAGTGATCGGCCTGCTCCATGGTACGCCGACCCACGACGATCGCGCCGGTCGCGTTTATTTCGTCTATCAATTGTCCGGCCGCCCCGGACGGCCGGGAGAAGTCACCGAACCACTCGTGCAGCCGGGCGAAGCCGTCGCCGCCAGGGTTGCCCGGTTCGTCGTTCGGACCCGCGATGTACCCGTCAAGAGACATCGACATGTAGAGCACTGATGCAGACACTTCGACCTCCTGTGGTCTCGATCCAAACTAATTTCAACGTATTGTACACCGGCATGGCGGCATTGCTCATCGGCCAGCCGGACCCCCATTGCAAGCCACGGCACCTGCAGGTACGGACGGCGCGGTCACCCGTCGGGGCCCGGGTTGAACCAACTCGCGCGGGGCGGCATCAAACCGGAACCGCGACTCGATCATGTACAGGACAGGCCCTAGTTGGTGACCGGCTCGTTCGCTTTGTCGCCCGCCGATTCGTAGATAAGGATGACGACGCCGTCGCCGACCGTCCTTGCCTCGGCAAGGCGCAGGCGCTTCAGGTCGCTCGTCTCACCGAAGAGACGCTTGCCGGTCCCAAGGAGTACCGGATACACCATCAGGTGCAGTTCGTCGACGAGGTCGTGCGCGATCAGCGTCCGCGCGAGTTGGGCACTGCCGTGGACCGCGATGTTCCCGTGCAGTCGCTGCCTCAGCTTCGCCGCCTCTTCCACGGCGTCGCCCTTGAGCACCGTCGTGTTATTCCAGGTGGCTTCCGCAAGGGTCGAGGAGACGACATACTTTGGCATGTTGTTGAACTTGTCCCCGAATTCGCCTTGCACGGATGG
Source organism: Chloroflexota bacterium (assembly GCA_036559345.1). Classification (GTDB taxonomy): domain Bacteria; phylum Chloroflexota; class UBA5177; order JANWHV01; family JANWHV01; genus JANWHV01. The sequence goes on along the minus strand of DATBTL010000137.1, from coordinate 11,934 downwards.
CCAGGCCGCGGCAAAGCCTTGATAAGTCACCCGTCCCAATAGCAGCGCTTCGGTGGCAAGGGTCTCGTCAAGTTTGTACTTGTTCCCCTCCTCGCCGCTGCTGAACGTGAATGACCAACCTCCGTGTCTGTAGCCCTCCGCGCCACCTGGGTCTTCCATCACTCCGTCGAGTGAGACGAACTCAGTTACAATGATTCTTCCCATGGTGTTTCTCCCTCTTGGTATCACTTGCCGCTGGCTTCAATGAACAATGATCTGACTGGCCCGTGGTGCCGGTGCTTTCCTCGGCCGGTCAACGTGAGCCGGGCCGGATGTTGTGATTGAGGTGAAAGATGTTGTCGGGGTCGTACCGATCCTTCAGTGCCGTGAGCCGGGCGATCGTGTCCGAGCCATATGCTCGTTGCACGGCAGCTTGGCCCTCGTCGGCGAGGTCGTTCACGTAGACGCCGCTGGCGAACGGCTCGATGGCGGCATCGTAGCGTCGCGTCATGGCAATCCGCGAGTTGTCCTCGGCCGGGTCCGTCCAGCCCGCGCCGGCCCCGAATTCAACGAGTGTATCACGATGACTGAAGGCGGTCGCATCTCGGGCGACGGAGGCGATCTCGCCGCCATAGCTTTGCAGGCTGCCGGACGGCAGGAAGGAGGGATAGAGATTGCTATCGGCCTCCGGGACTCCGCGCGAAATGAAGGCGTCGATCGCCTCGTCTCCGAGCGCGCGAAGATAATGGCCTCCCGCATAGCGCCGTATGAGGTGGCGTTGCGGAGTGTCATCGATTCGCTGGAGATCAATGTACGACAACTCTTTAACCCGCTCGGCGATTGGCGGCGTCACGTCGCGGAGCGCCGGGAGCAGTCCACGCCCCTGGTCCGGGTCGCCAATCCACACATAGCCCACGCTGATCAGGGGTTGGTGATGCAACTCGCGCGGCAGGAACGGCCAGGCGCCGGTGGTGCCGGCCCAGGCGGTGAATGTCGCCTGGCAGGGCGCGTCGGTGAGCAGATCGCGCCATCGACGCATGACCCGTGACCCATCCTCCGGTCTGTAGAATAGGTCGGAAATGAGAGCCGCCGTGCCCACCGGATGGAGGCGGAACTCAAACTCGGTGACCACGCCGAAGTTACCGCCGCCGCCGCGGAGACCCCAGAAGAGGTCCGTGTTCTCCGTTTCGCTCGCGCGCATGGTCCCGCCGTCAGCGGAGACGACCTCGAAGCTGGTCACGTTGTCGCAGGCAAGTCCAAACCGCCGGGCAAGCCAGCCCATGCCTCCACCGAGGGTTAGGCCGCCGACCCCGGTGTGAGAGACGTTGCCGGCCGTGGTGGCCAGGCCGAACGGCTGGGCGGCTCGATCGAGGGCGCCGAGCAGCGCGCCGCCCTGAACCCAGGCGCGACGCCGGTCGGGGTCGATCCGTACGGTCCCCATGAGGGAGAGGTCGAGCATCAGTCCGCCGTCAGGGACGGCGAGACCGAGAACGCTGTGCCCGCCGCCGCGCACTCCGATCTCGAGATCCCGCCGGCGGCCGAATCGGAGAGCGGTAGCGACATCAGACGGACTGGCGCAGCGGGCAATGATGGCCGGCCGCCGGTCAACCATTGCGTTCCACACGCGTCGTGTCTCGTCATAGGCATCCTCATCAGGCAGCAGGATCTGGCCCGCGAATCCGCGGCGGAGGGCCGCCACGTCGAGACGATCTCCCTGCGTGGCCGTTCGACGCGTCATCGGGACATCACCGCCCACCATCGTGATCCTCCTGGTCGGTGTCATCTCAGATTCCCTGTTTGGTTGCAGCGCACCTCAGAACGGACTATAACAACATAATGGATTAGCTCCAAGAGCCAATACCGAGCGTTGCAAGGGGCCATTAAGCGAGTGTTACCGCCTACCAAGCTCCCACAATCTTTATTGGGTCCATTCAATGGAGAACCTTCGCACTATCCGCTAACTAAGAGCGTCGTGATGGTGAAGGCGCCTCGAAATCGGCTATGCTGGCGTGTAGGATCGGTGAGGATCTGATCCATCAACTACTTTTGTGTCTGATACAGGGGAAGCGGAGGCATGGGTGGCCGAGCCTAGTTCGGCGTTGTATGCCGGCATCCTCAGCCAATCTGATGCCTTACGGGACGTGGTTGGACGCCCTGGCCCTGCCGCGCGTGTGGCGGCGGCGCTGATTGGGCGCCGCGTCTGGCTAGTTGGCATGGGGACCAGCCATCATGCCGCCCAAATCGGGGCGCACATGCTCAGCCAGGCCGGTCTGTTCGCTATTGCCGTGGGGAGCTTTGAGTTTGTTCAGTATCCACGCAACCTCGGGACGGATGACGCCGTAGTCGTGATTTCCCATACTGGCGCTACCACGTATGCCCGCGAGGCCCTGGGCCTGGCGATCGCCTCCGGGGCGGCTACCGTCGTGGTGACTGGGCTCGACTCGACGTTTGGCGAGGGAACTCCGCGCCTTCTCACTACCGTGCCCGAAAAATCCGCCACCTACACCGTGAGCTATCTGGCCGCCCTGGCGGCGCTCGCGCTCACTGCCTGCAAGGTAGCGGATCTCCTGGGACGGCCGCTCGCGGGGTGGCGGGAGGCACTACGTGCCGTGCCGGAGGCGATCGGGAATGTGCAGGCCCTCGCGGAGAAGATGCGGGCGTCCGCTGGGCTTGTGGCGGCGCGCGGAAGATTGGTGCTGGTAGGGGCGGGCCCGAACGCGGCCACCGCGCGTGAAGGCGCTCTGAAGGTCAAGGAATCATGTTACCTGGTCGCGGAGGGGTTCGAGGTGGAGACCTTCCTCCATGGCGGTTTGCAAGCGGTGGAGGCGGGCGACCTGGCGGTGGTGATTGCCGTCGCGGGGCCGGGGCTTCATCGCATGCGAGACGCCGCCCGCGCCCTTGCACTGGTTGGCGCGCGGCTGCTCCTGGTGGTGGACCAGGCGGCGGAGGCGGCACTGGCGGATGTCATAGGGTCGGATGTGTCGATTGTGCGCGTGCCCGACCTACCCGAGGCGTTGAGCCCTCTGGTCACCACGGTCCCGCTGCAAATTCTGGCCGCGCTTACCGCCGAGACTCTGGGAACCAACGCGGATGACTTTCGCTGCGGGGAGCCACGGTTTGGCAAGCTATATGCCGAGGTCACGCTCTAGCATTCCGGCGGAGAAGCAAGCCCGGGAAGAAGGGAAGAAGCGGCCTGAAGGCCGGGGCTTCAACCTGGTACCACCCCGCCTCGGAAAGTTATTTGACCATTCCGATACGGAGCGCCTTAACGGCGGCTTGCGTGCGATCCGAGACTTGCATCTTGGCGATGATGTTTTGCACATGCTTTTTGGCCGTGTCCTCGGTGATGTAGAGGACGGAGCCAATATCTTTATTGGTCATGCCTTCCACCACCAGGCGCAGCACGTCGGTTTCGCGCGGGCTGAGCGGGTCGATGCCGGCGCTGTCAGCGGCCGAACGTTCGCGGAACGCCGGTTCGTTCCCGCCCTGGATCGATCCGGCCAGCGCCTTCTGCAAGGTCGTGCTCCGGATCAGCATCCCCCCGGAATTGACCTCATGAATGGTATGGCTGATTTCGTCTCGGCTACTGGTCTTGAGGAGATACCCGGCCGCTCCCGCCTTGACTGCCTCGACCACGTATTGCTCGTTGTTGTACAGGGTGAGGATGACCACGGCTACGCGGGGGAAGCGCTCCTTGATTTTCCGAGTGGCGGCAAGGCCGTCCATCCGCGGCATATGAATGTCCATCAGCACTACGCGGGGGTGGAGCGTGGCCACCTTTTCCAGCGCGTCCAGACCGTCCTCGGCGTCACCAACCACATCCAGGGTGGGGTCGGTCTGCAAAATCGCCTGCAAGCCGTGCCGTACCACTGGGTGATCATCCACGAGCAGGACGGGAATGGCTACCTCATCACCCATGTTGACATTCCTCACAATCGCCATAATGCTACATGCGTTCCGCTTCAGGCGCACTAGCCCAATGGTACTGTTATCTCCCGCTCCCCAGGTAGGGGCCACAATGGCGGGCCTGGTTGGCGCGGGTTTTCGCTCCGCGCGGCGTACGGGATCGCGTACCCATGGTATGATGATTCCACGATGGAAACCCTGTGGGCACCGTGGCGGCTAGCGTACATCAAGGGACCAAAGGCGGTGGGCTGCATATTTTGCTCGGCGATCGCCGCGAAGGACGATCCCGAGAATCTTATCATCTGGCGCGGGGAGACCTGTTTTGTCATGCTGAATCGCTACCCGTATAACAATGGTCACCTGATGGTAGTGCCCTACGCGCATAGAGCCGGCGTTGACGAACTGTCAGAGGAGGTCGTGGGCGAGTTCATGGCCCTTACCCAGCGGGCGATTGGCGTCTTGCGGGACGCGATAGCGCCAACCGGTTTCAATATCGGGATCAATCAAGGCGTCTCGGCTGGAGCAGGGGTTGCCGATCACGTGCATCTTCACGTAGTGCCTCGATGGGTGGGCGACACGAATTTCATGCCGGTCCTCGGAGCCACGCGGGTGCTGCCGGACTCCCTGGCCGGCAGCTACAGGCTGCTTGCCCGTGGTTTTGCTTATGATCGTTCCGTGGTGACCGAGTAAGGCGGTTCGGAGCATGGCTATGTATTGCCCTTCCTGTGGGGCCACGATCAAAAAGAAGGATCAGCGATATTGCCAGGACTGTGGTACGAGCCTGCCGGATCCGCGCGGCGGCGGAGTGCCGGCTCTCCGCGGTCAGACCACGCCCGCCGGCCCATTTGGCGCTGGCCCCAATGTGGCCAACTCGCGCCAAGACACTATCCTTGGTCTGGTTCCGGCCACCATGAAGAACAGGCTGATCGTGTACGGGGGCGGCGTGGTGGCGGCGGTGGTGGCGATTTATGTCGTGGTGAGCGCGATCATCGGTCTTCTGATCACCTTGGTGCCCTTGTTCATCGTAGCGGTGCTGGCATTTCTCGGTTTCCAGATCTGGCGGTCGCGAAGTCGGTGACGGACCCGTGGCGCCCCATGAGTTGTCGATCGAGGGCGGACCAGGGTTTGGGAAGCGTACCGCATGAGCATGGATGAGGAACGCGACCTCACGCCCCGAGAGCGGACCGAGGACTCCCAGGCGGAGCTCAGCCTCCGCCCGGAGCGGTTGGCTGAGTACATTGGCCAGGATAGGGTAAAGGCAAATCTACGTTTGCTCCTGGACGCGGCCCTGGCCCGCAAGGAGCCGTTGGATCATGTGTTGCTGTATGGTCCCCCCGGCCTTGGGAAGACGACTCTGGCCAGTATCGTGGCCCGCGAAATGGGCGTCAATATCAAAATTTCCTCCGGGCCGGCCTTCGAGCGCCCCGGTGACGTAGTCTCGATCGTCAGCAACCTTGGGCACGGTGATGTCCTATTCGTGGATGAGATTCACCGGCTCAACCGGGTGATCGAGGAGACCCTCTACCCGGCCATGGAAGACTTCGCGGTGGACTTTATTATCGGCAAGGGGCCAAGTGCGCGGACCATGCGGCTACCGCTCAAACATTTCACGCTGATCGGCGCCACTACCCGCCTTGGGCTGATTAGTAGCCCGTTGCGCGACCGGTTCGGGGTTCACTATAACCTTGAACTGTACGATCAGACGGCTCTGGCGGAAATTGTCCGCCGCTCCGCCCATATCCTCCAGGTTACCCTCGAACCCGGCGCCACGGAGGAGATTGCCCAGCGCAGCCGCGGCACGCCGCGAATTGCCAATCGTCTCTTGAAGCGGGTGCGCGACTATGCCCAGATCAAAGCGAATGGAGTGGCTACACGCGCCGTAGCCGCCGAAGCCCTGGCCATGCTGGAAGTTGATGCACTCGGCCTGGACGCCACGGATCGGCGCCTCCTGGAGACCGTGATCAGCAAGTTTGATGGCGGGCCGGTGGGGCTCGATACGATCGCCGCCGCCACCAACGAAGAGGCCGATACGATCGAGGACGTCTACGAGCCCTTTCTCCTCCAACTGGGCTTCCTCCAGCGGACGCCCCGCGGCCGGATGGCCACCCCCCTGGCGTACGCCCATTTAGGGAAGATCATGCCCCGTAGGGGCGCCGATCCGGCCGTGAACCAGCCAACGCTCTTCAATCCCACCACTTGATGCCGGTCGATCCACCGCTGTCACCAACGAGATGGGCGTCCGCGCCCAGCGAACCTGGAGACCCGCGCCCCAGATACTGGATCACCCACTATCAATCCATGGAGAGCGCGAATAGACAAGATCGGTGGGGAAGAGTATGATGCAGGGGATGAGATTGCACGCAAAGGAGACACTGGATGTTCGGTTTTGGCCATGCACCTGAAATCATCATTCTGCTGGTGATTGTCCTTCTGGTTTTCGGGCCGGGAAAATTGCCTGAAATCGGTTCGGCGGTCGGCAGGGGAATCCGCGAGTTCCGGGACGCTACTACTGGTTCGGATCGGCCGCAGCCGATGATCACGCCCGCGGCGCAGCAGCAGTCGATCCCACAGCCCGCCCAGCAATGGGCGCCTCAGCAGCAGCCGCAACAGCAGTGGACTCCACAGTCCCAGCCGGTGGCGCAGGCTCCGGTGGTTGAGCCGGGATCTGATTCCGCTCAGCGGAGCCAACCGGACCATGTATCCGTGGGGCAATAGCTCCCGCGGATTGATGAGGATGAGAGCGAACCGGGTGTGCGTCACAATACGGCGCGCACCCTTCTTTTTATGGTTTCTCCCTGTACTGGTGTGGAGCTGAGGAATAATGGCGGTGATGTTGGGGCGTCGGTTCTTGGCCCTTGGGGACCCTGATCCGAAAAACATGACGGTAATCGAGCATCTGGAGGAGCTGCGCCGGCGCCTCTTTGTCTGCGTGATCGTGGCCGTCGTTGCCTCCTTGATCAGCCTGATCTTCTACGACTTCATGATTAGCCTGCTTATTCACCCCCTCAAGGGGGTCCATAATCTGGCGATCGGCGACAAGCTTATCGTGACCTCCATCACGGGCGGGCTATTTCTTCGGATCAAACTGGCCCTGGTGCCCGCCGCAATCATCTGTCTGCCGGTGTGGCTCTATGAATTCTGGATGTTTATCGCTCCAGCCTTCGAGATCGACACCAGGAAATCGGTGGTCCCGTTCGTGGGCCTTGGTCTCATTCTCTTTCTTATCGGCGCCTCCATCGGCTATTTCGTGTTTCCCCGCTACTTTGGCTTCCTGGTTGGGATCGGCGGCAGCAATGTTGCTTATCTGCCGGACGCCAATTCCTTGCTCAATCAATACGCGATCATCCTGCTGTTGTTCGGAGCTGTCTTCGAGTTGCCGATCGTGCTGATCATGCTGGCCCTGGTGAACATTGTCTCGTCGCACTTGTTGCGGCGGAAGCGGAAGATAGCCTATTTCGCTGCCCTCTTCGGCGGGATGATCATTACCCCCGGCGCCGATCCGGTAACCCCTCTGATCGTGGCCGTGTTGCTGATCCTCCTCTATGAATTCAGCATCATCTTGATCCGATTCAAGCACCGCTAGGGCGGTTTTCAGGGGCGCGGGTCTCCAGGCCCGCTATTGGCGATCATCGCGCTATCCAGGTGACGATCAGTGGCCGGATCATGCGGGCCTGGAGACCCGCGCTCCTATATAGTTCCAGCACCTTGAATGAGATGCGTGACGGCTTGCCGCTTCGTGAGGCTCCGCTAAGGCAGGGACCAGACGATAGGGTGCTCACCGTCGGGCGCGGTGAATCGAAGGATGGTCGGCGAGACCGAATCCGCTACCTGCCAGAACAAGTCGCCTTCCGCTTGGCGGCCGGCCCCGATTCCTCCCGGAGCGAAGGCCGCCGTGTGGCCGGTCACCAGACGACCAGGACCCAGAATCCGGAGCCCCGAACGCAGAGTGAACGATGCCGGCCCCAGGTGCATGGGCGTGGACCGGTCGTTGCTCACCTGGATCGCCACCACCCAGAACTGGTAGCCCACGCGGGCAGGATGGCCGGGAATATCCTTCTCCCTTCCCAGCAAGGCCGCGTTGACTCGGCCGCCCGCGAAGGCTTGTGGGGTGGCCAGGGCAGGAAGGGTGGGCACGGCTGTCGCCTGCCCTGATGTGGCGGCTTGCTTACCGTTCAGGCTCATGAGGTTTTCGATGGCCAACCAGACGATGGCAATGGCGATCATGACGCCACCCGCGATCAACCGCCCGGGCCGCACCAAGCGCACGCGCTCGTCAAAAAGACCTTCGCGCCTGTCGTCCGGCCCGCGCCGGGCCTTTAGACCATTCCGTCTATCTCGCCTGGGCTCGCGGCGTCTCTTCATCCCGGTTCCCCGAGGACTCCGCCAATCGCGGCGGGCGAGCCGCGGAGCCACTCGGCTCCCGACATGCCTTTCCGACCGGCGGGCTGAACCCGCGTGAGGCGCAGTGCCCCTTCTCCGGTTCCCACAAAGGGCTCTCCTCCGACCTGAGTTACCCTGCCCGGTTCCAAGCCTGGCGGGACGGCGTGCGTAACTGCCTCGGCGGCCAGCACCTTGAGGATCGTACCATGCATGGGGGTGAAGGCTCCCGGCCAGGGAAACATGGCCCGCGCCTGCCTCGCGATATAACGGGCCGGCCGGGACCAGTGAATGAGGCCATCCTCTTTTCGCAGGGGCCGAGTCATGGTGGCGAGTGCCTCGTCCTGCGGACGCGGTTCGATACGTCCTTCCACCCATGGCCCGATGGTCGCGGCCAGCTCCTCAGCCCCAAGTCGGGCCAGTTTCTCGGTCAGGCTCGCGGTGGTGTCGTCAGTTTCGATGGGCAGCGAGGCTTGACTGAGCACCGGTCCCGTGTCGAGCCCCGCTTCCATCAGCATGATTGACACGCCGCTGGTTGTTTGCCCATCCAGGATGGCGGCGCTAACTGGCGAGGCCCCCCGGTACAGCGGAAGGAGCGAGGCATGCACGTTGAGACAGCCAAAGCGCGGCAGATCGAGAATCCTTTGGGAGAGTATGTGCGCGTAGGCTGCAACGACGATCAGATCGGGAGCCACGGATTCCAGCATGGCGAACCCCTCGGGCGCTCGGAGGCGCTCCGGTTGCAAGACGGGGATGCCGGCCGCCAGCGCCGCCTCTTTCACCGGGGACGGCGTGACCAGCCCACGCCGCCCCGCCGGCCGATCGGGCTGCGTGAAGACGCCGACCACGCGCCCCGCTGGCGCCGAATCCTCGCTCGAACCGAGGAGCGCCCGCAGACTTGCCACGGCGAAGGCGGGCGTTCCCATGAAGACGATCCGCGGCTCGCTCTGGTGCATCGATTCCTGACTAACCGCTGAAGGCGCGCTTGAGCCGCTCGGCGAAACCGACCTTCCGGCCCGCTGTTTTCCGCTGGGATGCCAGGGCATCAAGCGCCTGAGTGATCCCGGCGACGGTCACGGGAAAGGGGACGATCTGGACACCGGCCGCGCGCAACTCCTCCGCCCGCGCGGGCGCCTCGCGGCCTTCCAGATGGGTGAGTACCGGGGTTCCGGTGCGGCGCAGGGCCTTCAGATCGCTCACCCGTCGCGGGCTATCGGGGGAACCGAGTTCATAGATAATCGCGTCATAGGCGGAGACAATGGATTCCACGCCCTCCGGAAAGCCGCTCATGAACGAGGTTGCCCAGCCGGCCGAGTGATTTTCCACCGCCAGGGTGTAAAGTTCGCGAAGCGACATCTGGTTATTGGTAACCATCAAAAGCATCCGCATCGCCGTCCCCCACTGCCGCGAAGCGATTTCCCGGGTTCATCCCGATCATACCTCATGTCGCCCTTACAGAATCAGCATCGCGTCCCCAAAACTGAAGAAGCGATACCGCTCCCGGATGGCCTCGGCGTAGGCGCGATCGATCAGGTCCTTTCCGGCGAAGGCGCTGACCAGCATCAACAGGGTGGAACGCGGGAGATGGAAGTTGGTGATCAGGGCGTCACATGCGCGGAACTCGAAGCCTGGATAGATGAAGATATCAGTCCAGCCGGACCAAGGGGAATCGGGGTCTTGCCGCGCCGCCGTCTCCAGCACCCGAGCGGTCGTGGTGCCGACCGCGACCACGCGCCCTCCCTGGTCCCGAGTCGCGCGCATTGCCGCCACGGTGTCCGCCGGCAATTCGCCGTACTCAGCATGCATCACATGTTCCGTAATGGACGCGACCTGGACTGGGCGGAAGGTTCCCAACCCCACGTGGAGCGTAACAGAGGCCCGCCGGCAACCCCGTGCCTCCAGGCGATCCAGGAGCTCCGGGGTAAAGTGCAGGCCGGCGGTCGGCGCCGCCACGGAGCCGAGTTCGCGCGCGTACACGGTCTGATAACGCTCGGGATCCGCCGGCTGTTCTCGAATATAGGGTGGGAGCGGCAACTCTCCGATCCGCGCCAGTCGCTCACGCAGCGGGCTATCGGCCGGCTGGAAAGCGAGCACCCGCCGCCCCTCGGGTTGTTCCTCGGTTACTTCGGCGCGGATCTCTCCCTCGCCAAATTGGAGCCTATCGCCGATCCGGACCCGCTTAGCCGGCCTGGCCAGACACAGCCATCGATCCGCCTCCAGTTCGTTCAGGAGCAGGATTTCCACCGACCCCCCGGTTCGTTCCCGGATCCCATGGAGACGGGCTGGCAGCACCCTGCTGTCGTTGACCACCAGGAGGTCGCCCTGGTTGAGAAAAGCGGGAAGGTCGCTAAAGCGGGCATGGTTGAGTTGATCGCTCGCGCGGTGAACCACGAGGAGTCGCGAGCGATCGCGTTCCTCGGTGGGATGCTGGGCGATCAACTCGTTTGGGAGTTCGTAATCAAAGTCGTCGGTTCGCACGTTGCTGCCTTTGGCGGTATGCTTGGTGGGTTCTGGCGGTACCGTACTTCAAGAATGTATCATCGCTCCGAACGATTTCAACGGAGAACATTGACATGCAAGTAGTCATCTTGGGGTGCGGGCGGGTTGGCGCGCGTCTGGCTGGCATGATGGACGCCGAAGGCCACTCGGTCAGCATAATCGATCTGAAACTTGAATCCTTCGATCGTCTGCCCGCCAAATTTGGCGGGCAGGCGGTGCTTGGCGAGGGTATCGACTACGATGTGTTGCGCCAGGCGGGGATCGAGACCGCGGATGCGTTTCTGGCCCTGTCTGATAATGACAATTCCAATATAATGGCCAGCCAAATTGCCCAGTGCGTCTTTCACGTGGGGCGGGTGATTGTGAGAATCTACGACCCGGAACGGAATGAAAGCTTCCGCAATATGGGGCTGGAGACGATGTGTCCCACCAGAGTTGGCGTGGAGCGCATCGAGGCCCTGCTGGACGTGGGCTGAACGCCCACCTGAAGGAGAGTATAATCGTCTATGTATATCGTGGTGATCGGGGGTGGAAAGGTTGGCTATTATCTTGCCAAGGCACTCCTGGACGAACGGCACGAAGTCCTGCTGATTGAACGGGACCGCCGGCGGGCCATGCAGATTGCCAACGACCTCGGTGAGGGCGTGGTCTTACGGGGAGACGGCGCCGAGGCGGCTACCCTGGAAGCAGCGGGGGTGAGCCGGGCCGACGTTGTATGCGCGGTTACGGGGGAGGATGAGGACAATTTGGTGGTCAGCCAGGTGGCGAAACGGCACTTCAGCGTGAAGCGGACGATCGCCCGGATCAATAATCCGCGGAACGAGGATATTTTCATCAAGCTCGGGATCGACGTCACGGTGAGCGCCACCCAGTTCATCATCAGCTTGATCGAGCAGGAAATTCCTACCACCCCGTTCGTGAATCTGCTCACCTTGCGGAGCATCGGCATGGAGATTGTTGACCTATTCATGGCGGACGACTGCCCGTGGGTGGGGCGGAGGATCGGCGATCTGGGGTTGCCGCCCGATACGGTCCTGTCTCTCCTCATTCATGAGGGGGTCCGATCGTTTCCCACCAAGGACACTGTCCTCGCCCTTGGCGATCGCTTAATCGGCCTGACTAGCCTGGATTCGGAGACCCGGCTTCACGAGATGCTTCAGCCAGTGTAGGGGG
>DATBTL010000136.1:0-10552 GCA_036559345.1 Chloroflexota bacterium | reverse complement strand
CTTCCATACCTTCAACTCCTTGCACGAAGCACAGCGGCAGATTGTGATGAGCAGCGACCGCCATCCCAAGGCGATGACGACCCTGGAGGATCGTCTCCGCTCGCGCTTTGAGTGGGGATTGATCGCGGATGTGCAACCCCCGGACTTGGAGCATCGGATCGCGATCCTCCAGGCCAAGGCGGAGTTGCAACCAGTCCCAGTGCCGCGGAACGTTCTGGACTATATCGCCCGCCACGTCCAGAGCAACGTGCGCGAACTGGAAGGGACGCTCCAGCGTGTAACCTACATGGCGGCCGTGCAGAACGTGCCCATTACCATCGAAATGGCGGCGGGCGCCCTGGACCCCATGAACGCGGGGGCCAAGCGCAACCAACCCAGCCTCGATCAGGTGCTGGAGGCGGTGCTCCGCTACTACCGGGTCGATCGGAAGGATATGCTCGGTCCCTCGCGTGAGCGCGCCATCTCACTCCCTCGGCAGGTGGCGATGTATCTCCTCCGCGAGGAAACCAATGCCTCCACGCCCCGGATCGGCGAATATCTCGGGCGGCGGGACCACAGCACGATCATCCATGGAGTGGACAAGATCACGTACGAGCTCAAGAACGAGAACGTCCAGATCCGCAAGGACGTTACCTCGATTCGTAACGCCCTGTACGAGGCGGCGGAACGCTAGCCGCCAAACCGCGCCTTGCTGGCCGCCATCCGCTCCTCCAGGTGGGTAAGGCCAAGTTCAATGTCGGCGATCCGCTCCAGTTCGGGCGCCTGCTCTCCCTCCTTGGCCCGCCGATCCGCCAGGGCGGAATCAATGGTATCGCGTACGTTGCCGATCATCACATCGATGCCCCGTTCCACCGAGGAACGGAACGCCTCGAAGGTCTTGTGGACTTCCAGGAGCATATTCGGGAGGGCTTTGGCGGGGAGTTTGTGCAATTCGGCCCGCGCCGTCTCCGCCATCTTTTCCTTCATATTCCGTTCCATGGTGTTGCGCCGGTTCACCACCCCCAGGGCAACGGCGCTGGCCACGGTCCCGATCACGAACAGCGGGCTGGTGGCCCAGCCGATCGCCGCCAGAAGCACGGTGGCGGCAAGCTGGAGCGCGATAATCCGCATGGCGCTTTGCAGCCAACCGCTGCCGCCGCGGAGGACCACCCCAAAGTCGCCCAGCATGCCACCGCCATAGGAGAGAATGGTCTCCATCACCCGTTTGGGATCGCCTTGCAACTCGGATTCCTCCGGCAGCACGCCTCCCGACACCTGAATGCGAATGCGCTTCAACTCCGCGTCAATGGTGGCGGCATCAGGGCCTATATCCTGCGTGAGTTGGTTCAGGCGCTCCTCCAGATCCTTGCCGGTCTGATCCGCCCAGCCCTGCAATTCGCGTTCGATGTATTGGTTGATCCCTTCCGCCATCTCCTTGCGGATTCGCGCCGGATTCCATTGGGGTGAAATCTTGAGCGCCATGGCGGCCTCAAGCATCCCGTCCTCCATGGTGGCGACGCGCTGGCGGAAACTCAATTCGACCGACTTCCCGACTAACTGCTCGCCTGCTTCGATGGTCCGAAGGATGCGCCGCTTGTGGTCTTGCAGCTCCTCGAAGCGCGGCTGCACCTCGCGGACCCGCTGCTCCAGGGTGGCCAGGTCCATTTCCATGGTGGCGCGCCGGAAGGCTATGGCGTGGCGGGCGTCATCCACCGCCTGGCTGGCCTGAGCCAAGGGCCGCTCCAGGGCCACCTTGCCGCGTTCGCGGGCCAGGAACCGCTCCAGGGCCCCTTCGAGCGCCGGCAGACGCGAACGTTCAAGGCCCGCCTGGTCGTGATCCAGTCTGGCGCGGAGGGCCGGCTTGGCGCTGACAAAGAACATGCGCTCGCGGCCCAGATCGCGGCCATTCACCCGAGTCAAAGGCCCTAGCCGCTGTTCGGCCATGGCCGTGAGATCCTTGGTGTCGCCCGCCGGATCGTCGGCGTCGTCGATTACCCGGTCGTACTGATTGATCGCGAAGAAAATGTGGGTGAGACCCTTGCCCAAAATATGGGTGTTGAGATACTCCAATTCCGTGAGACTGGCAAAGTTGGTAGCCGACAGAACGAAGATCGCGGCGTCCGATTGGCGAATATACCCACTGGTGATTTCGGTCCGCATCGTGGATTCGTTCAGACCGGGCGAATCCACGATCTCGACATTGTTTTCGCAGAGCGGCGAAGGATAGTGAACCTCCACCATCTTGTAGGTAGCCTGGCGCCGATGATTCTCTTCCTCATCATTGGACAAGCTCAAAGTCTCGGCCAGAACCTCCGGGCTCACCTTTTGCGGCGCTCCATGGAAGGGAATCAACTCGATTTCCACGTCCTGGCCATATTTAATCAGGGTCAACAGGGCCGTGGTCGGAGTCACGTTGGCGGGCAAGAGATTGGCGCCCAGGAGGGCATTGATCAGGGTTGACTTCCCCCGTTTGAATTCCCCCAGAACCAGGACGCGGAAGACCCCGGCCTGCACCCGATCCGCCAGCTCACCCAATTGGTCGGCGCCGTCCTCCATCCCCAATCCCCGATTGAGCGCGGCCAGTTCTCGTAACTCCTCGACCACCTCGCCCCGTACCTCGGCGAAGTCTCGATAACCCTCAACCTGTGCGGTCATCCTTATCCTCTCATTGGCGCCAGTTCTATGATTCCGACGCCCAGTCGTACTATTGTCGCATGCTTGAGTCCGTACGCGCATCCAGGGATTGGAGGAGAGCCTCCACGCGCGCTCGGCCGGCGCTATCGTCGACCGTCTCGACCAGCCTGGGCGGCGCCGGCGGGCCGGCGAGAGTGAGCGCCTCGGTGGCGGTGGTGAAGGCGGGGGCGATTTGCCGCTCCAGAATGGCGGCTGCTTGCATGACGGACGCCTGCGCCGCCCGAACAAGGGCGCCACGCTCATCCTGCTCGCGCATCTGGCGGGTGAGCATTCTCAACATGGGACCCAGAGTCATCATCATGGTGGACATGATCGGGCGGAGCGTCAGGCCGATCACGGTCAGGAAGGTGGTAAGAAGCAGACTATCCTCAAGAAAATCCGGGGCCACGAAAGGATGTAGGCCGGGAGCGGGAGGGCGAACGGTCAGTGCCAGGGCAGGCAAGTTCTCCAGGCCCGCTTCGCGTACCGCCTCCTGGGCGTGGGCCAGGACTTCGGGCTCGCGCTCCCGCAGGAAGGTCGCGAACTGCTCCTGGATATAGAAGGGCAGATAGCGCCGGAGATCCTCCGGCTCCGCCTCGGCGGCCTCCTCGGCCAGCCGATCCCGTAGGTCGATCGCGAAGGCGCTAAGTTCCAGGCTGTATTGCTCGCCTACCCGCGTCAGGGCGCGACGAGCCTGGACCACCTTCTCGCTCTCAATGGCGGTTGTGTCAACCAGGGCCGCCTCCCCGACAGGATCCGGGATCGCCTCCATGCGGGTTCGCAACAGCCCACCCAGCGAACGAGCGCGCACCGCGACCGACTCCTGGAGGATCTTTCCCCGCTCGGCGGCGCAATCGGCAAGCAGCGCGCGTAACTCGGGATAACCGGAGCGGGCAAGCAGGCGCGTATCACCCTGCTCGCGTGCTCGTAGGGCCGTACGCGCGGCGTATGGCAGAAGCTCGGGCGCGGATGAAGCCAGGACCGGCGCCAAAAGGCGCGTGACGCGCTCTCGCACCGCTTCACGCTGGCGTTCCCCTTCGAGCGCATCGTCGCGGTTCAGCACCACGACCAGGCGATGGTAACCCGCCCCCAGCAACTGCTGCTCCACGAACTCCCGTTCACTGGTACCCAGCGCCTGCGCGCTGTCCAGCACCAGGAGCACCACATCACATTGACCCAGGACCGCGCGCACCGTCTCGGCCAGGCGGCCACTCTCCGGATCATTCAAGCCTGGGGTATCGACCAGGACCAAGCCCTGGAGATCCGGATTGGCCAGAGCCACTCGCGCGTAGGAAATGGCGGCCGCGTCCTCGGGACCCAAATCAAGCAACTCCTCGCGCGTGCTCTCCGCTGTCGAGCCGTCACCATAGACGAACTCCACCCGATCCTGGGCCCCGGCATGAAGGTACACCGGGGGGAGGGTGGGAGCGCCCTGGCCCACTGGGAGCCACGCCTCACCGATCAAGCTGTTGATCAAGGTCGACTTCCCTCGGTTGTGCTCCCCAACCACCGCCACCAGAAGTCTGCGCGAACGGAGCCGCTCATCCAGGGCCGCGAAGCCGTGGACCAGATCCGTCGCGCCCTGGCTTTCGGCCTCGCTCTGGAGCCGGCGAAGGGTATCGCGGAGCCCGATCTCGGATGGGATGGTCGCGGCCGGCGTCATAGCACTCTCACGAACGCCTCGATCTCCCGTTCGAGGTCATTCCGCTGCAGGAGATCCACGGTCTCGGGCCGAGGGAGGCCGGAGCAGCTATAGAACAGCTCGGAGCGGGCAAACAGCCGCAGCATCCTGATCCGTTTCACCACCAAGGGATGCGAGTAGCTCAGTTCCTGGCCGCGGACCGCGAAACTTTCGCGGCGCAAATCTTCTCCCTGGCTGAGGTAGGCATCAACATCCACCGATTGGGCCAGGGAAGCAAAGCCGAGGCGTAGCTTGATCAAGGCCCGAGCGCCTGCCTCGGTATCGCGGGCGCAAATGGCGCCGGCGCGGTCGGCGGTGACTTCAGCTCGCCGCTGCCAGGTGGCGATCGGGACCTTGGTGGCAAGCAAGGGGAACTTATAGAGGTCCGGATCCTTCCAGAACTTGCTGAAGAGTTGGTAGTGCAGCAAGTAGCCCAGGGTGAGGTAGGTCACATGCTGGTTATGGATATGGCCGCATTCGTGCCCGATCACGAAACGCAGTTCGTCCTCGCTCATCTGGAGGGCCAGCAACGAGGTGACGAAGATAAAACTCTCTTTGTCGGTACCGAAGGTAAAGGCATTCATCCCCATGCCACCGGGGCCGGGACCAATCAGCAGACGCGGCACCGCGATGCCAAGCCGATCGGCGCAATCGGTGAGCAGCGCGTACAACTCGGGAAACTGCCGAGGCGACGCCTGCACCGAATCGTGGATCAAAGTGCCGTAAAATACTTTCAGATAGGACTCGATGACCGCTTCCACGCTGCCATGCAGGCCGATCCGGTTGAGGAGGCGCTGGGCGGTGGAATCGGTAGGGTGCGCGTATAAGGTGGGATGCCCGGGTAGTCCGAGCGTATCTTGCGATTTGCGCACCGCGACAAAATCCGCGAAACTCGTAGCCATGGCTCGCCTCCCTCTCTAATCCAGAAGTATACCTGGGGGGTGGGTATGTGCCCACTCTCGCCGGAAGGGTTCCCATGCCGCTTACCCGTGCCCAAATCCGCTGCGTCCTGACCATCGCCGGTTCCGACAGCGGCGGCGGAACTGGCCTGCAGGCCGATATCAAGACGTTCCTCTGCCATCGTGTACATGGCGCCGTGGCCGTCACCTCGGTCACCGCGCAAGACACGGCTCGGGTGAGCATGGTCGAACGCCTGGCCGCCCAGCTGGTTCGGGCCCAGATCGAGGCCGTGTTGGACGACCTGGTTCCCGAAGCGGCGAAAACCGGCTACCTTGGTGGCCCCGAGGCGATGGCGGCGGTCCGCGACCTCCTGCCCCGACTCCCGCCCCTGGTGGTCGATCCGGTCTGCGTGGACCGGCTTGGCCGGCCCTTTCTGGACCTTGCCACCCTGGAAACCCTCCGCGCCGATCTGATTCCCCACGCGGTCCTGGTGACCCCTAATATCCACGAGGCGACCCTGCTGAGCGGATATGAGGTGCGAGAGCGTGGCGACATGCTCGCGGCGGCGGAGGCCATCCTGCGTGGAGGAGCACGGGCGGTGCTGATCAAAGGCGGCAGGCTGGCTGGCGCGCTCAGTCCGGATCTGTTGGCGACGACAGACGGGATCCTTGAATGGTTTGAGGCGCCTCGCGTGGACACCACCGCGGTTCGGGGCGCGGGAGACACCCTGTCGGCCGCGATCGCCGCCCGGCTGGCCCAGGGCATGGCGCTTCATGAGGCGGTAGGGTACGCCAAGAGCTACGTCAGCTTGTGCCTGGAGCAAGCGATGGAAATCGGGCGTGGTCAGGGGCCGATTGGCCATGTGCCGGCATGGTGAAGAGTGGTTCATGACCCGCTTGACCACCGATCCGCAATCCGGAATCCCTAGTTGACAAGCAGTCCAGCCGTTTGGTAGGATAGGCATTGAACAAACGTTCTATAGTTCGGGAGGGAGCGCCGATGCCGCGCCAATCGGGAAAACTGATGCGTCAGCGCATCGAGCAAGCCATAGCCGATCTTACCGCGCGGAACGGCCGCCCACCAACCAACCGGGAAATTGGGACCGAGGTTGGGGTGACCTCTACCGGCCACATCGAATACCATCTGCGGTGCATGCGCGAGGAAGGGATCATTAGCCACGAGCCCCGGAAGAGCCGTGGGATTACCTTGCTTCGCCAGGCGGAAGTGGCGCCGCCCGTGACCTCGGTCCGGGTGCGGCTGGTCGGGCAGATTGCCGCCGGTACGGCCATCGAGGCCAACGAGCAGGTGGATGAATACATCGATTTGACCGAGGGACTCCCGGCGGGGGCCGACGTATTCGCCCTGCGCGTGAAGGGCACCTCCATGATTGATGATCATATCGATAATGGCGATATCGTGCTGGTGCGCCGGCAAAGCTATGCAGACAACGGGGATACCGTGGTGGCATTGCTCAATAGCAATACCACGGAGCGAGGCGAGGCAACCCTGAAGCGCTTCTACCGCGAAAAAGGGGGAGTGATTCGCTTGCAGCCGCGGAACTCCGAGCTACAGCCTATCCTGGTGGATGCCGACAAGCTGGAGATTCAGGGCAAGGTGGTCGCGGTTTTACGCCAGATCTGATCGCCAGCCCTCGTCAGGGCGTCGCGCGCTTGTCGAAGATGTACACGCTCTGATCCTGCTGCTTGGCGGCCTTTTTCAGTTCAGCCGCGATGGCGCTGGCTTCCCATTCGTCGGCGATGACCCGACGATAATTGGATACCACGGCTATCGAGACAGTGACCAGCGGGAACTGATGGCTTTGGCTCTGCCGGTCCGTCGCCAGCACGTAGCCGCGCTCGCGGTCCTCGGGATCGTAGAGCAAGGGCATCTGCGTATCAAACTGCTCGATCACCGCCTTACAAATCCGCTCGGTCTCGTCCTCGCTGGCCCGGAAGATGGCCACGAAGTCATCGCCCCCGATGTGGCCAAGAAACGAGGATGGGTCACCGTTGAGTACCACGCCGCGGAGGATAGCCGCCGTCCGCTTAATCAGTTCGTTGCCCCTTAAGAACCCATAGACGTCGTTGAACGACTTAAAGTGGTCCACGTCTACGTACAAGACGTAGAGATCACGGCGCGGATCCCGGAGCGCCTGGCGGAGACCGCGCTGGATCTGCGTGTTTCCCGGCAGCCCGGTCAGTTCCGAGAGCAAATTATCCTCGGCATGCCGAAGCTGCGTGCGGACACGGGCCAACAACTCCTTCACCGCGAACGGCTTGCCGATGTAATCATCGGCCCCCAGCGCCAGCCCGGTCACCCGATCGTCGGTCTCATCCAGGGCGGAAAGAAATATGACCGGAATGTTCGCGGTGCGGGCATGGCTTTTCAGTTCGCGCAGAACCTCCCAGCCACGCATATCGGGCAACATGACATCGAGAATGATCAAATGCGGTTGATCCACGCCGGCCCGATCCAATCCCTGGGCGCCATCCGAGGCGCTGATCACCTGGAAGCCATCCAACTCAAGGGCGGCGGTGACCAGGTCGCGGATATTGGGATCGTCGTCGATGCAGAGGATAGTGTTATTCTGCATGCTCATCCTATGATTCGTCCCCGTCCAGTTCCGCGGATGTAGCCACCGCGAGTGGTTCCGGTTCCAGTGCCTCGATCATTTCGCCCTCCGCGTCCTCGGCGGCCCCATCAGGGGAGCCCGAGGCCTCGGGCTGGACGGCCAAGCAGGCCATGGAGACCACGGTGTCGCTCCCATTGAGGCTCATCACGCGCACGCCCTCCGTGTTGCGGCCTGTCTGGCGTACCATATTCACGGGCTGCCGAATCACTTGACCAGCGGCGGACATCAAGACCATTTCCATATCCAGGTTCACCACGGCGGCGGCCACGATGGAGCCAATCTTCTCCACGTTCCTCAGTGTATACACACCCTGGCCGTAGCGTCCCTGAACCGGGTATTTTTCCAGGGAAGTTCGCTTGCCAATTCCATTTTCGGTAACCACCAACAAGTCATGGTCGGGATGGGCGAGCCCCATGGCCACCACCTGGTCCCCGTCACGGAGCCGGATCCCGTAGACGCCGGCGGCGGTGCGGCCCATCGAGCGCACGTCGCTCTGGGGGAAGCGGATGGCCCTTCCATCCGTGGTCACCAGAAGCACGTCTTCTTCCCCGGTTCCCGCCTCCACCCAGGCCAGTTCGTCGTCCGGATCGACGGTGATTGCCTGGAGGCCGGTGCGACGCAGGGTGGTGAAACTTTCCAGGGCCGTGCGCTTGATCACCCCCTGTCGAGTAGCCAGGATCAGGAAGCCGCTCTGGAGGCCGTTCTTGGGCATGACCAGTACGGCGGTCACCCCTTCATGCTGTTCGAGGCCGATCAGATTATTGACCGGCACCCCGCGCGCCTGGCGGCCGGTGGCGGGGAGTTCGTGCACCTTGAGTTGGTACGCGCGTCCACGAGTGGTAAAGAAGAGAAGGTTATCGTGGGTGTTGCAGGCGAGCAGGCGATTGACCTCATCCTGATCGCGCGCCACCATCCCCACGATGCCTTTGCCTCCCCGCCGCTGGGGCCGATAGGTGCTGGCCAAAAGGCGTTTAATGTACCCACGATTGGTCATGGTGACGATCACTTCCTCGGGGGCCACCAGATCGTCCTCGCTGAGCGAGCCCAATTCCTCGTGAACGATCACCGTCTTCCGGCCGTCGCCGTAGTCATCGCGCATCGTGGTGAGTTCGTCGACGATGATCGCGTCGATCCGGGCCGGGTCGCCAAGGATCGCCTCGAACTCCGCGATCCGCCGCTGGATCTCGGCCAATTCGTCCCGGATCTTCTGCTGCTCCAGGGCGGCCAATCGGCTGAGCTGGAGAGCCAGGATCGCCTTGGCCTGGGTCTCGGTGAGCGCGAACTGCGTCTGGAGGGCCTGGCTGGCCGCGTCACTGGAGGTGGCGGCGCGAATGGTGCGGATCACCGCGTCCAGATGGTTCAGCGCCGTGGCCAACCCTTCCAACACATGGGCGCGGGCACGGGCCTTGTCGAGGTCGAACTCGGTGCGCCGGCGCACTACCACCCGCCGGTGGTTCAGATAATGGCGGAGGACCATTTCCAGGGTCAACACCCGTGGCTGATTGTCCACCAGGGCCAGCATGTTGATCGAGATCGGCTCCTGAAGCTGCGTGTGCTTGTAGAGTTGGTTGAGGACATGCTGGACGTGGGCATCGCGCTTGAGTTCAATGACCAAGCGCATGCCATCGCGGTCCGACTCATCACGGAGGTCGGCGATCCCCTCAATGTCATGTTGCTGCACCAGTTCGGCGATGCGCTCCTGCAGCCGCGCCTTATTCACTTGATAGGGCAACTCAGTGACAATGATCGCGGTGCGGCCCGAACGGACCTCTTCGATCTGGTGGCGGCAGCGGAGAATGATTCGTCCGCGCCCGGTGGCGTACGCGCTGGTAATCCCCTCCTGGCCGAGAATGACTCCCCCGGTGGGAAAGTCCGGCCCCTTGATGATTTCACCTAGCTCCACCACGGTGGCCTCGGGGTGACTGATCAAAAAGATCAGGCCGTTGACCAACTCGGTCAGGTTGTGGGGAGGGATATTGGTGGCCATGCCCACGGCGATCCCAGTGACCCCATTCAGCAGCAACTGGGGCAGCTTGGCGGGGAGGACCGTGGGCTCAGTCTCGTTCCCGTCATAGTTCGGGATGAAATCGACCGTATTCTTATCGATGTCGGCCAACATCTCGTCGGTGATCGCCGCCATCCGGCATTCGGTGTAGCGCATGGCCGCGGCCGCGTCGCCGTCAACCGAGCCGAAGTTGCCCTGGCCGTCAATCAGGCGATAGCGCATGCTAAAGTCCTGCGCCAGACGGACCATGCTGTCGTAGACCGCCGTGTCGCTGTGCGGGTGGTACTTACCGAGCACCTCGCCGACGACGGTGGCACATTTACGGTGGTGGGTGGAGGAGCGTAGGCCCAATTCATTCATCGCGTGCAAGATGCGCCGGTGGACCGGCTTGAGTCCGTCGCGTACATCGGGCAAGGCCCGCTGCACGATCACGCTCATCGCGTAATCAAGATACGCCTCGCGCATCTCGCTTTCGATCTGCACCTCGCGCACGGTGCCGAAGTCTACTGCCATGCAGGTGCGCCTTTCGCGTTTCGCCTTGTATCCTTAAAGGGCACGGCGGTATAGAATAGAGAGTGCCTTGGGGTGAATGGGGCGTCGTTTCGAGCGGCAAAAGTGCGCACGCACGTGATCTCGCCTATCATCATTTCACTACTATTATAGTGTCAAATCAGCCTCACGG
>DATBTL010000135.1:0-13926 GCA_036559345.1 Chloroflexota bacterium | reverse complement strand
AAGGGCAACCAGACCTTCCGCCCCCTTCCGGCGCCTCTCGGCGCGAATTGGCCGCGAGAGGCATGGATGACCTTGCTTTCCCACTTGGGGACAACGCGCATAGGGGTGGTAGCTGGACGCCACGGGAGTTCGTCCGGTGGGGAAATACGATGCAGAGCCTTGAGATCCGCCACCAGACCGGCGAATAACGGGTCATCCTCGGGAAGGGGCCAGCGTCCTGGACGGTTACTCTTCATCGTGCCGCTCCCGTAACTGCTTGAGCAATCGGCTCATCTTCTTTTTGATCGCTCCTTCGCGCTTCCCAAGCACGGCCGCGATCTCCGCATACGTGAGATCGGCGCCGAAACGAAGGGCCAGCAGCTCGCGCTTGGCCGGCGGCAAGGCCGCGACAATGCCGGCCAGGGAGGCCAGAACCTCCCGATGAATCATCCTGCTTTCGTCGTTCTCGCCGGTGCGCGGATGGAGCGCCTCGGGAAGCGTCTCCCACGACACGCTCTCTCGGCGGCGACGACCGAGGTCGGTAGCGGCGTTCCGCGCGATGACGAACAACCACGGCACGCACGCCGCTTCATTGGCCGGCCGCCGCTCCCAGGCGCGCAGGGCCTGCAAGTACACATGCTGGGTGAGATCGGCGGCTTCCGCGTCCCCGCCAACGCGAGACCGTAGGTAGGCGTAGAGCTTCAGGTGCGTGACTTGGTAGAGCGCGTCAAGTCCATCGTCCTGCCGTGGCTCGCTACCCAACGTCTCCGGACGGTCGGACCTCATCTGATACGTGTAGCGTGCCGGGCCGCGCGTGCCCGGCGCCAGATCATCAAGCGAGTCGAACATCCCTGCCACGTCCTCTCACGCGGAGAAGGAGAATCCCTCCACTGATAATGACGCGCCAATCGGGAAAAGGTGACATCGCGGGCAAGCGTTCAGGATCAGTCCCTGGCCACGGGCTCTGGGTGGCGGATGGCCACGGGCGGGTGTTGTGTCTTGATCGCGGTGCGGTGGGTTTTCCCGGCTGCCGAAAATGGTTGAATTGCCGCCAAACCGCCAGCGAACCAGCTATCGAGTTGGCGCCGAGCAATGTTGACATGCAACACTTCGTCGGCCCAGTCATAATCCTGAAAAGTGGTCATTAGAGCATTTTGTGCCAGGTCTCGAGCGAATTCCCATTCCTGCCTCTTACCCGGCGGATATTTCATGTTCTTTCCCTCGACCTCCAGGCCCAGCACGGCGTACTGCTCAAGTGGTGGTGCTTCCATGGCGAATATGCCTTCGTAGTCGCGCATCGGTATGGCGGCACGGTCACCGTATGTGTGCTCGATCGCCGCCTCGCCAAAGAGTGAATGGCGCGTTTCATCCCAGCAATGGCGTGCGATATCCAGGTAAAAGCTCCAGGGCATGTCTGGCGTCTCGCAAAGCACGATAGCCAGGCCCTCGGCCACGTTGAGTTCCGACACCCTCAGGCCCATCATATAGTCGAGATGCAGCGGTACATCTTCGAGTGGGGGGGCAACGTAGTCCCAAACGGTGGGCATCGTATCGTCGCGTGTGAGCGTATGGGGTATCCGGTAGCGCGCAAGAGATGCCTGGCGAGGGAGCGGCCCCATTCTGGGCTCGGTCCCGTCGATGCCCCCAGCCGCCGCCAGATAGGCGGCTAACCGCTCCCGCCAGACTTGGGCCGCGGCGCGATCCTCCTCGGAGGGTTCGAGCGCGGCCAGGGTGAGCGTGAGCAGTCGAAGCTGCTCCTCTTCATCGGTGAGGATCCGACGCAGCAGGCGCACACTGGGGTAATCGGCGAGCCCATTGGTGGCACGTTCATAGTCGCGGTAGCCGTCGCGCAGGGCGGGCTTGAGCAATCCCACGATCGCCGAGAGGAACGGGAAGGTGCCGGGGAGATGGTCGGCCTCATCGAACAGGACTTCAAGGGCGGGGTCGGGCGCGCCCTCCAGTTTGCTCTTGTTAGTGCGCATCTCGCGGACCCGCTCCCGCCAATCCTCGACATGGTTGGCATCCTCGAACTGCAGCCGCGCCAGAAGGACCTTGATGTCGCGATTGGGAATGGTGACGATACGTGAGGCAAGCAAGGTCACCAGGCGCCGTTCGACATAGGCAAATCGGCGTATCCGTTCTACCGCCTGGCTAATGGAGAGCCCTACGTGCTTGACCCGTTCCAGCCCGGCGTAGCGCACCGGCGCGGCGGTGCTCCTCGTTGCATCCATGGCTGAGTTTCCTCTCTACTATCCAACTTGTACAAGCACCAATCGCTGAGTATCCCGTTGGTAAGCATACGGGAGCCAGGCAGAAGTGCCGCTCCACTTCCTATTGCGGCACCCTATCGGCCCGGCGCTCGATCTCCGCATAGGATGGAATGCGCGGGTACGCACCATGCCCGGTAACCGCATAGGAGGCCACGGTACAGCCAAGGCGCGCGCACTCCTCGGGCGCTTGTCCATGGAGTAACGCCGCGATAAATCCCGCGATGAAGCAATCACCGGCGCCAGTCGCGTCTATTGCCTGGACCGGAACCGCCGGAATAGCGGAAAGCCCCGCGGCTGTCCGGATTAGACAGCCCTTGCCGCCAAGGGTAAGGATAACCATCCCACGGGTGCATGTCTCGATCCGGGACAGGATCGACTCAGGCCGGATCTCCCCGGTAAACGCGCGCCCTTCGTCGTAGCTCAGGACAAAATAGTCTGCCTCCGCGAGGGCGGGAAGGAGGAAAGGGAGGCCACGATCCTGGCCATCCCAGCAGACGTTGAGGACGGTCGTCGCGCCGCGCGCCCGGGCCCGCGCCAACAGGCGCCCGACGCTCTCACCAGTGAACTGTGGGAGAACAAACATGCTTCCCACCGAGACGATCCGGGGGCCATGAAGCCAATCATCAGGCACGGTGTCGAGATTGAAGAGCGCGTTCGCCCCATTGACGAAGAAGACCCCGCGCTCACCATCCGGCGAAAGGGTCACCACGGATGTGCCGGTCGCCGCCGTGGGATGGCTCAGGAGCTTCGTGGTGCCGACGCCCAGGGTCGCCAGTAGAGACCTGAATTGGGCCCCCACCAGATCGGCGCCGCTGTAGCCGGCGAGATCAACCCGGACCCCCAGACGCGCGAGCGCCGCCGCGGTGTTCCCGCCGTTGCCGCTCAGCGCGCTGTCGATCTCCTCGATCATCCTTATGGTTCCCGGTTCGGGAAGGTCCGTGAGCGTGCGGCACAACAGGTCGAATTGCAAGTTCCCGAAGCACAGCACGTCCGCCATCAGGACCCATTCTCGTATGTATTCCCGGCACGGTCCTGCCCGCGCGCAAGCCAGAGCTTGTGGCCAGGGTTCTTCTCCGGGTACACCCTGGTGGAGGCGGGGAAGTAGCGCATCGTGTACCCGCAACGCCGATACGGACTGCTATTGGCCGCCGCGCCGTGGACAATGCGCGAGTCGTGCAGCGAGCACTCGTTTTGCTCCAACTCAAAATAGACCGCATTGGCTTCGTCAACGCTCTCGATTTGGGTCGCGAACGTATTCCGCGTGCGGTCGGCGGCGACGTATCGCGAGAACCCGTTGTGATGCGTGCCGGGGATCACGCGCATGCAGCCGTTCTCTTTCGTACTGCGGTCCAGGGCGAGCCAGACGGTGACGATGTTATCGTAGCCGCTCACGCGCCCCTCCCACAACGCCGAATCCTCGTGCCACGGGGTGGCACGCCCGCTGAAGGGATCCTTGCAGATGAAGTGGCTGGACCACAAGGCGATATCAGGGCCGGTAATCGGCTCGACCAGGTCCAACACCTCGGCGCTCAAGAGGAATTCCAGCAGGCGCGGGTCGCGAAAATGCGGGGTGTCTAGCTCATCGGAGAGCTTATTCCCCTTCTCCGCCAGATGTTCCTCGAAGATTCCCTGGAGCCTGATAAATCGCTCCCGCGAGAAAAGCGGCTGATGAGAGAGTACGAACCCATTCTGCCTATAGGACTGCACGTTTGCCTCGGTCAGGTTGACCATGATCATCGATCCCTTCGATGTGACGTTACCGTGAACCACCGGCGCCCTCTCCAAAAGGTGGCCATGCCACTCCCGTATATCACGCACTGCATTGGCCGACCCACCCTTCGCGCTGCCGCTCAAAGCTTCAGCGCCCCTGACCTCCTTGTCTACCCTATAACACCCACCCTACCCCTTCAGGCCGGTCATGACGATTCCGCGGACAAAATAGCGTTGGAGGAAAAGGAAGAGGATGACCATCGGCAGGGTGGCGCAGACGGCGCCGGCCATCAGCATGCCCCAGAAGCTCTGTCCCACGTACGCCCCGGTGCTGTTGATGAACTGGAGTCCGAGGGCCAGCGGCATCTTGTCCGTCGAGTGGATGTAGATCAACGGAGTGACAAAATCGTTCCAGGTGTTCATGAACGCGAAAAGCGCCACCGTGATCAAGGCCGGACGCATAAGGGGAAGGGCGATGGAGAGGAAGATGCGCACATATCCGGCCCCGTCGACCTTGGCCGCGTCCTCGATCTCGCTCGGAAGGGAGAGAAAGAACTGCCGCATGAGGAAGATGTAGAAGGCCACGCCGAACCAGGCGGGCACCCACAACGGGTACCAGGTATCGACCCAGCCAAAGCTCCGGAAGATCAGATACAGCGGCACCATGGTGACCTGGGTCGGCAGCATCATGGTGGCCAGGGTGAGGGCGAATATCTTATTCCGGCCCGGCCAGCGGAGGCGCGAGAACGAGTAGGCCGCCATGGAGCAGGAGACGAGAGTGCCGGTGACATTCAAGGTGGTGATGATCAGGCTGTTGAGGAAGAACCGGCCCACGGGGAAATACTGGAACAGTTGCGTGTAGTTGTCGAAGGTGAGCGGCCAGGGCAAAATTTGCGGCGGGTACTGGAAAAGCCCTTGTTGCGATTTGAGCGACGACGACAGCATCCACAGCATGGGAAAGCCGAAGAGTATCCCAAAGAGGATAAGGATGAGATGGCGCGGCACCTGTCGGGCCAGCCGGACCAGACGCCGAACCTGGCCGCGCCGCCTGGCTTGGGCGGCTCGTTGAGCTGGCGATTCGCTCGCTCCCTCAATTCTGCTTAGAGATCTCATGCGTTGCTACTCATAAAAGACCCAATAGCGGGCGACCCGGAACTGAATCAGGGTGATCGCCAGGATGACCAGAAACAGGAGCCATCCCATGGCCGACGCATATCCCATCTTGAAGTAGCCAAAGGCATTGTTAAAGAGGTCATAGACATAGAAGAGGGTGGAGTTCAAGGGGCCGCCCTGAGTCGCCACATAGGCTTGGGTAAAGACCTGAAAGGCATTGATTACCCCGACCACGACCACGAAGAAAAGTGAGGGACTGAGCATGGGAATGGTGATGTGGCGGAACTGACCGAGACGCGAGGCCCCATCCATTTGCGCCGCCTCATAGAGCGTGAGCGGGATATTCTTCAGTCCCGCCAGGAGAATGATCATGGTCGAACCGGCGCTGCCCCAGGTGATCATCAGGATAATGGCCGGTTTCGCCCACGCCGGATCGTTGAACCAATTCGGTCCCAGGATATTCAACTCGGACAGCAACATGTTGATCAGCCCATAGTTGCCGTTGAGCACCCAGAGCCACAGGAGCGAGGATGCGACCACCGGAGCGACCGCCGGGAGGTAAAACAGGGTCCGGTAGAGTGATATCCCGCGTATCTCCTGGTTGAGGAGGAGCGCCATGCAGAGCGCCATCAGGAGGCCGATCGGCACGCCAATCACGGTGATGTACAGGGTGTTGCCGAACGCCTGGCCGGCAAGTGAATCGTGGGCAAGATCCGTATAGTTGGCGAGCCCGACAAAGCGAGCCGGGTGCAGAATGTCGTAGTTGGTGAAGCTGTACCACAGGGACTGAACCAACGGCAGGAGAATGAACGCGCACAGGCCAATCAGCCAGGGGCCGGCGAACAGGACGCCGGCGATCGCCTCCCGCTGCTGCTGGCGTAAGGGTCGCCGCGAGCGCGCTGGAGCCTGGATCATCATCCCCCCTTCGCGTCGGGGTAATGGCGGCAGGCGCGTTACCCGCCGCCATCACCCCGACTCACATTGCCCAGTCCGTGTCCCCGGCCGCGGAAATTACTTGTAGAAGCTGTTGATCGCGGCCTGGATAGTCCCATTTTGCTGGGTCAGGGCCTGGAGTGGGGTCATCTTGTGGAGGAGCGCGTTCTGGGCCGCGTTTTCCTCGGCGGTCCATAGTTCGCCGGAGACCACGTTTCGGTCGCGGGCATAGGTCTTGTAGTAGGTCTTCGGCGCGTTCATGAAGCTCTGGACCCCGGCCAGGACATCCGGATAGTTCTTCAGGAGCGGCAGATTATATTGGCTGACCAGTCCCGGATAGGCGAAGTAGAGGCCGCCGGGGAGGACCGCCGGTTGATTGTGCTTCTGGCTATACGCCTGGGAGGCCATGATGAACGTTTTGGCGGCGTCACTGCTGGAGAGGTAGTCCAGGAATTGGGTCGCCGCGGAGGCGTGTTGGGTGCCCTTCACGAGCTGGAACGACCAGCCGCCAGCCCAGGCGCCGTAATTCTTGCCGGCTTGATTGGGGATGGGAACCACGCCGAATTTGAGCTTGGGCGCGTACTGAGCGATGCTCTGGAGATACCAATCGCCGCCATCGGTCATGGCCGCCGTCCCCATGAAGAAGGGGTTCTGGGCCGCCGGGGTGGTCGCGGTCGGGATCAGACGAGACACACTATCCCAGCCACCCTGCGCATCGATCTCGCTGACGAACTGCGAAAGAGCGCCCACGGCCACCGGATTATTCAGTTGCGCCGTCTTGCCATTGCTGGAAATGATGTGACCGTTCTGGCCATACAGGAGGCTGTCGAGTTCGCCCGCCGTATCGGTGTAGGGTAGGTAGCCAAGCTGGGTGATCCGCGGCCCCGCCTTCTGGGTGAGCTTCTTGGCGTCCGCGTTGAGCTCGGCCCAGGTCTTGGGCGGTTGGAGCCCGGCGGCGGCGAACATCGTCTTGTTGTAATAGAGGGACCAGAAGCCGACCGCCCCATAAAACACCGGGAAGCCATACAAGCCGCCGTTAAAGCCGTGCAACTCGCCCCAGGCGCCAGGTACGAGCCGATCGACGGCCAGCATGGAGGGATTCTTCGGCAAATAGGGATCGAGCGGTTCGATCACACCCTTGGCGGCGAACTCGGCGGCGTCAAAGCGATCCACTTCGGCGATATCCGGCGCCTTGCCCCCGGCGATAGCGGTCAATAGCGTCTGATACGAGCTTGGATCCTGCTTGGGGGTGTAGGCGGTCCAGTTGATCGTGACCCCAGGATGCGTTTTTTCGTAGCGGGCAAGAAGAGCCGCATAGCCGGCGCCGTTGGAATCCGGGCTCATGGGGCTGTCCCAGGTGCCGGCCCAGAGGGTAACCGTGACCGGCGCCGCGGCATGCGCGGCGCCCAGGCCCACGGAGGGAACCAGCAGGCTGCCGGCAAGCGCAAGAGTACGAAGATGTCGGAAGTATGTCACCGATGCCACCTGACCTTTCAGTTCCGATACGCCACCTTGGCGAAGGGCGGGGCGGCACCGGCTGTCGCGGATTCGGGCGCCGCCTTCAGGGAATGGATGGGCTCCGTTGTCCTCAAGCGATGAGTGCCGCGCGGATAGGTTCCTGGCGGGCCCCGTCATGCCCGCGCTCCCATGCTCCCTTATACTGGTACGGCTAGCCTTACCTCCCGTTATCACGGTTCCCTTCGTTATCCATGCCCATGGCAGCTACCCTCGGGAGTGAGAACCGGTCTGTCAAGGGTTCGTGGCGTAGCCCCGCCACCGAGGTTAGCAAGACAATAGCACACACCTAGTCCATTGGTCAATACACAAATATATGACTAGTCCAATACCGCAGTGGGGCCAATAATCGTGGGCAGCAGGACTCAGCCATCTGTCCGCCGGATCTCCATTGACACTCTATGCCCACTGACCGTAAGATATGGCTAGTCCAATTCTTGCTAATCACCAAAGTTACCTAGACCAAGATGATTGGATAAGGCACGGCGCCATGGGCGAACGTGCCGATGCATCGGGGACCAAACGCGGAGTGGTAGGGACGGCCGTTGGAGCACGAGAGCGAGACAGCCGAGGCGGGACGGCGGGATATTCCGGCCTATCAGCGGATTATCGATCATATCAGCGGGGTCATTGCCGCGGAGGGAATGGCGCCGGGGTCGCCGCTTCCCAGCGAACGTCAGCTATGCCTCGAGTTCGGGGTGGCGCGGGCGACCGTGGCCCGCGCCATGCGCGAGCTCGAACGCGCGGGGCTGATCGAGCGGCGGCGTGGCCAGGGAACCTTCGTGGCCGCCGCGGGTGGATCGATCCATCCGGCCTCGACCCTCGTCTGCATCGTGCCGGGACTCCGGGGGCCGTTCATCACCGGGATCATCCAGGGGATCGAGAAGGCCACCCGCCAGGCCGGTCACTATCTGGTGCTCGCCAATTCGTCCCACAGCGTGGAACTCGAGGCCGAGCATCTGGAACAGGCCCGGCACCGAGCGCAAGGAGCGATCCTCTGGCCCATGGAAAGCCAGGCGAATATCCCCCTGATCGAAGGCTTGCGGAAGTCGGGCTTTCCCCTGGTGCTGATCGACCGGACGCTGCCTGGCCTGGTAGCCGATTCGGTGGTCGCCGACAATTATTCAGCCGGGTTCCTCCTCACCAACTCCCTCCTGGATCAGGGTCATGAGCGGATCGCCTTTGTCAACGGCGAGGAGACCCTGGTAAGCAGCGTGGCCGATCGGCTCCGCGGCTACCGAGACGCCTATCGCGCCAGGGCCATTCCCTTTCAGCCTCACTGGATGAGCACCGTGCCGTATGGTCCCAATACGCCCAAGGAGCGGCGGTATGATTGCGTCGCTCGGCTGTTGGCTCATCAGCCGCGCCCAACCGCTTTCATCACCATGTACGCCGACATCCTGATCACCTTGATGCATGATTTGCTGCATTTCGGGATCCGGATCCCGGACGACGTGGTCCTGGCCACCACCGATAATACGGATGGCGATGAACTGCTCAGGCTGGCCACCGCCTCGGTCGCCTTCGACTGCGCCGCCATTGGCGCCCAGGCGGTGCGTCTCCTGCTCAATCGCCAGCGACTGGGGACGGCCCTGGCGGAACGACAAATGGTGATCCCGGTGGCGCTCCACCTCGCCAGCCCGGTAAGCGTCCGCATCGCGCCCAGCTATGGGTCCGAGGGGCAGGCGTAAGCGCACGGCGCTCGGCGTCGGCGGGTCAGAATCAAGGATTGATGAAAACGAGAGAGGATGAGGCGTGATCTCGGAAGCGAATACGGGTACTGCCGCGGAGACCAGCCTGGCGTGGCCGCGGATAGGCGCGTTCTCCTACGGTTTTGAGCGCGGTCAACTACAGCCGCTGATCGAGGGATTCGCGCGCCATGGCTTGAGTGCCGTGCAATTGGGCTCGGGCTTGCTCGACCAGGCTTTGGAGGATCCGGCGACCCGGACGGAAATCCGCGCCCGTCTGGAGGAGCATGGGATCAGGATCGCCGGGCTGGCCGGATACCGTAACTTGATTGCACCCGACCCCGAGATCCGCCAGGCCAATCTTGAGTACCTCAAGCGCTGCCTGGAGTTGGCGCCCGAGATGGGAACCACGACCGTGGCTACCGAAACGGGTACGCGCCATCCCACGAACGATTGGCTGCCGGTCCCCGAGAACGCCGGCGGAACGGCCTGGTCGCTGCTCTACGTGGCCCTGGACGAACTGCTGCCCGTTGCCGAGCGGCATGGGGTGAGCCTGTCTCTTGAGGGGTACGTCAATAACGTGGTGCGGAGTTTCGAGGACGTGGCGAGGGTGCTGGAACGGTTTCCGACCCCAGCCCTTCAGATCGTGCTCGACCCGTACAATTATCTCTCCCGGGATCTCGTGCCGGCGGCGGCGGATCAGGCGGCGGATTTCCTGCGGCGCTTCGATCGGCATTTCACCCTTGCCCACCTGAAGGATGTGAGCCCGGACGGGGCCGAGAACGACACCCCGGAGTTCGGCCTGGGGGTCTTTCCCCAGGAAGTCTTTCTGGAGTATCTCCGGACCCGGCGCTCCGATCTGCCGCTGATCTTCGAGCATCTCCCATTCGACCATATCCCCGCCGCCGTGGGACGGTTGCGGGCGCTCACCGCGGTTAAAGCCTGATCTGCTTCCCGTGGGTAATTGAAGACACCGCCGTTTCACGCGGCGCTGGAGGTAGGTCAATGGAGGAGCGGCAACCCGATGACTATGGCCTGAGCCAGGTTCCAACCGCGGCGGAGATCGTGGCTCCGGAACTGGACTACCGGCCCCGTGATCCGCTCCACTACCATCCCCCGATCGGCCTGATCGGGTGTGGCGCCATCTCTGAGTATCACCTGGCCGCCTACCGGCGTGCCGGCTACAACGTGGTCGCGCTCTGTGACGTGATCGAATCCCGAGCCCGCGCTCGGCAGGCCGAGTTCTATCCCGACGCCCGCGTCTACACCGACTATCGGGACCTGTTGCGGTGCGACGAGATCGAGGTGGTTGACATCGCGACCCACCCTGCCGACCGCGAGCCAATTCTGGAGGATGCGCTGAATGCCCGCAAGCATGTATTGAGCCACAAGCCATTCGTGCTGGATCTCCGATTTGGCCGGCGTCTGGTCGATCTGGCGGATCGCCAGGGGGTCAAGCTCGCGGTCAACCAGAACGGCCGGTGGGCCCCGCATTTCGCCTATCTCCGCCTGCTTGCCCAGCAGGGTATCCTGGGTGACCTGACCAGCGCCGCGTTCACCGTGCATTGGGACCACTCGTGGGTCATCGACACGCCGTTCAACGACATTCACGATCTCATCCTCTATGATTTCGGCATTCATTGGTTTGACGCGGTGGCCTCCTTCTTCGCGGATCAGCGTCCACTTCGCGTATTCGCCACCACCGCGCGAGCCGCCGGCCAACGGGCCCGACCACCCTTACTGGCTCAGGTAGCGATCGAGTATGGGACAGCGCAGGCGACCCTGGCTTTCGACGCCACGGTGGTGCATGGGCAGGAGGACCGGACGTTCCTGGCGGGGACCAAAGGCAGCGCGATCAGTAGCGGCCCCAGCTTATCCGAACAGCGGGTTATCCTCAGTACGGCGGCAGGCATAAGCAGGCCGACCCTGGAGGGGACATGGTTTCGCGAAGGATTCCATGGCACAATGGCGGAATTGCTCCGCGCGATCGAGGAAGATCGTGAGCCGCTGCACGGGGCCCGGAGTAACCTTCACAGCCTGGAACTGGCCTTCGCGGCGATCGCCAGCGCCCATGAGGGAGTGGCGAAAGTACCGGGACAGGTGGATCGGCTCCCGCCCTCGTAGGCAGGGGCCTCCAGCTGAGGCCCAGAGGAGTGGGCAGGTTTTGAGGCGTGGCAGTCAGGTTCTCCTTGAAACCCCGGCGTTCACGCCGGGGAGGCGGGTACCCTCTGGGTGTTGCACTGCTAGCGCGGCCTTCAGGCCGCTTGGCTAAACTGGGTTGGATCTCATAACGTACGGCATGAGGACGAGCATGAAGGAAAGGGCGGCAGGTGACGGCATTCAAGATCGCCGGGATTAACTTCGATCACCAGCACATGGGCGATAATCTGCGCATGGCCCACGAACATCCAGGCGTGGAGATCGTCGGGATCAGCGACGAGGATCCGGCGCGCATGGAGAAGGCGGCGCGCGACTTTGGCATCCCGCCTGAGCGCGTTTTCACCGACTACCGGGAATGCCTGGAGCGGACCCGACCGGATCTGGTGCTGCTCTGTCCCGCGACCGCCGAACATGCTTTGTGGGTGGAACGGATCGCCCCTTTCGGTATTCATATCCTGATGGAGAAACCGTTCGCCGCCTCGCTGGCCGAGGCGGATCGGATGATCGCGGCTATGGCAGGCACCGGGAAGCTCATGGCGATCAACTGGCCCCTGGCCTGGTATCCGCCGCACGTCACCAGCAAACGCCTGATCGACGAGGGAGCGATCAGCGAGGTAATGGAAGTCCATTACTACGACGGCAACCGCGGGCCGCTCTGGCACACCGCGGACAAGATAGCCGCGGCCCCCACGCCCGAGCAAAAGGCGGCAAGCTGGTTCTACAATCCAGACAAGGGCGGCGGCTCCCTGCTCGACTACCTGGGCTATGGGGTGACACTTGGTACCTGGTTTCACGGTGGCGCGATGCCGTTGGAAGTGACCACCGTGGCGGATGTTCCCAGCGGCCTTCAGGTGGACGAGCACAGCATCACTATCATCCGGTACCAGCGCGGCCTCTCGAAGTTCGAGACCCGCTGGGGCACCTTCACCGATCCGTGGACCATACAGCCGCAGCCCAAGTGCGGCTTTGTCATCGTGGGCTCCGAGGGCACGATCAGCTCCTATGACTACGACTCCACCGTAAGGGTGCAGTCCCGGGCCCATCCCGAAGGGATGGTGCTCCCGGTGGACGAGCTGCATCCGCCCCACCAGAACCCGATCCAGTACATGCTGCATTGCGTCGAGACCGGCGAACCGGTCCGCGGCCCCCTCTCGGTCGAGACCTCTCGGGTGGGGCAACGGATCGTGGACAGCGCCATCCTGAGCGCCCGCGAAGGGCGCACGGTCTCGCTGGTATAACCGGTGCCTGTGTCGACGCTTTGGGTTGGAGCACTTGGGCGTGCGGGATTTAACCACCAAGTAGCCAAGAAACACTGCCTATGTGGAGGCTTTTCCGGACTAATAGGCGGAGTATAGTGAGCATGCCATCCCGAGGAAAGCGGCACGGGCAGGCGCCGGCTGTTCCGCGGGCGGTGGTATGTACCTGGGGCATTCGGCAGGGAATGCCTGAGAACTAAGGGAGGCAATCCATGGTCCGACGATTCGCCAGCCTGGTGCTGGTGGCCTTGCTCATCGGCTCGGCGATAGCAGTGAGGGTGAGCGGTGGCCCATTTGCCCATGCGGCCGGAAACGGCAACTCCGGTGATACGAAAATCAGTCAGTTCCCGTACCCCGACCACGGAAACCGGGGCAATGAGCCGCACGTGCCGTGCGGCTTTTATATTCTGGGCTTCAATTTCGCGGCCGCGCAGGGCACGATAACGGTGAATTCATGGCCTCCCACCGGCGACGGCTCGGTGGTGCTGACCGATGCCTTTATCGGCACGGTGGACGATTCGGGGAACTATCAGTTCGTCAATGGCCCGTACTTTCTCAATCCCGGCCACTATAAGAGTTACGTTACCGACAACAAGGGCAACGAGATCGCCAAGCAGAAGGTCTTCTGGGTGGACGGCCCCTGTAGCCCGCCCCCACCCCCGTGTACCGGCACCGGATGTGGCGCGGTGACGACATTCACCGTCTCGCATCAGTCGATGAACCTTGCCGGTGTCCACTGGAGTCATGTCACCACGGCTCGGCGAGGCTAGGCGTACTTCGCGCCATACCGTGCTAGGTTTCGCGGCCCCCCTTGCGCCTCTCTTGCGCGCGGGGACAATCGAGCGAACGCTCCTGGTGCTCCTGCTGGGCCTTGGCTGGCTCTGGCAGGAGCACCGGCAGTTACGTATCGTGGATGTCTCTCTCGCCACCACCGCGGCCCAGCTTGGCGCCGCCCCACCCACGGCGGTGTACCCGGCCGGCGTACGCTCCATCTGTGTTTACCTTGTCTATGCCGATAGCCGCCCCGGAGTTGATACCTACTCCTACCGCTTCTCCAGTGGCGGGAGCGTCTTCTTCCGTGACCTCGCGCATCGCACGGATGTCGCCCATGGCGTGGCGCTGGATTGCTTCGACACCGGCGGCGCCCTGCCGCCGGGCTGGTATGAGGCGACGGTGTTGCTCGATGGGAGCACAGCACGGACCCTGCGGTTCTCGGTGACCCCTTGACGGCCGCTGTCCACCCGGCGCGCGCACCCTTCGAGACGAAGTCATGGGCCTATCCCGCCGCCGCGATCGCGGTCT
>DATBTL010000134.1:0-18589 GCA_036559345.1 Chloroflexota bacterium | reverse complement strand
TGGCGCCTTGCAGATCGCTCGGCCATGGTCGATCAAGCGATGATTGTAGTCGCGCCACTCGGTTCGGGGCAGCAAGGCCATCAAGTCCCGTTCGACCCTGACCGGATCCTCGCTGACCGTAAGACCCAGTCGGCGGCTGATTCGTCCCACGTGGGTATCAACCACCACCCCTTCCACCTGGTCATAGCCGTTGCTCATCACCACGTTGGCGGTCTTCCGGGCCACGCCCGGCAGCAGCAGCAACTCCGCCATGGTCCGCGGTACCGCGCCGCCGAACGTGGCAAGGATCATCCGGCAGGCGCCCTGAATATGGCGGGCCTTGTTCCGGTAAAAGCCGGTGGACCGAATCGCCGTTTGGATCTCTTCCAGCGGTGCATCGGCAAAGGCGGCCGGGGTGGGGAAACGGGCGAACAGGGCCGGCGTCACCGTGTTCACCCGTTCGTCGGTGCATTGGGCGGCCAGGATCGTGGCGACCAGTAACTGGAACGGGCTGGTGAACTCCAGCGAGCATTTCGAGTTGGGGTATGAGGTGGCCAGGCGGTCAACCACCTGTAGGGCGCGCTGTTGAATTTCCTCGGAGACAGCGATCATTCGGTTGCTCCAATGCGGGGCGGTGTCCCCGGACAGGATACCGCGGCTGCCCTTACGATATTTACATGTGAATGGGCGCGCCCTCGACCGCCAGCGCCGCCTCGGCGATTACCTCAGAGAGGGTGGGGTGAGGATGCACGGCGCGGGCCAGTTCCTCGGGCGTCGCCTCCAGGAAGCGGGCGAGGCTGAACTCACCGATCAGCTCGGTGACGTCCGCTCCCACCAGATGCGCCCCGAGAATCTCGCCCGAATGGGCATCGGCGATGATTTTGATCTGCCCTTCCAACTCGCCCAGTCCCTGGGCCTTGCCATTGGGGCGGAAGGGGAAGGCGCCCACTTTCACCTCGCCCTGGGCCCGCGCTTGCTCCTCGGTCAAGCCCATCGAGGCCACTTGCGGCGAGCTGTAGGTGCAACGGGGCATTGAGTTCATATCGAGGGTGATCGTAGGGTGGCCGGCAATTACCTCAGCTGCCACCTCGCCCATCGCCGAGGCCACGTGGGCCAGCATGAGCTTGCCCGTCACGTCGCCAATCGCGTACA
Source organism: Chloroflexota bacterium (assembly GCA_036559345.1). GTDB lineage: Bacteria > Chloroflexota > UBA5177 > JANWHV01 > JANWHV01 > JANWHV01. Next base: position 17,458 of record DATBTL010000134.1, on the reverse strand, counting down.
CCCCCGGCGCCCCGGTTTCCATCCGGTCGTTTACCTGGATGAAGCCCCGCTCGATTTTCACCCCAAGCGCCTCCAGGCCAAGGTTCTCGCTGTTGGGAACGAAGCCAATCGCGGAGAGCACCCGATCCGCCTCCAGCACCTTCGTCTCGCCTCCGCCCTCTCCGGCGGGACCGACAGACACCTGGGCCACCCCATCCTTGACCTCGACCTTCTCCACCTTCGTGCCGGTGAGGAGGGTGATTCCCCGTTTCGTGAAGGCCCGGCTGAGGGTTTGGGAGCTATCCTTATCCTCAAGCGGGAGGATGCGCGGCAACATTTCCACAATCGTGACCTCGCAGCCATAGGCGTTGAGGACGGTGGCGAATTCCACTCCAATTGGTCCACCGCCCAGGACCACCACCCGCTTCGGCAGATCTTTGAGATCCCACACTTCACGGCTGCTCACCACTGTCTTGCCGTCGACTGTCACGCCAGGGATCAGGCGGACTCTTGAGCCGGTGGCGACGATCACGTTCTTGGCTGAGAGGGTGGTTTCCGCGCCCTGGGCATCCTTCACCACGACCTGGCCGGCGCTGGCCAGCCGCCCTTCGCCCATATGGACATCGATCTTATTCTTCCGCATCAGGAAGCCCACGCCCTTGACCTGTTTGTCCACGATCCCAAGGGCGCGGTCCACGGCGGCTCCATAATCCGGCTTGACATCGCTGACCGAAATGCCGAAGTCGGCGGCATGGTTGAACAGCGACACGATCTCGGCGTTCCGCAGCAGGGCCTTGCTGGGGATACAGCCCCAATTGAGGCAGATCCCTCCCAGCGACTCGCGCTCCACGATCGCGGACCGCAGACCAAGCTGAGAGGCGCGGATCGCCGCGACATATCCCCCCGGCCCGCTCCCCACCACCACTACATCATACGTCGCTTCGGTGCTCATCAATGCGTCGTCCTTCCTCTTCGTTCATGGCGGCCCACGCTGGATCCCTCGGCGAGGGCGATTACGGGCGGCCGCCGCCGTCCATCGAATATACGGTCAGCGTATCGGCCCGCTTGGCGGCTATGGTAGTGGCATCGAGGAAGGCCGCGGCCTCGAAGCCAGGGAAATCGGTCAGCACGCCCTGATAGGTAAACTCGTGCTCGTCACCGGTCCGCGTACAGAGGGACAGCCCATCCTCGGTGGTAATCAGGAGGGCCTCGCCATCGGGTGACCACGAGACGTCGGTTGGTTCATCGAGCATGCCGATATCGGCGATCTCGACCACCTCGTGCTCGCCTACTTTGTAAATCCAGCCGCCTTCGGGCTCCACGGCCGCCGCCAGCCGCCCATTGGGCGAAAAGGCCACCACCGCGTTCTCACCGTTGTCGAAGAAGCCATCAATAAACGACCGCTCATTGTTCGGTTGCAGCATCCAGTACCCTTCGTCGGTGACCAGGAGAATGTGGGAGCCATCAGGACTGGGACTGAAGCTATGATAGTCACTATTCAGCATGATGCTCTGCCATAAGGGAGCAGGACGCACCCGAGTCTCCGCGGTCAGGGGCCAGATCCCGACCAACGTGTTATTGACCCCCGCCGGCTTGCTGGCCACTGCCAGACCACCGTCTCCCGCGAACTGCACATCGTACACGATCTCGGCGTATGAGGGGGGCGGCATGACCAGTTTGTCCCTCCAGAGCACGGCATTGGGGCTGAGACTCCAGGCATTGATACTCCCCTCGTCGTCCGCCGCGACCAACAGGGTACCGTCCGCGCTCACCGCCAACGAGGTGACCGCGATCATTTCGACCGTGGCCAGGATACCGCCGCGTCGAGACTCCCGCACCTCGATCGTGTTGGTGTCGGCGGCGGCCAGAAACCGGCCGCCGGGCGAGAAAGCGCCAAAACTCTGCACCACGGCAAGATCGATTTCGAGGACTGATTGCCAGTTCTCCACACTATAGGCCACGGCGGTAGCTCCTTTTCGAGCGGCTAACCTCGGGCGCGGCCCGGCGGCCGGGAAGACCCCGTTGACACGATCAAGACTCTGTGGGCAGTGTATTTTCTGGCCCGCGCGGGGGCAAGGAGACGCCCTCACATCCAGCGGCGTTGCAGACTGAGAGTGCAGGTACCGCAGTACCAGTTCTCACCCATCCGCAGGCCGCGGGTCCGTTGTACCTGGCACGCGCCTCCACACAGGGGACAAATGCAGAGAAAGACCTCCTGACCCGAGCCTTCCACCCGCTTCCCACCAACCCGGTACGGCTCCACGCTGCCAAAGTCCACCAAGACCCGGACCAAACGCGACTTCTTACAGCGCCGGCAGCCGATCTTCAGATCGAGAGCGCCCTCCGGCTTCCCCTCGTCGTCAAGGGCCGGCAATGGAAGCGGTTCATCGCGGTCAAAGCGGTTGAGTTCGTCCGGCGAATAGACATGCTTACAGCCGGGACAATAGATATAGGGTACGAGCAGTCCCGTCCACTCGCGCTGCAACTCACGATCGGGCTGCGGCTCGATCAACAGCACATCGTCGGAACCGGTATCGCGTTTACGCCGCTTCGCCACAGATCCTCTCCGCCGGATTGGGGCCGCGTCTCGGCCCATGAATACCTCTCACAGGATACCAGGAACACGGCGGACTCGCGTTGCCTCGGGAGAACCTCCGGCTATCGCCAATTGGCGGGAACGACGGCTGAGGCCGGGTGTGACACCCTGGCGGAGCGCAAAAAGCGGCCCATCAGCCAGGGCTGATGGGCCGCTCGTATTGGTTGGTCCGCTTAGCGCGCCTGAGCGCGGGTGGCCTGCCGTGACTGCGCGTTGAATTGGCGCACCAACTCGGCGATGCGGACCGCGGCCTCCTCGCTGGTCATGGTGCTGGAGACCATGGCGGCCTGCCCCAGCGCCGCTTGCAGCTTATGCAGGCGATCGATCTGCTGCTGGGTTGCGGGAGGCGACGTTCCGTCCCCACCCTCGGTTGCCTCGCCCACGGTAGGAGTTTCAGGGCGAACCGGAACGGGGGCCGGTTGGGCCAGGGCGGCCATCGGACGGACCGGACGCCGACCGGGCGCGTAAATACTGGAATCCTCCTCCACGTCGCCAAGCTCCTCCAGGGCGGTCACACCCACGTTAATCGCGTCGCGCAGAGCCCGAGCCTTGGCGCGAGTCTCGGCCATCCGGATCGTGTGCGGGGCGATCATCCGGCCAACGTTCTCCGGTGAAGCATCGCCGATCCCCCCGAAGACTCCCTTCTCGGTTTCCACCTCGGCGTGGCAAATCGCCAGATGCCCGTTGCTGTCCGACGGCGCCTGAATCAGGCTGGTGGTGATCCGCTTGAGCCCCTCCCGATGCGCTTGGTCCAGCAACCCGGCATAGAGCACGAAATCCTTGCCCTGGCGATTGACCATGAATTCTTTCTTCATCGTTAAGTCCCTTTCCGCGTTTGTTAGAATCTATGTTCTAATTATGCTCTTTCGCAACCTTCCTGTCAAGGGTCGGCTTGAGGCTATGGGTCTAGAACCGAGCGAGTTTGCTATCATGCTTGGGTGAACAGCAAGCAATGGCGGCCATGATGACCTATGAGGGATACGTAGGCAGTGTGACTTTTGACGACGATGCCGGGATTCTATTTGGCACAGTGACGAACATTGAAGACGTGATCACGTTTCATGGCACAAGCGTGGAAGAGATACGGCAGGCTTTCCACGATTCGGTAGACTTCTACGCCCTGATCGGTGCAAAACGCGAGGATGCGCCTGAGGAGCCCCGACCGAGGCAGGCAGCGAGTTAGGCGGTACCTACCCTCGACCACGGCGCTCGGGCAACACGGTTACCGTGAGGTTGCCGGTGGGGCGGGTGCGGCAGGCCAGTCGGATGCCCCGCGCTAGCTCCCCCCGGTCCAGCAGTTGGCGCTCCACGGGGCTCGGCGTGGGCGCTGGCTGGGCGCACAGCACCCGGCAGCGCCCGCAGGTACCCTTCCCCCCACACTCGGTCGGGATCGCGATCCCGCGCCGCTTCGCGCCCTCGAATACGCTTTCACCCGCTTCAAGCTGTACCCATTGGTCGGCGGGTAGTAGGTGGACCCGACCACCACCGGTCAGCTCGGGTTCGGGGAACCAATCGAGATCCAGCACGATCTTTTTGCGAGGCGGCTCGTCATCCATGGCGATTTCCGGTTTAGTTGGCTACTTCTACTCACCGTCGCCGCCGTCGGGCCGCCGCGCCGCGCCGACCGGGAGCGCCTGGGCGGCGAACGCCATTGGTCCCTGCTGTCCGTGTCCGGCTAGGTTGGGCTGGTGTTTCGTCTTCGGCGATGGCCCCATCCGCCGGTACGTCGTCCTCCACCGGGGTGGGCTTCCGTCCACCCCAGCCGGACGAGAACCTGGATCGATAGGCTCTGGGTGGCGCGGTTTCCAGAGGCGCGAATCGTCCCCCGCCGCCGTCCGCTAGGCGCCAGAGTCCCGCCCCGGCCCCCACGGACCACACAACCAGCACCAATGCCGCGGGGAATCCGATTCCCGCCAGCGCCGCCGCCACCAGGGTACTCCAGCCGGCGATACTCCGACTGCCCTGGATGCGAATGATCGTGGCCGCGGTGAGGCCCAGCCAAATGGCGATTCCCTCGGAGCCCACGATGTCCAGGACGGAGAATAAGGTGCCCTGATTCTGAAAATCCTTGACCGTGGCGGCCAGATGGTGGGCCGAATACTGGCTGGCCGCGTTGGCGAGGGCCACGGTGCCCACCGCCGTGCTGACGCAGGAGACGATGAGCCCCGCCAGACCTACGACCAGGGTAATTCTGCCGATCCGCTGCTTGTTCCTTCCCGCCATGTAGTTGTACAGGCCGAAAGCCGTACCAACCAGGACCACCAGGGCGAGTATGGTCAAGAGGGCCGACATGATGAAAAGTCCCATGTGGGAGTTCGCGAATCGCAGCAAGATCTGGTTCTGTATCAGAGTGGGCTTGCCGGTGGTATCGGGAAGCGCGGCCTGGCTGCTTCGATAGGCCGTTCCGACCACGAACAAAAGAACATAGAGAAAGGCGCAGATCGCGCCCAGGCGCGGCTGCCGCCAGTATTTCATGATCCGACCTCCTCGTTGGTGGTGGATGTGTCCCCTTCAGCGTACCCTATGTGGGCAAGATGGGGATCCGGGCCACCATGATGCCGTGTTTCCTCGCGAATGCCTTCGGATGGTACCTTTACGAGCAGATGGGAATACCGAGAGGCGGAGGTTTGTGAACATGGAGCGTTCGCGGTCCTGGATAACCATGGTTCCGCGTGTCGCGGCGATTCTGGTCCTGGTCGGCACGATGGTCCATTCAAGCCCGTCCCAGGCGGCGGGGCGACCTGCCCCGTCTCGGCCGGCGTCTCGCGGTCCGGCGGTCACCCAACTCTACCTCACCACCGACCAGGCCTTCCTGGCCTTCGAGCCCCGACACGCGGTCGCCCCGCCGATGGTCAACCATTTCCCGCCTGCCGTGGAATATCTGGCCGCGTACTTCTCTTTCGCGGGCGCCAAGGCCGGGAAGACGACCTATCACGTCGATTTCCTGACCGGCGGCAAGACAGTGCGCCGAGGGGCATCACACCGGCTGACTACCGCCACGGGTAGCTATCTTCTTGATCTGCCTGGTTTGAGTCTACGGCGTCCGGGAAAGTATCTGGCCGAAGTGTACCTCGGGGCGCGTCGGGCCGCCACAACCGTTTTCTGGCTGATCAGGACGCCGCGGGCGCATGTTGCCTACCTGATCACCGGCGCCGCCTTTGCCCGCTTCCATCCCGCCAAGCCTACCCGCCCGGCCCGCACGGGGAAGTTACTGGCCGGAATGAAGCAACTTGGGATGTACGTTGAGTACACGGGAGCAATCCGCGGGGACACGATCTCCATGGCCGTCTACGATCATTATGGCCGCCTCTCCGCCAGCAGCGGGACGCACGCCCTGCCGCGGAGACCCAATGGCGCCGATGCCGTGCTCCTGCGGCCCGCGTCCGGCTCCTTCCCAGCCGGGATTTACCGCGCCGACCTCTACCTTGATGACGTGTTGGTGGTCAGCGTACCCTGGCGGGCGCGCTAAAAGGCCGGATTCGCTTCCTGTGCTATACTTTCACCGTTCCGCCGAGGCATATGGTGCTGGGCGATGATTCGGGGAGAGACATTGTGCGGCGCGTCGTAGTCACGGGCATGGGCGTGATCAGTCCCTTGGGAGTGGGCATGGAGCCCACATGGTCGAATCTGATCGCGGGCCGCTGTGGGATCGGCCCGGTTACTTTTTTTGACGCCTCGGCTTTGCCTTGCCGGATAGCCGGCCAGGTGCCGGATTTCGATCCGCAAGAGTTTGATATCGACAAGAAACTGGCGCGCCGGTGCGATCGCTTCACCCAATTTGCCCTGGCCACCACGCACCAGGCGTTGAACCAGGCGCGGCTCACCATAGATCCCTCCTTCGCCGACCGCGCGGGGGTGATTATCGGCTCGGGGATCGGCGGCTTGAACACTCTGATGGACCAGTTCACCGTGCTCTTCCAGAAGGGACCGGAGCGGATCAGCCCCTTTTTCGTCACCATGCTGATTACCGATCTGGCGGCCGGCCAGATTTCGATCAAATATGGCCTGAAGGGACCGAATTTCGCCGTGAGTTCGGCCTGTGCCACGGCCGCGCACGCGATCGGAGAGTCCGTGGAGATCATCCGGCGCGGAGACGCGGACGTTATGCTGGCCGGGGGCTCCGAGGCGCCAGTGGTGCTGATCTCCATGGCGGCCTTCGGAAACATGCATGCCTTGTCGACCCGGAACGACGATCCCCAACACGCCTCGCGGCCTTTCGACGCCAAGCGCGATGGCTTCGTGCTGTCGGAAGGGGCGGCAACCCTGGTGCTGGAGGCGGAGGAATTCGCCCTCGCCCGCAACGCTCCGATCCTGGCCGAGGTCGCGGGCTACGCCGCGACCTCCGACGCCCATCATGTGACCGATCCTGCCCCGGATGGGGAAGGCGCGGCCCGTGCGATGCGTCTGGCCCTGGCCAAGGCGGGGGTGCGGCCCGAAGAAGTGCAGTATATCAATGCCCACGGCACCTCCACCTTTGCCGGGGATCGGGCCGAGATCGCGGCTATTAAGTCCATTTTTGGCGAGCATGCCACCCAGATGCCGGTAAGTTCGACCAAGGGGGCGACCGGTCACATGCTGGGCGCTGGTGGCGCGGTGGAGACCGCGTTCTGCATTCAGGCAATGCTTGATGGTGTAATTCCGCCCACTCTCAACTACGAGTTTCCCGACCCTGAGTGCGATCTGGACGTGGTGCCGAACCAGTCGCGCCGGGTCGGTCCGCTCGACATTACCATGAGCAATGCCTTTGGCTTTGGCGGCCACAACGTGACCCTGGTGCTGCGCTCGTACCGCCCGAATCGATGAGCGAACAGACGGTCGATCCCTCGGCCTCCTTGGTCGAATTGGTCGAGCGGATCCTGGCCGAACTCGACGGCACCGCCGTGCTTGAGTGCGAGTTGCGGTCGGGCGATCACCGGGTGCTGGTCCGCCGGTCGCTGGCTGCTCCGCCGATCGTCATCGTACCTGAGGTGGATAGCGCTGAAGTGGTGCCCGCCGGTTGGAAGTCGCTGGTCGCTCCCCTTACCGGCATCTTATATCTCACCGAAACGCCGCAGAGTCCTCCATTCGTCACCTCCGGCGGGTCCGTGAGCGAGGGGCAGGTGGTGGGATTGATCGAAAGTATGAAGATGTTCAACCCGGTGGAAAGTGATCTCTCGGGAACGATTCGTTCCATCGTGGTCTCTGGCGGGGCGCTGGTGGAAAAGGGCCAGATTCTGATGTACGTTGAGCCGCTGGGAGACCTATCTTGACCTTTAGGACCACGGTACGCGGTTCAGGATGTTACCTGCCCGAGCGTGTGATGACCAACGACGATCTGGCCCGGTTGGTCGATACGTCGGACGAATGGATTTTTACCCGCACGGGAATCCGGCAACGGCGGATCGTCGCTCCGGGGGAAACCACCTCGTCCATGGCAATTCGCGCCGCGCGGGCCGCGCTTGATTCCGCTGGGATGGAAGGCGGGGAGATCGATCTCACCATTCTGGCTACCTGTACGCCGGACTATGGGTTTCCCGCAGGCGCCTGCCTCGTGCAGGACGCGGTGGGAGCCCACGGCGGCGCCTACGATCTGGAAGCGGCATGCTCCGGCTTCGTCTACGGTCTGGCCTCGGCCTGCTCGCTGATTCAGGCGGGCGTCGCCCACCATGCCCTGGTAATCGGCAGTGAGATCTATTCGCGCGTGCTCGATTGGCACGATCGCCGTACTTGCATCCTGTTTGGTGACGGTGCCGGGGCGGTGGTGATCTCGCGCGCCGACCGGCCCGGCGACCTGCCCGCCTTCCGCCTCGGTTCCGATGGCGGAGGAGCCAACATGCTCATCCTCCCCGGCGGGGGCCTGGCCGAGGTGGGGGAGGATCGAGTCCTGGCCCGCGGGGTACGGATGAACGGGCCCGAGACGTTTAAGTTCGGCGTCCGAGTGGTGGTTGAGGTTACGGAGCAGATTTTGGGCGACACCGGTCTGTCCGTCTCGGACATCGATTGGCTGGTGCTGCATCAAGCGAATCAGCGGATTATCACCGCCGCGGCCAAGCGTCTGGGCTTCGCCGACCATCAGGTGATGAGTAATATCGAGCACTACGGCAATACCTCGGCCGCCAGCATCCCGATCGCCCTGGATGACTGGGTTAAGCGCGGGGCCGTCAATCCCGGCCAGAAGCTGCTTATGATCGGCTTTGGCGGTGGGCTCACCTGGGCGGCGGGGCTGCTCACCTGGCGAGACTAGCCGATTGCCACATGGCGAAAAGTCCGATGGCCCGACATACTGGTCGGGCCATCGGACTTTTCATTGTGCGGGCTGGGGCCATGTGGCCAACCGTGGCGGAGGAGAGTGCGGAGAGGGGGGGATTCGAACCCCCGGTGGGATTTCTCCCACAGCGGTTTAGCAAACCGCCGCACTAGGCCACTATGCGACCTCTCCGGATGCTGAATAACGCCATTGGCGGAGGGAGAGGGATTCGAACCCCCGGTGCTCGCGCACGGTTGTTTTCAAGACAACCACCATAAACCACTCGGACATCCCTCCAGACCGGTGGGAAGACCTGGCCCCAACATGGTAGCGTACCCTTTTCGGCCTGTCAACGGCGGCAACCTTGACCCTTCGGTGGACAGCGTCCCCATACATCCCAGATAATGGGGCCATGAGTGCGCCGGATGGTAGTTGCCGATGAATGAAGCGCCGCGTCGCCGCGTCGCGCCGATCCGCGGCATCTCGGCGGTGCTTCCTGCCTACAACGAGGCGGCGAACCTCTCCCAGATGGTGGCACGGACCCTTGAGGCCCTGGACGACGCGGTACCCGAGTATGAGGTCATCATCGTGGATGATAGCAGCCGCGACGCGACGCCCCGCCTCGCCGATGGGCTGGCGGCCCGCGATCCTCGAATACGGGTCATCCATCAGGCTGGTCGCCGCGGGTACGGCGCCGCGATCCGAGCTGGGGTGGACGAGGCGACCAAGCAATTCATCTGGTGCCTGGATGCCGATGGACAATACAACCCCGCCGATATTTCCCGTTTAGTCCAGTGGGACGATGCCAACGACGTGGTGGCGGGCTACCGGCTTCGCAGGGCCGATCCCGCATACCGCGTCCTTCTCAGCCGCTGCTATCGGCTCCTGATCCGCCTGGTCCTGGGGATCAGATCACGAGATCCCAATTGCGGCTTCAAACTCTTCCGCGCCACGACGCTCAAGAGCTTGCCGCTCACGGCTGACGGGCGCCTGATTCAGGTGGAGATTCTGGCGCGCCTGCGCGAACGGAACGTGCCCGTGCGGGAGGTTGGAGTCCGCCATGTCGCGCGCCACGCGGGCAGGCAAACGGGGGCCCGTCCACGGGTTGTTTTCACGATGATTCGTGAACTGGTCGTGCTCCGCCGGAAACTCCGCGAGGAGGAAGCGGCGTCCAGGCGCGGAGCAAAGCCGGATGCTTCCGGCTGAGGTCGGCAGGCAAGACCGTCGCCTACCCTAACCTCAACTCGTCGTCGCCGGCTCGGACGATATGCGTCACGGCAGCCGCTCCGAGATGTTCGCGCAGCAATCCGGCCAGATCGTCGCAGGCCGCTTGCACCGCCGCTGGACCGGTGGGCGGCATCCCTTCGATGCAGAGGAAGGCATTGGTGGTGTTGGGGGTCAGCTTCGTCCGATCCGCCTCCCGCCAGTTCCAGCAGCGGCAGATCACCCCGACATCATCCCGATAGATCACCTCGCCCGGTTGCGGCGGTTGGTCCTCGCTCAGTCCCAGAGGGACAAAGGGTTCGCCTCCTGTCGCCCGGGTCAGGACGAGGGGGCCGGCGACCGCCGTCAGGTCCTCACCGCCACAGGGAAGAAAATGTTGGAGGGAGATCGCGTTGTACAGATCAACCAGAGGGTTGATACTGCGGATCGTCCCCGATCGGGCGGATCGGAGGAGGTTTTCAATCGAGGAGCGGAACTTCGCCGGCTTGACCCCGAAGGCGCTGTACGCATTTCGCCAGGGAGCCACCGCGGGGTGAGTGGCCAGATCCTCGTCACCCAATCGCGCCGCGGCGCTATCGCCTGCCTTGGCCAGGAGAGCGGCGCACCGTTCTGGACGACGACTATTGTCCAGGTCGCGGGCGACCACAACCCCGATCACCGCATTGGGGAATAGGGCCCAAAAGGACGGATCGACGCGGAAACTCTGATTCCCCATCCCCTTATTCCTCATCTTCCTCTATCTGACGGCGGCTGCCCCTCGCCGCTGAGCGGTCGCCGCGCGATGGCGCCCCGTGCGGCATTACCAGACGCATCGCCTCCTGCACGGTTGCCACCCCGTCGAGTTGCATGCCCGCCGGTGTTTTTCCCCGCAGGGCCCGCGCGTTGGTCGCCGGCAGCATCACACGGGTGAACCCCAGCTTACTTGCCTCATTCACCCGATCGGCGGCCCGGCTAATCGCTCGCACCTCACCGGAGAGACCGAGTTCGCCGAAGGCAACCATTTCCGCCGGTACTACCGTGTCGGTGAGACTGGAGACGATGGCCAGGGCGGTGGGCAGGTCGGCGGCCGGCTCACTGAGCCGGAGGCCGCCCACCACATTGCAGTAGACATCGAAGGTGTGTAGTGGGAGGCCGGCGCGTTTGCTCAGAATGGCCAGCAGGAGATGAAGACGGTTGAGATCCATGCCGGCACAGGTGCGCCGTGGGAGACTGAAGGTGGTGGCGCTCACCAACGCCTGGATTTCCGCTAAAAGGGGCCGGGTGCCTTCGAGAGTGGCGGCCACGGCGGAACCGGGATGTGAGGCGCCGCGTTCGGCCAGGAAGGCGGCGGAGGGATTCGACACCTCCACCATCCCGTCGTCACGCATCTCGAACACCCCAACCTCGTTGGTCGAGCCGAAGCGGTTCTTGACGCTCCGCAGGAGACGATAGGCGTGGAAGCTATCGCCCTCCAGGTAGAGGACCGTATCGACAATATGCTCCAGCACCCGAGGGCCCGCGATGGCCCCTTCTTTGGTGACGTGGCCCACGATCACAATGGGAACATGGCTGGTCTTGGCGGCATGCATCAAGCGGGCCGTGCTCTCCCGCACCTGTGAGACACTTCCCGCCGCCGATTCGATATCGGTCACCTGCATGGTTTGGATTGAGTCCACGACCATCAGGGCGGGGCCCAAGTCCAGCATGGCGGCAAGAATGGTATCGATGTCAACCTCGGCCAGGAGATACAACTCCGGTGGCACCTCGCCCAAGCGGTCGGCGCGCAACTTCACCTGTTCCGCCGATTCCTCGCCGGTCACATAGAGCACCGCATGTTCTTGACTGAGTTGCAGGCAGAGCTGCAGCAGGAGGGTGGATTTCCCGATCCCGGGATCGCCGCCGATCAGGACCAAAGATCCAGGTACCAGGCCACCCCCCAATACCCGGTCCAATTCGACGATCGGAATCCGTCGGCGGGCCCAATTGTCTGACGACACCTCGCGGAGGCGGGTGGGCCGGGCGGCGCCGGAGGATCGGGCTATGTGAGTGGCGGTGGTGGCCGGACTGGCTTCCTGGATCGTTTCCACAAGCGAGTTCCAGGAGCCGCAACTTGGACAGCGCCCATACTGGGTGGGATATTGGCTCGCGCACTGTTGGCACACAAAGCTGGTTCGGCGTTTCGCCATTCACCACGCTCCTCGGGTCCGAGACCACGGGTGGAGATGAAGGAGGGCTGCCGGCCCACAGGCCGGCAGCCCTCCTTTCGTTATCGTCTACGATGCTAATCCGCTTCGGCGAGTACCGGCTCGGGTTCCCTCTCGTGGATCCGAGGCTGCACCTCCAGGTGCATTTCACCATTGACTACTTCGGCACCTACGCTGTCCCCAGGATGGAATTTACCCTGGAGCAGGCCCTCGGCCAATGGATCCTCGATGAAGTTCTGGATGGCTCGGCGGAGCGGACGGGCCCCATTGGCCGCGTCGAAGCCCTTCTCGACCAGGAAGTCCTTGGCCGCGTCACTGGCGTCCAGGGTCATCTCCTGTTCGATCAACTGAGCCCGCACCCGACGGAGCATCAACTCGACGATCTGGCGAATCTGATCCTGCCGCAAGGAATGGAAGACGATCGTGGCGTCGATCCGATTGAGGAACTCTGGCTTGAAGGTCTGCTTCAACTCCCCGGTGATTTTCCGGATCATCTCCTCGTGGTTCCGGTCCTGCTTGGCCTTGGTATCGTCGTCGTCCTTCGATGTACGGAAGCCCAGGGCTGCCTCCCGATTGAGGAGGTTGGCGCCGATGTTGGAGGTCATGACAATAATCGTGTTGCGGAAATCCACCGCCCGACCCTTGGCATCGGTCAACTTGCCGTCCTCCAGGATCTGGAGGAGGATATTGAACACCTCGGGATGCGCCTTCTCGACCTCATCCAGGAGAACCACGGAATAGGACTTTCGCCGCACCGCCTCGGTGAGCTGGCCGCCCTCCTCGTAGCCGACATAGCCGGGCGGTGCCCCAACCAAGCGAGCCACCGCGTGGCGTTCCATGAACTCGGACATGTCGATCTTGATCAGCATGTCCTCGCTGCCGAACATGAACTCAGCCAGGGCCTTGGCCAGTTCGGTCTTCCCCACTCCGGTCGGTCCCAGAAAGATGAAGCTTCCGATAGGCCGCTTGGGATCCTTGAGCCCGGTGCGAGCCCGCCGCACCGCCTTGGCGATGACCGTGATTGCCTCTTCCTGCCCGATCACCCGGCCATGCAGGGCGACCTCCATCTGGAGCAACCGCTCGGATTCCTCCTGGGCAATCCGACGAACCGGGATACCGGTCCACATCGAGACAACCTCGGCGATATCCTCCTCGCCCACCACCATGGCCCGATCGGGAGAGGCTTCCCGTTCCTGCCAGCTTGATTGCAGGTTGGCGATTTTATCGCGCAACTGCTTCTCGCGCGTGCGCAGATCGGCGGCCGTTTCGTACTGCTGGGCCTTGATCGCCGCTTCCTTATCGGTTTGCACCTGCTCGATATTATGCAGTGCTTCCTTCAGGGAGAACGCCTGGCCCGACCGTTGCAACCGCACACGGGCCGACGCCTCGTCCATCAGATCGATTGCCTTGTCGGGCATGAACCGGTCGGGAATATACCGTTCCGCCATCTCGGCGGCGGCGCGGAGCGCCTCGTCGCTGATTTGCAGATGATGATGCGCCTCGTAGCGGGGCCGCAGCCCATGGAGGATGCGGATAGTCTCATCTACCGAGGATTCGTTGACCGTAACCATCTGGAAGCGTCGTTCCAGGGCCGCGTCCCGTTCGATGTACTTCCGATACTCGTCCAGAGTCGTGGCGCCGATACACTGCAATTCGCCGCGGGCCAGGGCCGGTTTGAGGATATTGGCCGCGTCCACGGCCCCCTCGGCGGCTCCGGCGCCCACGATTGTGTGCAACTCATCAATGAAGAGGATGCAATCGCCCGCGCTCTTGATCTCCTCGATGATTTTTTTCAGCCGTTCCTCGAACTCGCCGCGGTACTTGGTTCCGGCGACCAGGGAGCCGATATCGAGGGTAAGCAGGCGCTTCCCGGCCAGAGTCTCCGGTACGTCACCGTTGACAATCCGCTGGGCGAGGCCATCGACGATGGCGGTTTTCCCGACTCCGGGCTCGCCGACCAGCGCGGCATTGTTTTTCATGCGGCGGCTAAGAATTTGAATCACCCGCTCGATCTCGGTGCCGCGCCCAATCACCGGGTCCACCTTGCCGGCCCGCGCCTGGGCGGTCATATCCAACCCAAGTTGGTCGATGGTCGGTGTCTTGGTCGAATGCTTGGTCTCGCTATGCGAACTACCCGTGCTTTGCGACAGCACTTGAATCGTCTGCTGGCGCACCTTTTCCAGGCTGACGCCCAGCGAATCGAGGACGCCGGCCGCGATCCCCTCGCCTTCGCGAACCAGGCCAAGGAGCAGGTGTTCGGTCCCGATATAGTGGTGGCCGAGGCGGCGCGCCTCGTCAACCGCCAATTCGATCACCTTCTTGGCCCGCGGGGTCAGGCCGATCTCACCCACGGTGGGCCTATCGCCCCTGCCAATGATAAATTCGACCGCGCTGCGAACCCGATTGAGTTCGACGCCGAGATTCGAGAGCACCTTGGCCGCGACACTCTCACCTTCGCGCACCAGTCCAAGCAATAAGTGCTCGGTTCCGATGTAATTATGATTGAAGCGGGTTGCCTCTTCCTGGGCAAGGGTCAGTACCTTGCGGGCCCGCTCGGTGAACTTGTCGAACCGTTCGTTCATCACCTTGCTCTCTTCCTCTTGTTGGACTTGCCCGCCAGATACCAAGTGGGGCGCGGTAGACTCCGCGCCCCACCCTCTGGCCGGCTACTCGTCGAGCGCGGCCTCTGGGCCGTCGTCCGCCCAGACGCCATCGTCGCCGAGATCGTCCTCAGGGGGCAACTCGACGCCGTCCATGGCCGCCTTCACGCTAGGAGAGGGTTCATCCACCTGGCGTAAACTCAAGCCAAGGCGCCGGCGCACTGGATTGATATTGATAACTCGGAGGGTTAACCGCTGGCCCTCGCTGACTACGTCCTTCCCGTTCTCCACCGCGTTCTCGGACAACTCGGAGAGATGGATCAGACCCTCGATCCCATCGTCGATCTTGGCGAAGGCGCCAAACTTAGCCAGTTTTGTGATAGTACCTTCCACCAGGTCACCCACGTGGTATTTCTGATCCACGAGGGACCAAGGATCCGGCTGGGCTCGCTTCAGGCTCAGGGCAATCTTCTTGGTATCGGGCTCGATACTGAGGACATAGACATCCACGTCATCCCCCACCGAGAGCACCTCGCTGGGATGATTGACTCTGCTGTACGAGATCTGCGAAATGTGAACCAGTCCGTCCGCCCCGCCCAAATCAACGAAGGCTCCAAAACTGGCCAGACTGGTGACCCGGCCACGACGCACTTGCCCCGTCTGTAGTTCCGCCAGCAACTCATCTTTTCGATGGCTGCGCTGCTCTTGCAAAGCGAGCCGTTCGGAGAGAATGAGCCGATTCCGGTTCCGGTTCAATTCGATAATCTTGAGCTTGAGAACCCGGCCCTTCATTTGCGCCAGACGGTCAATCACCTCGGAAGGTTCGCCCTCCTGACCCTTGGAGAGGCCGCGGAGTTCGGGGATCTGCGAGATTGGCACGAAGCCTCGTACTCCCAGGTCCACGATCAAGCCGCCCTTGTTGAAGTCGATAACCTCGGCCTCGATCACCTTCTCTTCCTGGAAGAGCTCCTCGGCCACGCGCCACGACTTCTCCATCCGGGCGCGGCGAATGGACAGAATCGCATGTCCGTCCGGGCCCTCGGGCTGCATCACATAGACGAGGATCTTCGAGCCGATTTTCAGCTCTCCGGTCACTTCCTCGTCCATCTCGCGCCCGTTGATCACGCCTTCGGACTTGAGACCCACATCGACCAAAACCTCGTCAGGGTCGATACGGGCCACGATCCCGTTCACCACTTCGCCTCGCTGGAGCGTGCGAAGGGCATGAGAAGGATGATCGAGCAGCGAGGCCATGGTGTCCTCGCTCTCGTCCAACGGCAGAGGCGGTATGACGGGGGCCGCCGGCTGGACCCTTGGCGAATGAGATTCAACCACCGCATGACTGGGTGTGTTGTTTTCACTGGCCGGGTGCGACTCTTGCGCCTCGACCTCCCCGGATACGTCGTTCGTCGTCGGGGTGGGTATTTCCTGTTCGGTCAACATGTAGCTCCTACGGACGTAGTGTCAAACCCGCATCCGCCGGCTCCGCGATTCCAGTGGC
The DNA here is from genome assembly GCA_036559345.1 of Chloroflexota bacterium. Lineage (GTDB taxonomy): Bacteria > Chloroflexota > UBA5177 > JANWHV01 > JANWHV01 > JANWHV01. The sequence continues at coordinate 1,149 of DATBTL010000134.1, read as the reverse complement.
AAGCACTGGAGACACTGATCCCCGGATGCGTCTGTTTGCTCCAGTAGTATAACACACTTTCACCGCCGCTCTTACCTGGAAAATTGGTTAGGGGGCGTGGTGCCTGCCTCGGCGATCGCTCGCGAATCCATGCCATACTGTGGGTACGCCTCCGTGTCCCTAAAATCCGCGCCCGCGCGACCCGTGATAGGTTCCGGAAATGTCGCTGATGCCACGAAAGGTTGAGGAAATGGAGAAAGGATTCGCGCTCAACTGGGTTGTGTCGAACGATGGACGGACACCGCTTATTGGGGCCCGCGATCTGGAGCTCTTGGGTGAACTGGGCGCCAGGATGGTCCGCTTCGAGCTTCGGGTAGGCAGCGCGCCTGAGTGGTCCGACGAACTGGTCGGCCGCTATGCTGGGATCGCGCGCCAGTTCACCGGGGCGGGCATCACGCCGATCGGTCTCATCTATGCCGATGCCGTGCCCGGCGCCAGGCAAGCGGACTGGAACGCGGGCAACGCGGAGACCGCCGGCGGCACGGGCGACAATCCGTTCGTTCACCGTTTCGCCAATCTGGGCCGCCGGTTGGTCGCCGCGCTCCCGGAGATCTCCCTGTGGGAGATCTGGAACGAGCCAAACTCCTGGCGGCAGCAAAACGGCCGCGCCTACAGCGGAGGCAGTTTTATCTACCCGTCCAATTTCGCCGCCCTCCTGACCCAGGCCGGCGCGGCGATCAAGAGCGTCCAATCAGCGGCGACAATCATTACCGGCGGCCTGCTCTCGCATAACAATCACGGGGTGATGTCTACCCAGAATAGCGGCGCCGATTACCTGAACGACCTCTACGGCGCCTTGAAGCGGCTGGGCAGTGGAACGCTCCCCTTCGACGCGATCGGTCAGCACTTGTATGTCGATCAACCGGGAAAGGCCGATTCCGACCATCTGTGGCAATACATCAGCCACATGCAAGCGATCGTCCAGCGGAACGAAGGGGGCGCCGGCCGCCCCGTGTATATCACGGAGGCGGCCTGGACCACGTCCGCCGTGACGCGCGATCTACAGGCGGCCAATCTGCGGGCCCTGTTCGAGGTGTGTGGCCGCGATGAACGAATCGCCGCCGTCTGCTGGTTCCAGGTGCGCGACAATCCACCGGGCAAGCAATACTT
>DATBTL010000133.1:0-4825 GCA_036559345.1 Chloroflexota bacterium | reverse complement strand
GGGTGCCGCATGGCCCAGCCTCGCGGCTCACCGCCCGTCAGGCGGCAATCGTTCCCCCGATAAGGACCGATTCGCCGGCGATGACCGCGCGCCCGAGGCCTCAACGTTTCGCCGGAATGTAGGCGATAAGGGTTGTACCAGCGTCCGGCATGCTGTGCAGGGTGAGGTTGCCGCCGGCCTCCTCGGTGCGCGCGCGCAAATTATCCAAGCCCCGGTGCTCTTCACCGCGCGGCAGTTGGGGGTCGAATCCCCGCCCATCATCGGCCACGGTGAGCGTTACGTCCGCCTGGTTATAGGCCAGCCGCACCACTACTTGCGCGGCGGCGGCATGTTTGGCCACGTTGGAGAGCGCTTCGCGCGCGATGAGCAGCAAGGTGTTCGCCTGCTCATCGGGAAGGCGGTGGACCTCGCCCTCGACCACACAGGTAGCAGCCAGGCCGGCGCGCCCGTCGGACTCTTGGGTGAGGGTCCGGATGCCCTCGGCCAGCAGCCGTCCCTCCAGATAGCGGACGCGCAACCCCTGAATGTACATGCGTACATCGGTGATCAGACCAGAGAGGTGATCGGCCACGTCCATGATCCGCTTCCGCGGCGCCTGATCGCTCAGGTCCTCGGCGATGTCCTCAAGGTGCAGGATAGCGGCATAAATATCCTGGATGATGCCGTCATGCAGGTCACGGGCGATGCGCGCGCGCTCGCGCAGCATCGTGATCTCGCCGACTTGCGCGTACAGGCGTGCGTTCTCGATGGCGATGCCGGCGTGCGCGGCAAACCGCTCGATCAGCTGCTGGTCCTCCTCCGAGAACTCCGGTCCACCGATCTTGTCGGCGAGATAGAGGTCACCCACCACTTCGTCGCGCACCCGAATCGGCACCCCGAGCAAGCTGGTCATGGGCGGGTGGTTTGGGGGAAAGCCCACGCGGCGGGGATCGCGCCGCATATCCGGGATGCGCAGGGGCGTGCCGATGTGGATAAGCACCCCCAGCAAACCATGGCCACGCGGCGGGTCCCCGATCCGCTCCCGCTCCTCGACCGTGATACCGGACGTGATGAAGTCGTGCAGGTAGCCATCGCTGCCGGCGACCCCGAGAGCGCCATAGCGAGCGTCGACTATTGCCGCCGCGACTTCCACGATCCGCCGCAGTACCTGCGTCAGTGACAACCCAGCGGCGAGAGCCCTGCTCGCCTCATCCAGCGCCTCCAGGCGCGCCCGCGGAATCCGCTCGCGTTCGCGCCCCCGCGCACTGGCGATAGCCTCGGCGGCCAGGACCGCGAACACGCGTAGGACAGCCGACGCGCGCTGGGCTCGGCGCGGCTCGGCATCAAAGAGTTCCAGTACGCCGAGCAGCCCTCCTTGGCTCGCCAATGGCGCCACCCATAGCGCGCCTGGCCGCCGTTCTCCGGCAAGCAGGGGAAGGTCCATCTCAGGTACGGCGGTGGTGTCGGGTACGTCCACCACCTCCTGGGCTTCGGCTGCCCGCCGCGCCAGGGCCCGCGCGTCTTCCAGACCGGGGCGCGGCCACCGCTCATCGAGCCCGACCGCTCCACCTGGTTCCGCGGGTTGGAAGATCCGGCGCTCCGGATCATACAAGAGGATGGCGGCCGCCGCCGCGCCGGCAAGCGAGCGCCCTGCCTCGACTACCCGCCTGAGCATCGTATCCATGTCTGGGGCGCCCAACAGGCCGATCGCGACCTGCCAGGCGGCGAGCGAGTCTGGCGGATCAGGCGCCGCCTCGGCGGACCTAACCGGGAGCCGTTCCCCGTCCTCGGCAGCGGAACTCATGAGCGGGGCACCCTCGCATGGTGATCCGGCATGGCATAGACACGCTGGTCCGTGTGTCACAATCATACAGGCGCGCCCGCACCCAGATCAACGCACGGGGATGAGGCACGCGCACCGATTCCAAGCCTTTCAGGAGGCAATCAAATAGGCCAGCCGCTCCTCCGGCGACGTTACGGCGATCTCGGGGCTGCCAAGCAGCGCGTTGAGGGCCCGTCGATCAACCTGCACGATGCCGTCACGCCCGCGGGTGATGGTGCCGATCTGCTCCAGGCGCCGTAATTCCCGGCTGACCACCTCGCGGACCGTGCCGACCCGCGTGCCGATCTCCTGTTTGGTCAGCGTTACCCCTCCCGCCGGCCTGCTTTCCTCCAGCAAGAGTTTCGCTACACGCTGGGTGAGGTGCTGCAAGGAGAGATCCGCCGCCAGAGTGGCGAGATGCCGCGCCCGGCTGGCCAGGGTACGAATGGCCGCGGATGTCACGCGAAGGTCGGTCGCGGCCAGGCGCGCCATCAGCGATGCCGGCAGCACGTAGAGGACGGCGCCAGGGTCAATGGCCTGTGCGCTTGCCAGATTCGGACCGCCATCGAAGACCGCCGCGTCATTGAAGGTAGCGCCCTGGCCCACCACGAAGAGCACTTGCTCCTTTCCTTCAGCCGAGCTTTCGAAGACGCGCGCGCGGCCATGACGGACCACGTAGAACGCCTCGACCGGCTGCTCCGCGAGGTAGATCATTTCGTTGGCTTCGAAGTTCCGCTGGTGGACCTGGCTTCCGATCCGCGCCAACTCCGTCAGCGAGAACTCCTGGAAATACGGCAGCGTATGAAGAAACCGCACGTCAACAATGGCCACGATCATCCCTCCTTCGCGATAGGGCGCGAGCCATGCGGTGGATCTCCCGTCGTGCCCGGTATCGGAAGCGGACCCTCCAACCGGCGTACGGCAATCCCCGTTATCCGCGCTCTCCTACCTATGAGTATGAGGGCGCGAACCAACGGCCGCCCATGGCCGAACGGCCCACATACGAGGGGCCAAAAGTCATGAACATGAGGAGACCATTCACACGATTGCCGTTCCTACATAGGCCGACTCGTGCTCTAAAACCCCAACCGCAACGGCTCTTGCAGGAGCCGCTTGATGGTCCGCGGGAACTGAGCGGCGGGTATGCCAGGGGATAACGCGATGGTCGACCGAGAGGGTCATACGCCCTCCTTGAAGTGTCTGGTGTCAGGATGCGTACATCCCGCGGGGTCCAGCAGAGCCGGCGTGCCTGCCGGGTCATCCCCCAGCAGTAGGGTGTCACGCGCCTTGCAGCCTATCCAGGCACGTGACACCCCCCTTTTCCCTCTGCCGTGGCCCTGCACTAACCGTGCTACGAGCGATCAGTGGGCCGTGATCGATGGCTGCCCCCCGCTCGTCACCGTGAATACGTCCCACATGCCGGCGGCCTCATGCCCAGGCACCGCGCAGACAAGCGCGTACGTGCCCGCCTTGTTGGCCACGAACGAGAACGACTGCGTCGGCCCCGCCGCGACCCCGCTCGTGGGATTGGGACTGCCCGACCCCTGGAAGGCATCTTGATAGCCGCTCGTGCTGCTCCGGTTGCTCTCGGGTGTAATGACCGCGCTGTGTGGGAGACTCCCCTTGTTGCTGAAGGTCACTTTCACCTGAGCGCCGACCGGTACGCTGATCATCATCTTGCCGTTGCCGTAGCCGTTAAAGTTGAAGCCGCTTTGCGTAGTGTCATAGCCGGCGATCAGCGAGAGGGTCGCCGTGTGGCTCGTGGCATCCCATTTCAACCAGCGCTGCGTCAACGCGGACGCGGCGCCGCCGGACGACCCTGCCGCCTGGACATTGAAGCTCATCGATGCCACGGCCGCTCCCGCGATGGGCGCATGGAGATTGTCGGCCAGCACGGCGTAGAGGGTATGCTTGCCTGGAGTCAGTCCGTCCGTGAAGGCGGTGTAGCCATGGCTACAGCCCATGTCCAGCATGGTGGCCAGGCCCTGCTTGAGGCTATCGACGAACAGGTGCCAGTGCCCATACCCCGCGACGTTCGCCTTCCCCATGAGGGCGCACGAGAGGCGCACGTTGGCCCAGTCCAACACCACCTTGAAATGCTCCCCGACCGTGGCGTTGTTGTTGGGCGCCGCGATCGTGATGCTGGGCTTGCCGGGGGCATGATAGGCGGCCAACGCGGGCAGGGCATGGGCCGGCTTGTAGGTAAAGGTCGTCGTGGCCATGGCGGCCTTGCCGGCTATCGCGGAGTGATCATTGGCGGCGAGCATGGCCACGATGGTGTGCTTGCCGGGTGTGACGTTCTGCATGCTCAGGACGGCGGCCGTGCCGCATTCCATGTTGACCAGACCGCCATCAAGGAGGAGATGCCAGTGGCCGATGCCGGCGCGCGGCGGCGTCCCCGCCCACGCGCAGTTCATGGTGAGATTCTTGATCGCGATCTTCACGGCCACCGTGTCGCCGGTCACCATCGTGTTGGTCGCCGGCGCCAGGATCTGGATGCTGCTCGCTTGCTGGGCGGGCGCCGCCCCGGCCGGGCTCCCAAGCGGCATACCGGCGGCCACGATCATGGCCGCCACACTTAACACTGCCACTACATATCGTTTCATCTGAACCTCTCAGCTATTTCGCGGTTACGATGACCTGTCCGATCATCCAGGGATGCGGGGTGCAGCTATAGGTAAAGGTGCCTACCTTGTTCATCACGATCGAGGCCGATCCGCCGGGCTGAACCAGGCCCGTATCCCAGTGGCCGGTGCTCGACGTGGATGTATGCGGCAGAGCGCCGGTATTGACCCAGGTCACCTTGGTCCCGACCGGGACCGAGGTACGGTTCGAAGTCAGATTGACCTCGTTCTTGAAGCTGGGATTCCCCTTTGCTACGAAGCCGTAGTCGATCATCGTCACTGTGTTCGAGTGCACGATGGGGCCGCTGATCGTCACCACGGTCCACGCCGGCTTCGGCGCGGTCGGCTGGGCGATCGTCGCGTGATTCGCCGGACCTCGTAGACTGAACACCCATACGGC
>DATBTL010000132.1:0-5228 GCA_036559345.1 Chloroflexota bacterium | reverse complement strand
GGTCTCCAGCGCCGCGATCGCCAATGATCTGAGCGTCGTCACCCCCGTGCCTACTAAGGTGCCGGCCCACCCCACGCCGGGGAAGGGGACGAAGAAGGCGACCGCGACAGCCGGGCCCAAACCGCAAATCGCCCAATTCCTCTTGATTCCGAGCGGTACCTATGTCGCGGCGACCTGGCAGATCGTGGGCGCCACTACCGTGCAACTGAATGGGCAGCCCGAGCCGCCGAATGGGGCCGCAGCCCTGGCGCCCGATGCCACCGCCGCCCTGCTCCAGGCTACCAACAGCGCCGGGACGGTGCAGCAGGTGCTTCCCGTGCCGACCCTGCCCGTGCCTGGGGGGGCGGCCGGCACCGTAAATGGAGACGCGGGTAGCGGCGGCGCGGGCGGATCCGGGGCGGGCGGCGCCGGGGGCGCGGCGCCGCCCGCCACCGTGCTTCCCACCGCGACGCCGTTTCCGACCGCCACTCCCTATCCCACCAGTACGTTATTGCCCACCGCCGTCCCGGTGATCCCAATCACGGCGGCATCACCTTCTCCCACCAACGCGCCCCCGCAAACCGCCGTTCCCCTCCGCTCGGCCACCTCATCGCCAAAGCCAACCGCCAGCGCAACCGCGACCGCGAAGGCAACGGCCACCGCGACTGCCACCACGACTCCGAGCGCGAGTTCCACCATGGCCCCGAGCGTGACATCCACCGCGAGCCCGACCGTCGCCAAAGCGCTGGGCGTCGCCACCACGGCGCCGGTGGTGGTACCAACGACGCCGAGAATAGCTACCCGTCCCCCGACCGACCATCCCAGCAGTCCCACCAGGACCAGCACGGTCACCGCGACCGCTTCGGCGACTCTCATCCCGCCCACCGTCACCAGCACGGTGACCGCCATTTCGACCAGCACCGTCACCGCGACCGGGACTCTTACCGCGACCGACACCGTGTCGGCAACCCTTACCCCGACTCCCTCGGCCACCGGGACGCTGGTTCCTACCGCGACCTTGACGCCGAGCCAGACCGCGACGGCGGCGCCAACCGACACCGATACCCCGACCGCGACCGACAGCCCGTATCCCACCCCCTTCTGGACCCCGACCTACATTCCTCGCCCGCCGACCGTGCCGGCTCCGAACGTGCCTCCTCCGACCGCCACGTTCGCCGGGTAATACTGGGCACGGGCGGATTTTGACGGCCAAGCTCAACCCACTTGACAACGCCTCCAGATGGGCCGAACCTACAGGGGAGGCTGGTAGCCGCCGGAGTGGAGGTTCGCGGCATGTTTTCTTACCCCGACGAAACCGGCCGTTCGACGGTTGGTTTCCTCAGTACCCTGGACGAGCAGGAAATCGCGACCCTGCTCCGCTATACGCAGGCACGCCGTTATGCGCCCGGGGAGTTGGCAATCCATGAAGGGGATACCGACCGCGGCCTGTACCTGGTGACCGCTGGGCGGTTCGAGATCTTGGTGCCGGGACAGCGAGGCATGGTACGGGCAACCTTCATGGAGCCTGGGGACGTCGTTGGGGAGTTAGCCTTTTTCGATGGCCAACCACGAGCGGCGGATGTTCGAGCGGTGATCGCGTCCGAGGCGCTGATTCTGACCCCCGACGGCTTCCAGCGGTTGCGGGTCAACGAACCCCGGCTCGCTCTGAACGTCGTACTTGACCTTGGCCGCGCGCTTAGCGTTCGTTTCCGCGCCTATAACCAGCGCCTGGCCGCGCTGGGCAAGTTGTAGACCATAATGCGAGAGAATCCACGTCTCTTTCAGGTGTATTCCGAGATGCCGCAGCCCCTGCCGCCGATCGCATGGCGGGGTTTGCGTTGGTGCGGAGTAGGCTGCGCGCTCGCCTTGATAGTGGTTGGCTTCATCGATCCGTCGCTCGCCGTGACTCTTTTCTGGAGCGTCTTCGTCCCCATCATGCCATTGGTTTTCCTGCTGGCGCCGGGTGTGTGGCGGAACGTGTGCCCCATGGCCTCGCTCAACCAGATTCCGCGGACGCTGAAGTTCACTCGGGGCCAGACCATTCCGCCGAGGATTCAGCAACTCACTCCCCTGATCAGCATCGCGTTGTTCTTGCTGATCGTGCCTGGAAGGAAGCTGCGATTCGACCAGAATGGGATCGCGCTCGCTTTCTTCTTGCTGGCGGTATTGGGCCTGGCCTTTGCCGGTGGGGTCTTCTTTAAGGGCAAGAGCGGTTGGTGCAGTCAATTCTGCCCCATGCTGCAAATTGAGCGTTTTTATGGCCAGAGCCCGCTATTGGTGCTGCCCAACAGCCATTGCAGGCCGTGTGTCGGTTGCAACAAGAATTGCTACGACTTCAACCCCACCGCCGGTTTCTTGGCGGATCTGCATGACGAGAATCCCCGCCTGGCCGCGAACCGCAAGCTGATCGCGGGCGCCATCCCCTGGGTGATCGTGGCTTTTTTCACCCAGCCCTATCTCGGCCACCTTTCGCTGCTGCCCGCGCTGACCATTTATGGGCGGATCCTGATCGCAGCGGCGGCGGGCGCCGGGTTTTTCCTCCTGCTGGAAACGATCACTCCGCTTTCCGCGCAGCAACTGGTACTCGGTCACGTGGTGGCCGCGATCAATCTCTTCTATTGGTACGGCGCTCCCCTCGCCCTCAAACAGCTTGGCCTCGATACGATGGTGCTCCCGCATGCCATTCAGGCGGGGATCCTGGTAGTATCGCTCGTCTGGCTGAAGCGGGCGCTGCCCACCGAGGCGGCATACCTCCGCCAGGTTGAGGGGGCGCCGGTTCGGGTGGCGGAGTCGGTACTGAAGGTGCATGGGCAACAGCGCCAGTCCCAGATCCCGGTCATTTTCCATTCGGGGCCGACGGTGCTGGCCAAAGGCGGCGAAACCTTACTGGATCTGGCCGAGGGCAACGGCGTGGCTCTGGAATCCGGCTGCCGTATGGGAGTATGCGGCGCCGACCCCGTACGACTCCTGGCGGGGGCCGAGAATCTTTCCCCGGCTGGCGGTCCCGAACGGGCGACCCTGGAGCGGCTCGGCCTGGGCGCCGGTTGCCGCATGGCCTGTTGCGCGCGGGTTCAAGGGCCAGTGACGGTCAGCCGCGATCTTACCCAGGCGGCCGGCGAATCCCCCACGGGAGCGGCACCCCTCCCGACCGAACCATCGGCACCGGCGTTTATCGTGTCGCCTGAAGTGCGGCGGGTCGTGGTTATCGGTAATGGGGTAGCGGGCGTCACCGCCGCCGTGGAACTGAAAAAGCTCCATCCCGACTTGAGCCTCACCCTGCTGGGCGAGGAATCCTATGATTTCTACAATCGCATGGCAGTGGACAAATTGGTGCGCGAGGAAACCGCCATCCAAAAGCTGTATCTGATGCCTCGTGACTGGGCGGAAACTCGGCGCCTGGAGCATTTCCCCGCCATACCCGCCGCCCGGATCGACCGAGAGGCCCATCAGGTGATCGCGGAGGACGGGCAGGTTTTCCCCTATGATCGGCTCATCCTCGCCACCGGGGCGCGCGCGGTCGTTCCCAGGCTTGAGGGTTCGGATCTGCGTGGCGTCTTTGCCCTGCGCACGATCGACGACGCGATCCGGATCCAGCAACACATCCGGCAACGGCGCTGCGGCGCCGCGTTGGTGATTGGCGGTGGTCCGCTGGGCCTTGAAGCGGCGCACAGCATGACCCATCTCGGGGTAAGGGTTACGGTGATTGACCGGGGCCCGTGGCCGATGAATCGCCAGTTGGATGAGGGGGCCGGCGGCCTTCTGCGCCAGATGATGAAGGATCTGGGAGTGGTCATCTTGCCGCAATCACAGGTGAAGCGGCTTCAGGGCAATGACTGGCTGGAACAGGCTGAACTCGCGGATGGAAGGATCATCAAGATCGGGCTCTGCCTGGCGGCCATGGGCATCGAGCCCTCGGTCGATCTGGCGCGAGCGGCGGGACTGAACCTGAATCGCGGCGTGGTGACCGATGACCGGATGGCGACGTCCGACCCGGACATCTTCGCCATCGGGGATGTCGCGGAGTGCAATGGCCGGGTGATGGGGCTCTGGCCGGCAGGGGTGGCGCAGGCGCAAGTCGCGGTGGTCAACGCGCTTGGCGGTGACCACCGCTACCAGGCCGCCAATCCGCCCATGAAGCTGAAGGTCGCCGGGATCGACCTCCTGTCGGTGGGAGATATCGCGATCCCAGAGGCGGACGGACGTGAGGTGCGGGCGGAAGCCGGCGACACGCGGGCCTACCGGAAGTTGATCCTCAAGGGAAGTACGGTGCAGGGCGGAATTTTGATTGGGTACGCCGATCTCGCGGACAGCGTCACGGCGGCGGTGGAGGCACGGATCGACGTGGCCGGCGTGATGCCCTCCCTACTGGCTGGCGATTGGTCGGTGCTGGCCGCTGTCCCCGTGTAAATAATCGTCGACCAGGCGCCGGGAAATACTGATCGGCGATGGGAGGTTGGGCATCGAGTCGCGGGTGAACCAGCGGGCGTCGGCCAACTCCGTCTCGTCGATCACAATCTCCCCGCCGGCCCACTGGGCGGTAAAGCCGATCATCAGTTGATGGGGGAACGGCCAGGGCTGGCTGCCAAAATAACGGATGTCGGTCACCGTGATCCCCAGTTCCTCGCCGATCTCGCGCGCCACCGCCTCCTCCAGGGTCTCACCCGCCTCCACGAACCCGGCCGGCGTACTGTACATACCCTCGGCGAAGTGCTTTCCTCGGGCCAGGAGGATCTCGTCTCCCCGCGTCACTTGCACGATCACCGCCGGGGATAATCGCGGATAGGCGATGTGCCCACAGGCGGGACAGCGCATGGCCCGCTCGCCCGGCGCCGGCTCCGTGGGGGCGCCGCACTGGCCACAAAAGCGATGCGTCCGGTCCCAGGTGAGAAGCTGGGTCGCCCGTCCGGCCACGGCCAGCAGATGATCGGGAAGGTTGCCAAAGAGGGCGCGGAGTCCCTGAAAGGCAAAGCCGTCCGGCGCCGAGATCTCGGGCGGGAGCGTGGCGGCGAAGCAATCGCGTCCATCAAGGCGACCAAGATAGACGGTTCGGCTGGGAGCAAGGCCCAGCGCGTCGAGATCCTCCACGAAGGGAAGGGTGGTTCCCTGGCCGGTGTTCTGGACCAGGAGCCGCTCCTCGCGGAAGGCGAACCACCAGGCCGGCTCGGTTCGATCCTCGTCCGGACTGACCCTCGACACAAAACCGGCGGCGCCTCCAAGCATGATCCCTTCCCCCTTCATCGGCGTAGTAC
>DATBTL010000131.1:0-4288 GCA_036559345.1 Chloroflexota bacterium | reverse complement strand
GAGCAGTTCCATCGCCTGCTCGCGGGCTAGCCGATGCCCGGGGCTGGCCAGCAGCCACTTGAAAAGCACGCCAATACGCCGCTGCTCCCAGGCGCGCACGGGGATCTCTTGTCCCCATCGCCACACGGCGAAGCCGCCCAGGGTTTGGACCCGAAACGACGCCTGGTTCATCGACATTGTAGGGGTGGGGTTTTCAGGGATAGGCTGGGTGACGGCACCAGTTTCGGTGGGTGCCGCCTTGCCGAGATAGCGTGTGTGGTTCCGGCCTTCGGCACGCCACTGCGCGTACCAATACGGCCCATGGCCCAGGCCGGCCCCCGAGCATCTGCCGCATCCAGCCTTGCCGCAACGTCGATATTGTTGTCGGTAGCTTACATGAGCGCCGCTTGGCGGCTCCGCCGGCATCAAAGGTTCCTTCTCTTGCGCGAGGTCAGAGGCATGGCTTGCTATGCGGTATATCGTACCAGTATCTCAGTCGATGCCGCACAAGACCGCCCCGGCCGGCGGGACGGTGGCCGGAAATGTGAAAAAGCGGGCGTGGAAGCCGCTTGGCCTCCGCGCCCGCCTTTTCGCCGCTGATTCGCTATTGCACTATGAAGTGGGTGATCATCCCTTCCATCACATGCGGCTGGCCCTGCTTTTTCACGTCGGGCATGAAGCACATGGCCACGTAATACCCCGGCGATAGAGTCAGTTGCAAGTTCGCGACCTGATGGGGCGACAGGACGTCCATGCCGCCCATGTCATGGGCCCAGGCCGGAGGCGGCCCATTCCGACCCTGGGGCGAGCGCAGCATGGTGAGCACATCCTTCTGAATCTTGCCCGCGTCAAGCTTGACCAGGGACATTTCATGCACCTGCGGCCCATTGTTGGTGAACTGGAAGGATACCGCCCCGGCCCCAATCTGCTTGGGGAGCCCCAGGATTTTCATGTCCTTCAAGCTGACGGGAATCCCGTTCGACCGTGCCGCCATCGATCCAGCACCTGGCGTCACCGTGAAAGTGAGCAGCCGGTTGGGACCATTGCCGATCGTCAGGTCCACGCCATAGAGGCCCGGGACGCGCAGGTCGAGGACGGCCGTCTCGGTGGCCCCGGCAGGGATCGTGTTGTCGCCGCCGAGGAAGGTCAGCAACTGGGTGAGGCGGACGAAGCCGGCGACCGTTTGGGCGCCAGCATTGGCTGCCTTGATTTGGGCCAGGGTGGCGCCGGGAGTGGCGCGGGCGAAACTCGCCTCGGCGGTTCCCTTGCTGTCGTTCACAAGGGTGACCGAGACGAAGCCCGCCGCGATCTTTTTGGGGAAGGCCGCGGCCGAGGCGCGGATGGTGATCGACCGCGGAGCCGCGCTCGCGGGTGCCGCATGCGAGGGAGCATTCAGGGCGGGGACGATCGCCGCCGCCAGCAACGCGGCCGGCGCCAGGATGGCCGTCGGGACAAGCAGATGGCGGCGGAACGAGCGGGTTACGTTTTGGGTTCGCATGATATCAAGACCTCTCCTCGAAGTTGTTCACGATCAAAGTTGTTAATCGAATAAGTCGCGCGCCGGGTCGGTTGGGTACGAATCGAGTTTCCCTCCTTTCACTCTGGAATGATCTGGTCGCCCGTGACAGTCGGGCCGGCCACTGTCGGTTCGGCGCCCTCCGCCGCCAAAAGCTCGCGCATGCCGGCCAGCAATTCCTCGAGGCTTCCGAAATGCCGGCGCCGGCCGTCCGGAAGATGCTCCAGTCGGCACGACCAGCGGATGCCGTCTTGGAACTCACCCCGCCAGACCCGCACGAGATAGGCGTCGTAGCGTGGCATGTCCATTTGCTCCTCTTCCGCCTGGCCTCCTGGGTACGTTCCCAGCATAGGGTCCGACCGTTTCGTCCGCGTTTCAGCGCACGCCGCTCTCCCGCTCTGGCGAGGCATGGAGTCTTGTGCGAGGAGAGCGGATCTTGTGTACGGGCACTCGGAGCGCGAGCGAGACGTTCGCGTTCCCAGGCGATCTCGTCACCCGGACGAATTTGCCAACCGTAGGGCGTGTGTGGCGGTGAGGCGAGCGGCTACGATCCAGGGGCGCGGGTCTCCAGGCCCGCTTCGTCGCGGCGCGGATCCACATTAGGTAGGGCCGCTCGCCCCTCACCGTGGCCGGCGGCCGAACACGGCGGGTCGGGAGACCTCATCATTGCCCGCATTTTCGGGCTTGAGGCCCGAAGGCGGCGTGGAGCGCGCAATTTGTGGACAATCATGAGGCCAGGAGACACGCGCCCCAAACCGCCCACACTCGACCATTAACATGAAGCCCCCTCAGGAGCGTTATGAGCGGGCATCATCCTCCATGCATAAGGTCGCCGCGCATCCCCGTGAGCAGCGCGTAGCCCAGCGCGCCCGCCCGCACGGCCTCGGCGGCGCTCCGGGCCATCGCTCGGGCTTGCCCAAGATCAACATTCGGCAGTTCAAGCTTTCGTAGACCCACGAGCAACTCCACCCCCATCAACTTGGTTTGGATCCGCCGCGTCATGGCGCGCAGGGCCTCGTCGTGCCGTTCGGTCTGCTCGATCCGGAAGCCGGCCTGCCGCAGGGTTGCTTCGTAGTCCGGCAGCGTCCGGGCATCGGCGATACAGGCGATCCAGGCGAGCAGCCCGTCCAATTCGCGAGGCAGCGTCCCTTCACGGGTAAGATCACTCAAGCCAACCCGACCACCCGGGCGCAGCACCCGCGCGAACTCACCGGCGGCGGCGGGCTTGTCCGGGAAGGTACAGAAGGCGCACTCGCAGATCGCTGCGTCAAAGCTCTGGTCCGCGAACGGCAAGCTTTCCGCGTCGCCGGCGATGAATTCGGTCAGGGCGGCTACTCCCATCCGCGCGGCGGCCTCGGTCGCGGTTGCGACATTGGCCGGGCTGAGATCGAGACCGGTTACTCGGCAGCCAAACCGTCGCGCCAGGTGGATGGCCGAGGCGCCGGTCCCCGCCGCCGCGTCCAGCACCCGCGGGCCGGGCCCCAGGCCCAGCAAAGTACCCAAACGATCGGTGAGCGCCAGGCCGCCCGGATGGTAGGAGTCGCCCAGCAGGTATCGCGCCCAGTCGCTGCCGTAGACCGCCGCGCAGCAGCGTTTTGCCTCGGCCGCGGCGGTAGTTCCATCCGCCGGCGTCATGCCGGATCACCGCCCCCATTCATACCAATTGCCTGGCGCCGATGAGGAGTGGAATCGAAGTGAAAGGTAATCGGTTCCGCCTCGTAGGGCTCGCCCGCCCGCCGGGCGCGCGCTCTGGCCCGCTCACGCGCGGTGAGTTGCGCTCGAGCCTGCTCCCGGTACCCGAGGGTGTTGTAGGCACAAAAGGGGATCTGCTTCCCGCCCGGCAGCAGGAACTCCTTGCAGCACTTCATCAGGTTCTTCTGGTTGAAGGTCCAGGGATCCATGAAGTCCTGCAACATGATCATGAACATGCGGTCAGCCAGAGCGCCGAAGTCCAGGCCATCGGGCATGCCGCAGGCAGCGCAGGTGAGGCGGAACTCTCCCGCCGCCTTCTCCGAGCCAGGCACCGCCGAAGACGACCACAACCCCTCGAGCGCGGTCTTGATCTCACCGCCCAGGTCCGGGGCGACCCGATTGGTCAGGTAGTCCAGATAGTCCTCCACGTTGAGCACTCGTGGCAGCGGCGTCACGGTCTCGCCCTCGACGTAGGCATAGGTCACCGAGTTGCAGGTAGGGAAGCAGCAGGGCACGGGGATGAAGTCGGCCCCCGTGAACAGTCCCTCGGTCTGACCCTCGATCCAGGCGAGCACATCGGGAATGGTGACTCGTTGCAGCGGATCGTGGGCGCCGTGCCGGCCGGCATGAAAGGCCGGCTGGAAGTTGATCCCCTTGACGGCGGGATGCTCCAGCCCGAACCGGACAATGCGGCCCACTTCGTGATCGTTGACTCCGCGCTCGATGGCCGGGACCAGGATCACCGAGCAGCCGATCGCGGCCAGTCGGTCCAGGGCCCGCAGCTTCTCCGGCAGGATGTCCGGCTCGGCCCGGATCACCTCATAGGTGCGGCGCTCAAAGCCATCGAACTGGAAGTAGATAGCGGGGCGTAGCTCGGCCAACTGCGCCAGGAACGCATCGTCGTTGGCGATTCGTTTCCCGTTGGTATTGATCATGACGTGACCGATGTCCCGCGCCCTGGCGGCCCGGATCATGGGGATGATCTGGGGATGGATGGTCGGCTCACCACCAGAGAATTGCACCACCTCGGGATGGCCCTCGGTCCGTACGAAGTCGTCCAGGATCCCCTCGACCTCCGCCAGGGTCAAGGAAAAGCCGGCC
>DATBTL010000130.1:0-3184 GCA_036559345.1 Chloroflexota bacterium | reverse complement strand
TAGAGCACCAGGTACGCGGCCAACACGCCCGCGATCGCTCCGCTGGCCCCCAGATTTGGCACCAGGGCATCGTTCGTACTTGGATCGAAGTTGAGGGTGATAAAGACTTGGGTCAGTCCGGCCAGCAACCCGCAGATCAGGTAGAAGACGAGGTAGCGGATGTGGCCCAGGGCATCCTCCACGTTGTCGCCGAAAATCCACAGGAAGAGCATGTTACCGAGGATGTGTTCCCAACCCCCGTGCATGAACATGGCGGTGATCAGGGTCAGCCAGGCGGGAGTCGTGAGCTTCTGGCCGCTGGGATCCACCACGCAGGTGGACCAGGGACAGTGCCGCACCTCCGTCGGAATGACCGAGAGATTGTCAACGAGCCAGTTGGTGTCCCTACTCAGGTAATACACCCAGAGGAACACGGCGAAGTTGATCAGAATCAGCAGATAATTGACGGTCGGGAAGGTTTGCCGGTTCGAGTTGTCGTCGGACAACGGAATCATGTGTATACCTCCCGGAACCTGCCGCGATGTGGGCGGCATCTCTGTGTGCAACTATATCGCATGCACACTACCGGCACTACCCCATGCTCTTCAGGCTGGCGCCGAATCCGGCCCTACCGTGTACCCCCGCCGGCCCCGTACACCCGGCCGCGGCCGTCGTCCCTCCCAGCCGACCACGGTTTGGAGGCCCTCGGAGGGATCGATCTGACTCCCTCACAAGCCAGTATCATGAGCCTACAGATGTGATGAGGAGGATTACCATGGCAAGTTCCGGGCCAAGCGCCAGCGCTACTCTTGCTTTTCGCGATCTGAACAAGAATGGCCGCCTGGATCCCTACGAGGATCCGCGCCGCCCGATCGAGGAGCGGGTCGAGGATCTTCTGGCCCAGATGACTCTGCCCGAGAAGGCGGGGATGCTGTTCCAGACCATGGCCTGGCTGGACGAGGCGCAAGGATCGGCGCTCGGGCGACCCCTGGTCTCCGAGATGATCGGCGCGCGCTTGATGAACCACTTCAACCTGATCGGCGGCGGCGATCCTCGGCGGATGGCGGAATGGCAAAATGATCAGCAGGCGCTGGCGGAGCGGACGCGCCTCGGGATCCCCCTGACCATCTCGTCGGACCCTCGCAACGCTTTCAGCGACAATCCACTGACCAGCATGATGGCCGGATCGTTCTCCCTCTGGCCCGAGCCGATTGGCCTGGCGGCGATCGGCGATCCGGCCCTGGTGGAGCGCTTCGCCGATATGGCTCGGCGCGAGTACCTGGCGGTAGGGATTCGCCTCGCCCTGCATCCGATGGCCGATCTGGCTACCGAGCCACGATGGGGGCGGAGCAACGGCACCTTCGGCGAGGACGCGGGCCTTGCCGAGCCGTTGGTCGCCGCCTACATCCGCGGCTTCCAGGGCGACGCGCTCGGGCCGGAGAGCGTGGCCTGCATGACCAAGCATTTCCCCGGCGGCGGTCCCCAGAAGGACGGCGAGGATCCGCACTTCCCCTACGGGCGCGAACAGATCTATCCTGGCGATAATTTTGCCTATCATCTGCCTCCGTTCGAGGCGGCCTTCGCGGCGGGCACGGCTCAGATCATGCCCTATTACGGGATGCCGATCGGCCTTCAGTATGAGGAGGTCGGATTCGGCTTCAATAAGGACATCGTCACCGGCCTCTTGCGCGAGCACTATGGTTTCGACGGAGTGGTGTGCACCGATTGGGGCCTGCTCACCACGGATACCTTTGCCGGCCATGTCCTGGCGGCGCGGGCCTGGGGGGTCGAGCATCTGAGCCTGCCCGAGCGCGCCAGGAAGGCACTCGATGCCGGGGTCGATCAGTTCGGTGGCGAGGCGTGCCCCGAGATCGTCGTCGAATTGGTAGCCGGCGGCCGGGTTTCCGAGGCGCGGATCGACGTTTCGGTGCGCCGGCTGCTCCGGGATAAGTTCCGCCTGGGGCTCTTCGACAACCCCTACGTGGATCCCGAGGCGGCGGAGGGAATTGTCGGCAATGACGAGTTCCGGGCAGCCGGCGCCCGCGCCCAGCGCCAATCACTGGTCCTCTTGAAGAACGGGGACACTACCGGCGGTACCAAGACCCTTCCCATACAAGATTGGCCCAGGATCTACGTCGAGAATATCGATGCCGCGGTCGCGGGCGCCTACGGACAGGTCGTCCCTACCGTGGCGGAGGCCGATCTGGCGATCCTCAGGCTGCGCGCTCCCTTCGAGCCAAGGGAAGGATTCCTCGAAAGCCTCATTCATTCGGGCGATCTGAGCTTCCCCGAGGAAGAAAAGGAGCGGATTCTCGCTATTCTGGCGGCGGTTCCCACCGTGGTGGACATCTATCTGGATCGCCCGGCGGTGATCCCCGAGATCGCCACCCGGAGCGCCGCGCTCCTGGCGAACTTCGGCGCCAGTGACGCGGCGGTGCTCGATGTGATCTTTGGCCGCTTCGCTCCATCGGGGAAACTTCCATTCGAGCTACCATCCTCGATGGCCGCGGTGCGGCGGCAGAAGCCCGATGTTCCCTACGATTCAGAGAACCCGCTGTTCCCCTTTGGACACGGTCTGACCTATTGAGTCCCCATCCATCGGCTACACTTTCCTGGTGAATAGCTTGCCTTCGTCCCCCATCGAGGCTCTGCGCGAGCCAGCGGCCGCCGCCGCGTCGCTTGCCGCGCGCGAAAGCGAGGCCCTGCACGCCCTGCTGGATCGCGCCGTCGGGGATGCGGCCCCCCTCGCCCGCGTCCTGGCCACGGCGGCGGCGCTCCGCATGCGTCTGCTGGAGGCGGGCAGTGAGGAAGCCACCCAGTGGTGGGATGGGCTGGTCGAGGGAGAACGGCAGCTCCACGGATCGCTTATCGACGCCCTCCGTGCCGCTTCTCCGTCCACCCAGGAGCGGGTGCTGACCTACCTGCGGGAGCTAGCGGCCACCGGCTCGCCCGCCTTTGTCCCGCTCAGCGAGCCCCTGGCCCAGACGGATCTGGTGGTGGCGGTGGCGGGGGATTTTAAGCGCGGAAAGTCCACCCTCCTCAATGCCCTGATCGGCCGGCACATCCTGCCCACGCGAGTCGCCCCAGCCACCGCCGTGCCGTGCGTGCTGCGCTACGCGGCGGACATCGAGATCCGCGTCCACTATCGCGATGGGCGCCCCGCCGAATCGATCGCGGAAGAGGATCTGGAATCCTATGCCTGTAT
>DATBTL010000129.1:0-12932 GCA_036559345.1 Chloroflexota bacterium | reverse complement strand
CGGTCCCGGCGGCAGTTGCCCGCGCCATGGCGTGCGCTGCCCGTGGCCGGCCACCGGGGAAGACTTCGTAGCGGGCTGAACCGGGCGGAAAGGCTGGCGCCGCCTCCTTAAACCGCCGAAGGTGAAAGCGGCCCACATCCGGCATCATCCAGTAGGCTCCCAAGCGGGGTCGTCACTGGAACAACCCGGTCTGTCCCGAAACCTGCCCGCTCCTATGGGCTGCGGCTTTAGGCCCTGATTTTCCCACATTGCCCCCACTTCTCCCCACCACTTGGCGGCGCTACCAGAGGAGCGTGGTTGAGCGCGGGCGAAAAAATTCGCGACAAAGAACGGTGGCAAGTCCCTGGTACAGGGCGGCCCAGGGGGGGTATACTGGCTCCACTGTGGATAAACGTGGGGATAAGTGGGGCCAAATGGGGATAAACTCCAGCGGGCGGGGACGATGTTTCTAGGCGAATTCACGCACAGCGTCGACAGCAAGGGACGGCTGGCCATCCCGGCCAAGTTCCGCTTGCGCTTGGGCGAGGGTGCCGTGATTACTCGTGGCCTGGACGGTTGTCTGGTCATTTATCCCGCCGAGGAGTGGCGCGAATTCGCCGAGAAGCTCGACAAACTTCCCTCAACCCAACCCGATGTGCGAAATTATAAGCGCTTCATCTTTTCCGGGGCCACCGAATGCGACTTCGACCGCCAGGGTCGGGTGCTGATCCCTGGCTTCCTCCGCGAATACGCCAGCCTGGGAGATACCGCGGCGGTGATCGGCCAATACAGCAAGGTAGAGATCTGGAGCCAGAGCCGCTGGGAAGAGCGGCGACCTCAGGAAGAGACGGATGGCGAACAGATCGCCGAGCGACTCTCGGGCCTTGGTCTGGATATATGAAAGCACGCGCCGCTCTACCTGATCGGAGGACTTCCCTGGTCTCGGGTTCACGTCGAACCGAGGCCCAGGGCAAGAGGGTTGTCCACCACCCTTCCGGGGGACTAGGCGATCCCGCGCCTCAATTGTTACACTGGGCAAGGTTTGACGAAGGGGAAACGGTGAATAGGGTGGAGCATGTGCCGGTGCTCTACCAGGAGACCCTTACGGCGCTGGCGATCCGCCCGGGAGGCCATTACATCGATTGCACCGCCGGCAGCGGCGGCCACGCGGCCGGGATTCTCGAACGGTCTGCTCCCAATGGGACGGTGCTGGCCCTGGATACCGACCCCGAGGCGGTTATCCGTACGGCGGCCCGCCTGGCGCCATTCGGGGATCGGGCCCGCGTGGTACAGGCGAACTTCCGCGATCTGGAGACCACCGCGGCCCGTGAAGGGCGCGACACGGTAGACGGCATCCTCTTCGATCTGGGGGTCAGCAGTGTGCAATTGGGCACTGGACGGCGGGGATTTAGTTTTCAGGAAGATGGGCCACTGGATATGCGGATGGATCCGGGCCATGGCCGTTCGGCGGCCGACCCGGTCCGCGACTTGAGCGAACGTGGACTGGCGGATATCTTCCGCCGCTACGGCGAGGAGCCGGCGGCGGCGAAGGTGGCGGCAGCCATAGCGCGCGCGCGGGCCCAGGCGCCCATCATCACCACCGGCCAGTTGGCCGAACTGGTGGCACGGGTGAAGGGTCGTCGCGATCGCATTCATCCGGCTACCATGATCTTTCAAGCCTTGCGCATCGCCGTGAATGGCGAATTGGAGAGTATCGAGACCGGGTTGCCGCGGGCGGTCAACCTGCTGCGGCCCGGAGGGCGTCTCGCGGTAATCGCCTTCCATTCCCTGGAAGATCGAATCGTTAAACGGTTCCTCCACGAGGAAGCACGAGTGTGCCGATGCCCATCTACCCAGCCAATCTGTACCTGCGACCGGCAACCGGCGCTCCGGCTGATCGGACGTCACGCGATCCAGGCCGATCTCGCCGAGGTGCGGGCCAATCCTCGGGCTCGCGGCGCGCGCTTGCGCGTGGCGGAGCGCCTCTGTTACCCTGTGCGGGTGGATGAACGGAGAATGAACCGCCAATGAGCCTCTCCACGGGAACGCGCCGCGCGAGCGGAACAGTTCACACGCAACCGGATCAGGCCCAGACTCCCTCGGGGCAGGTAATTCTGTTCATCGCGGCCGTGCTGGTCGCTGGAATGACCTGTGTGCTCTATCTCTGGCAGCAGAGCCGAATCGTTGCCGCCAACCAGGACATCACTAACCTCAATGCCCAACTGATTACTCAGGAGCAGCAGCGCGACGATCTGCTGGCCCAGGTAAATCGCCTCCAGGCGGTCACCCATGTGGTTTCCATGGCCAACAAGCTGGGTATGGTCCAGGCCAACCCGCTCCAGTTCAAGCGATTGACCATTAACATGAGCGGCCAGACTCCGGCCGTGGCCTCGCTCAGCCCCAATCTGCAATCCGCCGTTGTCTTGCCCGCGACCAACGCCGCGATCACCTATTGGTGGCAGGACGCCTGGGACGGTATGTTCAGTTTGCTGCAATGAGGCGGCGTATCGCGCGGCAGGGCTGGCGGCAACTGCTTGTGTTGCTGGTCATGTTCCTGATCTTCGGCGATCTCGCGAAAAGCCTGGTCACCTTGCAGGTTTTGAGCGCCGGCAATTCGCAGTATCAGGCATCGTATGCCGCCGACGTCGCGGCGCCCCAGACCGAGAAGCCGCCCCGTGGGGTCATCGTGGATGCCAAGGGCAGGCCGCTCGTCGGAACCGTGACCGTCTACAAGCTGGCCGCGTCACCCCCCTACGTCACCAAAAAGGCCACCACCGCGCGGTTACTTACCGACGTGCTGTTCCCTCTCCGCCTCCCCTCGGGAAAACACGCCCACGACGCCAAGCGGATTCAGAAGGCTCACGATGCCTATCACGCCCATTATCAGGCGCTGCTCGCCCAGCTAAACTCCGGCTATAGCTACGTGTGCCTGGCGGGTGACGACAGCTATACCTGCCCGGATAAAGTGAACATTTCCCAGGACACCGCGAACACGATCTCCAAACTGGTCATTCCCGGCACTACGACCCCGCTGTCGGGATTATCGCTGGAGCCGCGGAACCAGCCAACCTATCCCAATGGGAGTCTGGCGGCCCAGGTTCTGGGCTATGTCACCTATGACTACCACAATCCTACCCCAGTGGACGCGGGCCAATACGGGCTTGAACAATACTATGATGGACTCCTCCGGGGTATCCCCGGCCATGTCAATGTGCGGCACGACACGAAGGGAAATCCCATCCCGGTTGGCACCGGAAGCGCGGCGGCGCCCCAACCCGGCGCCACCCTGCAGACCACCATCGACAGCTACGTCCAGTTGCTGGTAGAGCAGGAACTGACCCGGGCGGTAAAGCTCTATGGGGCCACCGGCGGCTCCATTATCGTCGAGCAGCCCAAGACCGGGGCCATTCTCGCCATGGCGTCCACCCCCAGCTACGATCCCAACCACTGGCAGCAGATCGTCAACCAGCCCAAGGGTAGGAAGCCCGCGAGCAGTTTCAGCATTTTCACCAATCCAGCCGTAAGCCGGCAATACGAGCCCGGCTCGACTTTCAAGGCATTTACGGTAGCGATTGGTCTCGACAGCCACTCCTTCAACCCGATGACTTCCGTCTACGACTCCGGAACCTTGAAATTGGATGGGATCACGATCCGAAACTGGTGCCTGGACTCCTGTTCGTTTGGGGGCATGGAGGACGTGAGCAAGATGCTCCACTACTCCTCCAATATCGGAGCCGCCCAATTCGGTCATCTGATTCCCTCGCCCACCTGGTATGACTATCTGGCGAAATTTGGCTTCGGCCAGCCCACCGGCATCGATCTGGCGGGCGAGATCGCGGGTGATTACCGGAAGCCAAACGGTGACAAATCCGGCATTCTCTGGGTGTCTTCCTACCAGGATACCCAGGCATATGGACAGGGGATCGCGGTCACCCCCTTGCAACTGATCAATGGCTATTCCTCCCTGGCCAATGGCGGCTGGTTGATGGTACCGCACGTCGTACAGTCGTACACCTTCGATGGGAAGACCACGGTTATTCAGCCGCAGCGGGTACGCCAGGTGATCAGCAGTGACACCGACGCGCAGATGAACACTATTCTGGTTCATCAGGCGATCGGCGGCGAGGCTTGCCTGGCCCTGGTGCCGGGGTATGATGTGGCCGCCAAGACCGGAACCGCCTCGATCCCCCAATTCGGCACCTACAGCAATAACCAGACTATTGCCAGCACCGCCGCCTATGCCCCCTATGAGGATCCGCAGTTCGCCATCTTGGTCAAGCTAGATCGGCCCTACCTCCAGTGGGGCTCCATGACCGCCTCGCCCGTGGTCAAGGACATCCTGCAGAAGTTGTTCGACTACTATAAGATCCCACCCGCGACCAACCCCATCCAGCCCACCACCGCCTGCCACGGGCCGGATTCACCCTGAACCCCGCGGATAGCGGATCATGCCTCCTACGCGCCTGACCCTGGACACCCTGCGCCGCTACGTTGAGGAGAGTGGAGCCGGAAGCTTCCATGCCCCGGAGGGACTACCCGACTGGACCGCCCCCCTCGGCCCAGCGGTCAACGATTCGCGAGCCGCCGTACCGGGAGCCCTCTTCGTGGCCCTTCCCGGCGAGCACGCGGACGGCCATCACTTCATTCCCGACGCGGTTGCCCGGGGCGCGAGCGCGGTCATCGCGGCCCACGCACCGAGTCCCGACTCCTCACCGATCGCAACCTGGGTGGTTCCCGATCCGCTGGCCGCCCTGCAGGGCCTTGCCGCCTGGTGGCGGGGGCAGTTTCCCGATCTCCTGGTGATCGGAATCACCGGCAGCGTGGGCAAAACCACGGCCAAGGAAGTGATCGCTGCCTCCCTGAGCCGCCGGCTTTCCGTCCTGGCCAGTCCCCGCAGCTTCAACAATGAGATTGGCCTGCCCTTGACCCTGCTGTCGCTGAACGGCGAACACCGGGCAGCGGTGTTGGAAATGGGCATCTACGACGTGGGGGACATCGCCTTCCTGGCCGGGATTGCCCGCCAGAACGTGGGCGTGGTGCTGAACGTGGAGGCCGTACACCTGGCCCGCGCCGGCACCATCGAACGGATCGCCAAGGCCAAGGCGGAGATGATCATCACTCTTCCCCCTGGCGGGACCGCGATCCTGAATCACGACGATCCGCGGACCCTGGCCATGCGCGATCTGGCGCCGGGGCCGGTTCGCACCTTTGGCCATAAGGAGGGCGCCGATTGGCGGGGAACTGAGGTCGAGGCGCACCCCGATGGGCTCCGGCTCACCCTGGTCCATGAGGGGCGGCGCACCTCCATCCATACCGCTCTTCCGGGTGCTCATCACGTCCATGCCCTCCTGGCAACCGCCGCCGTGCTGGAAACGGCGGGAATCCCGGAACGCGAGATCCCCCCAATTCTGGAAGAAGTCCCGGCCCAGGCCGCTCGGCAGAAGCTCCGGCGCGGCCGGGAAGGCAGGATGATCATCGACGACAGCTATAATGCGTCCCCGCTCTCGATGCGGGCGGCCCTGGATCTTCTGGCCGCTCAACCGGGACCGCGCCGGGTAGCCATTCTGGCCGATATGCTGGAGATGGGCGAGATCGCGGTGGAGAGTCATCGGGCGATCGGCGCCTATGCCGGCGAGCGCGCCGATCTGGTGATCGGAGTCGGTCCCCTGGCCAGGGAGATAGTCGCGGCCGCCGGTACCGGCGCCCAGTGGTTCACCGACAAGGCGGCGCTCCGGCCGGCGCTTGAGGACTTGCTACGAGAGGGAGACACGGTGCTGGTGAAGGGCTCGCGCGGGATGGCCCTTGAGGAGGTGGTGGGTTGGCTGCTTCCCCCTTCCTGATTGGCGGGGCCGGGCTCTGCCTGGCCGCGGCAGCGATCGGGCTGCTTGCCATTCCCACCCTGATCCGCGGCCTGGTATGGCTCGGGGCGGGGAAGCAGATCCGGGCCGAGGGGCCGGCCAGCCACCAGAGCAAGGCCGGCACCCCCAGTATGGGCGGTCTGATCTTCGTGGCGATCATCGCCCTGCTGGGCCAGGGCTTCTTGACCGAGCACGATCCCAGCGTGGGCGTACTCACCGCCTTGCTCCTGGCCGCCGCCGCCCTGGGTGCCTACGACGACCTCCTGAGTTCGGCCCGCTTCCGCAAAGGCGGTCTGCGCGCCCGACCCAAGCTGGCCTGGCAGGCCGGGATCGCGGCTGGGGCGGTGATCCTGGAGATCATTGGTCCTGGTCTTCCTCCCCAGCACATTCCCGGCCTGGGCACCCTCTCCGCCGCCTGGGCCATCGCCCCGCTAGCCGTACTGGCGATCATCGCCTCCGGCCACGCGGTCAATCTGACCGACGGACTGGACGGCCTGGCGGCCGGGACGAACGCCATCGCCTTGACCGCCTTCACGGTGATCGCCTTCAGCCAGGGTCAGGGCCCGATCGGGGCCTTCTGTCTCCTGGCAATCGGGGCCCTGGCCGGTTTCCTCTGGTACAACGTCCACCCCGCCCGCCTGTTCATGGGCGATGCCGGATCGCTGGCCCTGGGCTCGCTGCTCGGCGGCCTGGCTATGGTCACCGGGCAGATCGTAGCCCTGATCCCGATCGGGGCGGTGTTCGTGGCCGAGGCCCTGTCCGTGATCATCCAGGTCACGTACTTCAAACGCACTGGCGGCAAGCGCATCTTCAAGATGTCTCCGCTCCACCACCATTTCGAGCAGATCGGCTGGCTGGAAACCCAGATCGTCCAGCGTTTCTGGCTGGCGGCGGTGCTGGCGGCGGTGGCGGGATTGGCGGTGGCGCTCTACGACTAGATTGGCCCCTCGAAGGTCGCCAACACGTCCTCCGGCAGCGGCGCGTCGAAATCATTAGTTGGTTGTGACTTCTGTGTTATCATTACAGCGTGATCATGCTTACACGCTTACATCATATTGGGAGAGACATGGTTCGCACACAAATCCAACTCACCGAAAAGCAGGCATGCGGGCTGAAAGATCTTTCGACTCGGCGAGGCGTCTCCATGGCTGAACTTGTCCGTGAAGGGGTTGCAAAGGTTCTGCAAGAGAATGATGAAGAGGAAAAATGGCGGCGGGCCTCCGCGCTAGTAGGCCGATTCTCCGGTACGTCGGATGATGTCGCGGTAAACCATGATGCTTATCTTGAAGAAGCGTATCTATCTTGACAACCTTTGTTGACACCTCGGCGTTCTACGCCCTGCTGTCGGCGGAAGACCCAAGCCATCCGGCCGCAAGCGTGGCGTGGGCTTCGATTCAAGAGCGGCATGATACCTTGATCACCACCAGCTATGTGTTACTCGAAACCGTGTCACTAATTCAGAGACGACTAGGTATGCAAGCCGCACGGGAGTTTCATGCGGACTTCATCCCATTGCTCACGGTCTCCTGGGTGGATTCCCAGCGCCACGCGCGAGCCATGGACGCGCTCCTGATTATCGGTAGGCGTGATCTGAGTTTGGTGGATTGCGTCAGCTTTGAAGCGATGCGCGCTTTGGATGTCGACACTGCCTTTGCCTTCGACGGCCATTTCGCCCAGCAAGGCTTCACCTGTATTCCCGAAGCGACGGCAACCAACTAACCACAACCCGTGAGGGGACCAATGCCCGATCCCGTGGCCCTGATCTTCGGCGACCAGTACCGCCGTACCCCCTACACCTTCGGCCCCTCCCACCCCTTGCAGCCAATCCGGGTCGAGCTGGCGGTGGAGTTGATCCGTGCCACCGGGCTGCTTGAGACGACTGGTGTGCGGGTGATCCCGCCCCGCCCCGCGAGCGAGTCCGAACTGGGGGCCGTCCACTCCGCCGCGTATATCGAGACGGTGCAAGCACTTAGCCCGTCTGGAAGCGCTCCCTCTGGATGGGAACGGCGCGCGGCCCGGCATGGCTTCGGCTCCGGCGATAATCCTTCCTTTCCCCACATGCACGAGGCGTCGGCTCTGGTGGCCGGTGGGACGGTGGTGGGGATGGAGGAGGTGATGGAGGGGCGGTCGCTCCATGCCTTCGTCCCCGCCGGTGGCCTGCATCATGCCCACCACGACCGGGCGGCGGGGTTCTGCGTCTACAACGACCCGGCGGTGGCAATCCGGGCCGCGCGCGACCGCTTCGACGCCCGCGTGGTCTACATCGACGTGGATGCCCACCACGGGGATGGAGTACAAGAAGCGTTCTACGCCGACCCCAACGTACTGACCATCTCCATGCATGAGTCCGGATTGTATCTCTTCCCCGGCACCGGCTTCGTGGAGGAGCTGGGCGACGGAGCCGCGTATGGGGCCAGCGTGAACGTGCCCCTGGAACCCTCTACCACCGACGTCCCCTTCCTCCGCGTGGTCGAGGAGATCATCTTGCCGCTGGCCCGCGCCTTCCGTCCCGATCTGATCGTCACCCAATGCGGCTGCGATAGCCACTGGCTGGACCCGATCACGCACCTGGCCTGTAGCACCGCGATCTGGCCGGTGCTCGGCCGCCAGTTCCACCAACTGGCGTACGAGGTCTGTGGCGGACGCTGGCTGGCCACCGGCGGCGGCGGCTATGACCTGTACAGCGTGGTGCCCCGCGCCTGGACCATGCTCTTCGCGGCCATGGTCGAACAGGAGTTGCCGGCGGATCTCCCGGCCGCTTTCCTGGATCTACGCGCCCAGTACACCACTCACTCCATGGCCGCCACCTTCCTGGACGAGGAGACCGTCAGCTTCGGCGAAGAGCGGGATGCAAAAGTGGCGGCGGCGACCGGAGAGACGATCCGGCGGGTGCGCGAGTTGGCATTCCCCCTACATGGGTTGTGAACTTTTGCACGGCAAGCCACACGGATCGCCTATTCAGAGGCGCCATCTGTGTTTCAGGAGGTAAGGAGCTGGTTGGCCCTCTCCGAGAGAAGAAATGAGAACCACACCCTCTAAAGTCACGGTGCTACACTTTCAGGAGAGCCATTTCTCCCACCCCTCATCCCCATCGGAGGTTCATCCATGGAATACCGTACCCTTGGTCACACCGGCCTGAAGGTCTCTCCCCTTGTCCTGGGCTGCATGATGTTCGGCCCGCGCGGCAATAACGACCACGACGACTGTATCCGGATCATCCATCGAGCCCTTGAGGCCGGCATCAACTTCCTCGACACCGCCAATGTCTATTCCGCCGGAGTTTCGGAGGAGATCGTGGGCAAGGCGCTCAAGGGACGGCGGGAGGAGGTGGTCCTGGCGACCAAGGTGAATGGCGAGATGGGCCCTGGCCCGAACGATCGCGGGAACAGCCGCGGCCATATCATGCGGCAGGTGGAAGCCAGCTTGCGCCGCCTGCAAACCGACTACATCGATCTCTACCAGATTCACCGCCCCGATCCCACCACCCCGGTCGAGGAGACCTTGCGCGCCCTTGACGATCTGGTCCACCAGGGGAAGGTGCGGTATTTGGGTTCCTCTACCTTCGCGGCCTGGGAACTGGTGGAGAGTTATTGGGTGAGCGACCGTCAACACCTGGAGCGGTTCGTCTGCGAGCAGCCGCCATACAGCATCCTCAGTCGCGGGATCGAACGCGAGGTGTTGCCGGTCTGCCAGAAGTACGGCACCGGAGTGATCCCCTGGAGCCCCTTGCATCGTGGCTACCTTTCGGGCCACTACCGGAAGGGCCAGGCGCCGCCTCCGGAGTCACGGGCGGCGCGGGACCGCTTCTTCGACCCCCTCGAATCGGCCTCGGGACAGCGGAAGCTGGAAATCGTGGAGGAATTGCTGCCCATGGCCGCTGATCTGGGCGTGACCCTGGCCGAGTACGCCCTGGCCTGGACCCTGGCCAACCCGACGATCACGGCCCCGATTATCGGCCCGCGGGTGATGGAGCAGTTGGAAGGGGTGCTTCGCGTACCGGAGATCCAGATCCCCGCCGAGCACCTGAAACGGATCGATCAGCTTGTGCCACCCGGTACGGATCTCTAGTTCACCGGGGCGGAAGTCCCAAGGCGGTTGTCCGTAGGGGCACCGTGGTTCGCTTCCTTAAAGATTAGGCATGGCCTGGTTACGCTGGTACGGCGTAACCAGGCCATCAATCGATGAGCCCCGTGGGGATCAGGCAGATCGCTCGAAACTCAGCTCATCCACCGGCTCCAGGTACACCGGGGTAGCGCGGACCCGAAGGAGATGGGCCACCGGAGCCGGCATCCACCAGTTCCAGCGTCCCAGCAGCGAGACCAGGGCCGGAACCAGGAGCATCCGTATAATCGTGGCGTCGAGAATGATCCCGGCGGCCAGGCCGGTGGCGATGATCTTCAGGCTGACATCAGGCCCGGAGGCCAGGGCGGCGAAGGCGAGGAAGAGAATCAGCGCCGCGCTGGTCACCAGCCGCCCGGTGCTGCCGATTCCGCGGACCACCGCCGCGTCGGTCGAGCCGGTCGCGTCATATTCCTCCCGCATCCGGCTGAGCAAGAAGACCTCATAGTCCATCGAGATTCCGAAGAGGAAAGCGAAGACCATGATCGGGATATAGGCGGTGATCGAGCCGGTGGCGGCGATGCCCCAAAGCTGGCTGGATCCGTGGCCGTCTTGCCAGACGAAGGTCATGAACCCCCAGGAAGCGCCCACCGAGACCAGCACCAGGCCCACTGCCTTGAGCGGCAGGAGCAGCGAGCGGAAGGCCCGAGCCAGGAGCAGGAAGGTAATGAGCCCCAGCAGCGCCACCATCCGGGGAAAGTTGCCATAGACCGCCGAGAGGAAGTCGGCATTCTCCGCCGATGGGCCGCCTACCCGCACGCTGCCGGGCATCGTCCTGGCGGCCTGGCGCACCCCATCCAATGCAGCCCTTCCGGACGACGAGGTGCCATCCGCCGCTGGCACGGCCACCACCAGCGAGGTTGTTCCAGCATGCCAGGCCGAGCCGCTGGGAGCCACCGCGCCGCGCACCCCAGGTACGCTCGCCAACCGGGCCGCCACCGTGCGCGGATTCGTGCCGGTCACCAGCACATCGAATGGTGTCAGCACCCCGGACCCGATCCCGGTGCGTTCCAACGCCATCAGGCCGGCATGGGCATCGCCGGTTCGGGATAGGGCATCGGCGCTCGGGGCGCCGACGGACATGGACATGGCTGGGAAGAGGAGAACCGCCAGGGCCGCGACGGCAACGCCGGCCGCCAACCAACGGCGGCGGATCATCAGGCGTCCCCAGGCCATCCAGAAGCGGTACTCGGCCGGGCGCGTATGGCGCGGCCAATCGATGCGCGGTCCGATGGTTGCCAACACGACCGGCAGGAGGGTAACGGCCACCACGACGCTGACCAGGGGAATCAGCATACCGCCCAGACCGACGCTCCGGATGAAGGGAACCGGCACCGCTACCAGGGCCAGGAGCCCGATCGCTACCGTGGTGCCTGAGAATACCACCGAACGGCCGGCGGTCTCCATGGCCCGCTGTACCGCCGCCCGATTCTCCAGCCCGCGGGCCCGCTCCTCTCGCCAGCGGAGCACGATCAGGAGCGAGTAGTCTATGGCGATCCCCAGCCCGAGCAAGGAGATCAGATACTCCACGATGGAGGAAACATCGGTGATGGTGGTGAGACCCCAGACCCCCAGGAAACTGGTGGGGATGGCGACCAAGGCCATGATCAGCGGTACCGCGGCCAGCAGCGAACCAAAGACAAGGGCCAGAACCAAGAGAGCGCCGATGCCGCCAAGCAAGGTCTCCACCAGAGTAGAATTACCGCCGCCGCCGCTACTTGATTGTAATTCGTCCAGGCCGGTGACGTGAATGGGTGTCCCGGCGATCCTCTGGGAAGCCAGTGCGTCCTGTACCGCGCCCTGGTCATTTCCCGTGTCGGTCGTACCGGGCGCCGCCGCGAGATAGACCAGCGCGAAGGTGGTTCTCCCATCGCGAGAGACGAAGAGGCGGTTGCCGGTGGAGAGATAGGAGACGATCCGAGTGTCCGGCGCCGCTCGCTGAACACGAGCCAGCGCGGCGGCCCACTCCGCGCGCACGCCGGGATTATAGATCGTGACGCCTGCCGGCAGGGTAACCACGGGCACGGCGGGGGCATTGCCGCCCCCGTTGCCGTAAGCGTGCTGGATGGCCTGATCGGTCTCGAAGCCCGGCTGGCCGGGCAGCTTGAAACTCTTCGAGAGGGCGTTACTGGCCGAGGAGATGGTGACCAGGCTGATCATCGCGATGACCAACCAACCAAGGGCTACCAGTCGCGTGTGATCGAGGATCCAGCCCGTAAGACGTGCCATGTCGATGTCCCTTCCCTCTCACGGCAACGACGCATGGAGGCGTCGCCAACCATCATCTCTGCCTATTTCACCAGGCGTGCCCGGCATGGCCAACGAACTCGTATCCAATACGCTTACGGTTACGATTGGACCTGATTTCGCCGGCCCGGCCACTGTCCCAACTATGCCCGTTGGACGTGGCGCCGTCATGGCGAATCCGTGTCGGAATGGTGACGTTCGGGTGGAAAGAGTGTGTCAGACCGCGAGGCGGTAGCCTACTCCGCGCACCGGAACAATCCGCTCGCCCACCGATCCCAGCTTCTTCCGCAGGCGCGCGATATGGGTATCCACGACCCGGTCGAAGCCGTCGTAGTCGCCACCCCAGAGGCGCTCCAGGAGAAAGTCGCGGCTGAAGGCACGGCCAGGATGCGAGACAAAGAGCAGCGCCAGGTCGTATTCCTTTGGCGTCAGTTCGAGATCCACACCATCGAGCGTAGCGGTGTGCGTGGCGGGATCAACTCGCAAGGGACCGTAGACGAGGGGGAGCGGGGTCGACGGCAATGCGGCCGGCATGGGAGCGGACCCGATCGCCGATGCGACGTTCGGGGACGCCCCAACCTGGCTATCGAGGGCGACCCGGCGTAGGGTGGCCCGCACCCGTGCCATCAGTTCGCGGATGCCAAAGGGCTTGACCACGTAGTCGTCGGCGCCCACCTCAAGCCCCAGCACCCGATCTATTTCTTCTCCACGGGCGGTGAGCATGATGAT
>DATBTL010000128.1:0-8899 GCA_036559345.1 Chloroflexota bacterium | reverse complement strand
CACCTCCAGCGCCTCTCCGCGCCCCAGCAGATCGCCGACTCGTCCCTGGACCACCACCTTGCCGCGGTTCATGATCGCGATCCGGTCGCAGATGTGCTCGATTTCATGGAGGACGTGGCTGGAGATCAGTACCGTATGTCCCTCGCCTTTCAGGCGCTTCATCAGAGCGCGCATCTCGACGATCCCCGCCGGATCGAGCCCGTTCGCCGGTTCATCCAGAATCAGCAAATCCGGCCCGTGCAGGAGGGCCGCCCCCACGGCCAGCCGTTGCTTCATCCCCAGGGAGTAGGTGGAGAAGCGGCGCGACGCGGCCCCGGTCAGGTCGACCAGATCGAGAAGGGCCGGGATGCCGGCCTCGCCGATCCCGCCCAGCCGCGCGAAGGCCCGAAGGTTGTCCGTGCCCGAGAGATAAGGATAGAAGGTGGGATTCTCAATCAACGCCCCGGTATTGGCGAGAATGGCCGGCAAATCGGTATCGATGCTCATCCCCAGCAGGCGCGCCGTCCCCGAGGTGGGGCGGACCAGCCCCAGCAGCATTCGCATGGTAGTCGTCTTGCCCGCCCCGTTGGGACCAAGAAAGCCGAAGATTTCGCCCCGTTCCACCAAGAGATTCAAATGATCGACCGCTACCATCTTGCCATAGCTTTTGGTCAGTTCGGTGGTCTCGATAGCGGGTCCGTCGGCGGCGGACCGCGATCTCGGCGTCGATCCCGCTGGCTGTTCCGTCGCGGGATCGGTCACGCCATCCGGTGCGTACTCCTGTACCGTTGTTGCCATGTGCTCCCCCTCATGATTCCCTGCCAACCGGCAGCCCTGTAGTGAGCATAGGTTGAGAATGCCTCGTGGGTATGCCCGGCCGGTAACGCTTCGGTGGCGAAAGTGTGGCGAAAGTGAAACAAGCCACCGGAACCGCCGGGGACGCGCGGCCCGTCCATGGCTCATGGCACCGCCGAGGGCCAGGTTGTGACGGCTCGTGCTCCAGGACCAGCCGGATCAGCGCTGATACCACGCGGATCACAACTACCGTGAAGCCCGTTTCCCGCCAGGCATGGAGGTACTTGAGTACAATTGGGGTGAACCACTTATTGTAGAGTCACGAGGTTTATTGATGCGCGGGCGAATCGCGGTTGTGCTCCTTGCCATAATGCTCGCTTTCCTTGGCGGTGCCGGACAGGCACCCGCCGCCGGCGAGCAGGCCGCCATCGCCTGTCGCGCCCTGGGCTATACGGTTACCTTGCCGTCAAGCTGGCCGGCAACCGGGCTTTCCTGCTCCCCGCATCTGACCATTGCTGGGCCAAACCATCTGTCATCATTGACGATCAATGTGTATGCCCACGGCGCCACTTCGCTCCCACTGATGAGCGCGGATCTGGAACAGTGGTTGGCCCCGGTGTTCAGACCGGACTCGCCCAATTTGAGGAGGCTTACCATTCACGGCATCGCGTTCGTGGTCTTCACGGGCACCCTGGGTAGCGGCGCCAACTCGGAATCCCTGGTGACGGCCGAGACCTATCATGATGGGCGCCTGTATCTGCTCAATGGTCTGTCGGTGGGAACGGTCGAGTCGACAAACTACCTCCAGGGCATTGCGTCGATCGTCTTTAGCTTGCGACTTGAACGCCCCACGGGGCCGGTCCCCGCCGTAGCTCTGAGCCGTACTACTCTCGGCGTCGCTTTGTCTCGATTCGAACGCGACCTTGGGGCGCCAAGCGGCTATACCGCCTCGGTCGACCTCTACAGTTGGCGGCCCTGCACCGCCGCCAACCGCGAGATGGTGGAGGTCCGCTTCTCGCACGCGGTTGCGTACCGGATCGCGCTGCTGAACTGCAATCAGATAAACCTGCCGAATTATCTCGCGATCGTCGGAAGGCTCCTGCCCGAGGATGCCACGCCCATCGGCGCCACGACCAGCACCAAACTGGGTCTCCTTAACCTCTACTACAGCCAGGAGTTGCATGACGTGCTGCCTGCCGCGATGCGCGCGGACCGGGCCAATCGGCACGATTGCGCTGGCCGGCCGGTAGCCGCCGGTACCCTGTTCGTGGGCCAGTCCCAGGGCGTAATCGCCGTTGGTCTGGGCGGCTGCGAATCGTGAGAAAGGATTGACTTTGGATCAGGCGACCGCAATCGGATGGACGGTCGAACCGGTGGAGCCGGAAAAGGCAATGGGCAGGGTGATAAAGAGAAACTCGTCTACCTTTGCCGCCGCCAGTTCCTCCAGATTCAGGTTCTCCACGATCGGGATGCCGTGCTCGTAGAGCAGGATCACATGGGCAGGCAGGGCGGGGAAGGCGAGCACCTCGTAGTTTGCGGTATCGGCGCCGGTGACCACGCAGCCCCGTTCGGCCAGGTAGCGGGCCGCCTCGGCGCCTGCTCCCGCGCCCCGACCCATGTAGCGTGCCTGGTCCGCGCGCCAATACCGGGCGAAGCCGGTCCGGATCAACACCGCCGACCCTGGAGTGACAGCTACTCCCTGGCGCTGCTCGCAGTGCCGCAGATCCTCGACCGTGATCTCATAGAGATCCGGCAGACACGGCAGGCCCTTGGCGGCCGCCACGTCCAGGAGAATCCCGCGGACCAGAATAGGGGGAAAGTGCTCGGCCCCCAGCTTCCTGTAGCCGGAGGCCGATTGGATATCCCGCGCTGGAATATCGCCATGCACGTAGGGTTGATCGTCGTGCCAGCTTCCCACATGGCAGAGCGCGTCGATGTGCGTCCCGCTGTGCCCGGAGTGCTCGATCCGCTCGAAGGAGCCGGTGGCGGGCCGGGCCATCATGGAGGAACTGTCGTCGTGAGTAACCACGGTGGTCAGGTTATAGGCGGGCTGCACGGCCCACTGCGGCATATCCGCGGTGAGCGGTTGTTGCAGACTGAACACGCGCCCGGCGCCGATCAGCCCCTGAAGCGCCGCGTCCAGGCGAGGGACGGGCAGCGCCCCGTAGCCGTTCGAATCTGCTTGTCCGCCCAGGTTGGCCGCCACCATTTCCGCCATTCGAGATTCCCTTCCTATCGCATAGCCTCGGGATCCGAAATCTAGGCCGCCGTCGCGAGTGGCGCGCCCAGGGCTTGAGGGTAGGGTATATCCTCAGGGCTCGCCAAGCGAAGCCGAACGAGCACGCGCAGGCAGGGGACAATCGCGATCTCCAGCAATCTCCTGAGTGGCCAGACAATAACAGTGGTGCAAAGGGCAACCACGAACGCTCCCGCGATGTCGCCGGGATAATGCACCCCGACAAATACCCGCGCGAATCCGAGGACCAGAGCGGCCACGAGTAACCCCACTCCCCAGTCCCGCCTGCGGAGCAGGATCGGGAGGGCCAGACTAAAGCCAAGGGTCGCGTGATCGGACGGGAAGGATGAGTCGCGCGAGCCCACGATCAGGAGGGTGACGTGATGGGCCACGAAGGGACGGGGCCGCAGCCACAGGTGGCCGATGATCTGATTGATCCCCAGGGCGATGGCAGCGGTGACCAGCGCGTAGACGACCAGCCGGCGTTCCAGTCCCCGTGGGGTGGTTGGCGAGGGGAGCAGCCAGAAGAGCGCCACCAGGGCGAGCAAAATATACGGCCCGTTGGTCGCGATCGCCTCCATGACCGCGTCAACCGCGCCACTGTGACCGGCCAGACCGTTAATCGCCTTGAACAGTTGATAATCCATGGCTCGTGATGGGCGCCTCTCACTCGCGAACACTGCAAAGGTGGACGAGACGATGATACCGTGTCGCGCGTATTACGTGAGACGTAGTGCTATGAGCAGGAGACTTACTCGAACCAGGTGCTGGATATTGCGTTAGCCGCCGGTTCCTGCCGTGCATTAGCGGCCCAGGAAATCCGCGATGCGCGTACAACCGGTTTCGATCGCCTCCAGGGAGTTGGCCAGGGAAATGCGAATCCAGCCGTCGCTTCCCGGCCCAAAGGCGGCGCCCGGGGCCACCGCGACCCGAGTCTGGGCGATCAAGGAACGCGCGAAGTCATACGACCCGCGCCCGCCGCGGGAAATATCAATCCACATATAGAAGGCGCCCTGGGACCGGAAGGCGCGGACTCCCCGTCCGGACAACACGGCATACGCCACATCCCGCCGTTCGCGATAGGCGGACACCATGGCCTCGACTACCCTGGGATCGAGCACCAGCGCCGCGAGCGCGGCTGCCTGCGAGATCGAGCAACCGCACGATACAGTGGGCTCCTGCAAGCGGGCAATCATCTCGTTGAGCGGGGGAGGCGCGACCGCGTAGCCCACCCGCCATCCGGTCATGGCGTAGGTTTTGGAAAAGCTATAGACGCTGACGATCGGCGCGTCCGGCGGGGCGAAGGTGGCCGGGCTCACGTGCTCCCCTTCAAATACGATCCGCTCGTAGACCTCGTCACTGATCAGGACAAGGTCGTGGCGCAGGGCGAACTCGACGA
This sequence comes from Chloroflexota bacterium, assembly GCA_036559345.1. Lineage (GTDB taxonomy): Bacteria > Chloroflexota > UBA5177 > JANWHV01 > JANWHV01 > JANWHV01. The sequence goes on along the minus strand of DATBTL010000128.1, from coordinate 4,490 downwards.
TCGCCCGCACCGTGTCCGGTCGCCACACACTGCCGATTGGATTGGACGGGCTGTTGACCAGGAGGGCGCGGGTCCGCGGCGTGAGCAGGGCCGCCAATTCGTCCAGATCGGGCTCGAAGCCGTTTTCGGTCCGCAAGGGATAGTAGATCGGCCGCGCATCCATCAGGTGCAGTTGCATCGCATAGTTGGGCCATCCCGGATCGGGGAGCAAGACATCGCACCCGGTGGGCACCGCGGCAAGGAACGTGCAGGCAAGGGCCGCCACCGCGCCCAGGGTCACGATGATCCGGTCGGGTGTGGTCGTGATGCCGTTGACCCGCGCCAGCTTGTCGACGAGCGCCTCGCGGAGCGGGAGAATGCCGGTGTTCGGGGTGTATTTGGTGAAGCCCCCACGCGCCGCCGCGACGGCCGCCTCGACCACCGGATCAGGAGTGGGAAAGTCCGGCTCGCCCACTTCAAGGTGCAGGACATCGCCCAGCTCCCAGGCCAGGTCCATCACGACGCGAATCCCGGATCTAGGCATGGACACGATAGCCTCGGGGTACCGGCCAGGTGTGGTCATCTTTGACTTCTCTCTTTCCTCTCCGGCCAGACCGCCAGGAACGCGCGAGATCGGATTGAATCGGGCCGACAAACCGGCGCCGCGGCCATGCAGGTACGGCTAAAGTAGGTTACGCGGGGGCATCAGGGTACGGAAAGCTTGCTCGGCCATGGCAATATGGGCCTGGCCGTTGCGCATCGCCAGTGTCTTGTGGCCGGGGAGCAAGGTGGCGATCTCCAGGCCGGCCAGCCGCCGGATCGTCTGTCGGTACTCCCAGATCGAGCAGTCTTCAATCGCCTGCAAGAGGATTTGGCCGCCATGGAACACGGCGTCGCCCGCGAACAGCACCTGGCCATATTCGCCCGCCATGGTAAAGCTGAGGTGGCCCGCCGCATGGCCCGGCGTGGCCAGGGCGGTGAAGACGCGGTCGCCTACCTGGAGTGACTGGCCGTCGCGAAGGTTCGCGGCGACCGGACGGGGCTGCCACTGATAATCAGGCGGATAGATGCCCGCCTCCTTGGCGAGGTCCAACGAGATAGCGGCGGTGTCGCCCCGTTCCATGAATCCCGAGACCTCGGGCGAGGCGACGACGGCGCAGTTATAGCGTTCCTGGAAGTAGGCCACCCCACCGGAGTGATCGGCATGGCCATGGGTGAGCAGCAGGTGCGAGATGCGCTCGGGGGTGAAGCCGGCCGCCGCGATCTCGCCGCCGATCCGCTCCGGTTCGATCCCCGCCCCGCTATCAATCAGGACGGCGGAAGAGCCGCAATCGACCAGATAGACATGACAATCGAAATCGTTGGTCAGGCCAAAACCCTGCAATCCGCTCCCCACCAGCCAGATCCGCTCGGTCAGCCGCATTGTCCGTCCGCCTTTCCGTTCCCTCAGTGATACCGCGGGCGCCGCCGCGCGATCAAGCTGAACCCTACGCCAACCCGAGCATCAGATTCGCCAATTGGACCCCGAGGATATCCCCGGCACCCTGTCCAGCGGAACGCGCTTGATCAGGTCGATTCCCTGGGCAATCGAGAGGGGCTTCGTCACGTCCGCCGTGTAGCCAGGTCCGTTGAGAGCGGTCGGAAGCCCGGAGGTGTGGGTCAGCAGCATCCGCAAGGTGATCGGTTTCCAGGCTGTGGGGCACGACCGGATATAGTGGCAGAGACGGTCGTGAATGGACAGCTTGCCGGCCTCTTGCAATTGCAGGATGGCCACGGCCGTGAATTGCTTGGAAATTGACCCGATGCGGAACTCGGTGTTACTAGTGTTGGGCGCCTGGCGCGCCACGTCCTCATAGCCATAGCCGTTGCTTAAGATGACCCGGCCATGAAAGGCCACGAATACCGAGCCGGAGAACTTGTGCTCACGCGTCCTCTGGCTCAAGAGGGCATCAATAGCGGCTGCCCGATCTGCCGGGCTGACCAACGACTTGCCGTGAGCCCTGGGCGGAGAGCTTGTGAGCTTCAGATTGGTAAAGCCCAGACCATCGATGCGGCCCTCGTGGTCGAGGTGTATCTTCACGGTCACCGTCCCGTCCTGGAAACGGACCAGGAAGGAACCATCCGGCAAGGCGGCCACGCTCTTGTACGGCCCGAGTTGCCCGGAAATCCCGGTCAGGACCTGTCGCACCTGAGCCACGCTGACCCGCGCGAGGAACGGCGGGGCAAACCAGGAGGGCTGGATAGGCTGCACGGTGAGTACCCGAACCAAGGCCGCTTCGGGGGTGATGCCGGCCGCCTGTACGGATCCGCGGGACGTCGTCCCGGTACGGAGCAGGATGGCGGCGGCCACCAGCCGGATCAACAGGCCGGATCGACGCGGTGGGGTGAACATAACCAAACCCCCAAAGAGCTCATCAAGAACGCGCTGTCCCGATAGGTCACGCATCTCAGTGCCTCATGGGTCGGGCCGCTGGACGCTTTGCCCGATCGAGGTCATGCGCTCCCAGTATGCCGCGAAAGCAGCACTACCGTCCGGGGTAATACGGTACGCCGTTGCCGGGATTCTGCCCTTGTGATACTTGCGAATCGTGATGTAGCCGGCCTCTTCGAGCTTGCTGGTTTGTTTGCTCAGGTTTCCTTTGCTGAGGCCGGTTGCCAGCAGGAGGAACGCGAAGTCCACCTCCGCGGCGCTTTGCAACACGGCGAGAATCGCCAGGCGGGCGGGCTCATGCACGATGCGATCCAGCGTGAGCACCGCGTGGACGTCCGTCTGGGGAGCCGGGAAAGGTCCCGTATCCTCCAGGTCGGCCGTGCTCACGCCCCGACCCTCTGCCGCGCGCGCAGCCGTGCCGCCAGCGCCTGAAATTGCCGGTGCTCCTTGGTGCCGACCGTGATCAAGATCACGGAGTACAGCGGGAGGATCGCGGTGAACAGCGCGAGGTCGGGGACGAAGCCCGCACTGGTAATGGCGCTCGCGAAGAGCAGGAACAAACCGACCATCAGCTCGTTGTCCGTGCGCAGGTAGCGCCAGGCGATCCACGGGGTGACGAGGCAGAAGACCAGATAGGGCAGGCCGGTCGACCATGCGCCCCTGTAGAACAGTACATGGAGAACGATCAGGACCGCGAGGACCGCGAGGCCGGTCGCGACGAAGGAGACACCGATGAGGTGCCGCCGTCGTTGGGACGGCGGCCAGGTCTCGCTCGCATCGCCAAACGGGCGATAGAGCCGGCGCCGGATGATCTCTTTCCCCACCAGCCAGACCACGGTCACCCCGACGGTCAGCACGGCCGCGATCAGGCCAGGCTTGAGCAGCCACATGGCGGCGGTGAGGGCGTCCGGATCAGCGGTGCCGCCGGCATCCACGAGGATGGCCAGGCCGCCAGCCGCCTGGGCCTGGGCCATGGTGACGGCGGCGAGGGTTTCCCGGCCCGCGCCATTACGCCCGGCGTATTCGCTGATGCCGTCCCGCGGCAGGCCGCCGGTGAGTAGATCCAGGCCCAGGGCGCCGGTGGAGAGGAGTGGCCGATCGTCCCCAGGCGACCATGTGGCCAGGTCACTTGCGGCGCGAATGATCGTGGGGCCAAAGCGGGACCGGAGCAACTCGAGTGCCGCGCGAAGAGCGGCAGCCCGACGTTCACGCGGTGGAAACCGCTGGGAGGGCAGGCGAGCACCGTGCCTTTCCCTCCGCAAATTAGCACTTATGTTCTATTATTAGTCAGGCGCGATCGGCCAGTGTCAACCACCTTTTAGGCGGTATTTCCGGATCGGAGCCACTTTATCGGCATCAGGCAGCGATTTCGGCCGCCAAGAGGGGTATACTCCGATCATGTGCGGACGTTTTACCCTTGCGAATACCGGCCAACTATCGCTGCGGTTTGGTCTTGCCGAGAGCGCCGAGGCCGAGGGCGCGGCGCCTGCTCCCCGCTACAACATCGCGCCGGGTCAGGATGTGGCCACGGTGGTGGAGCGCGCGGGACAGCGATCTCTGCGGGCGATGCGCTGGGGCTTCGCGCCCGCCTGGCTAAAAGACGCCAAAGGGCCGGCGCCGATCAACGCTCGCGCGGAAACGCTCCTGGAGCGGCCGCTGTTTCGCGGCGCCCTGGCCCAGCATCGCTGCCTCATCCCCGCCGATGGCTTCTACGAGTGGCAAGCACACCCTGGCCGGAAAACCAAGCAGCCCATCTATGCCCGCCTGCGGGATGGAAGCCTGTTTGCCTTCGCTGGACTGTATACCCCGGCCGGCGGCGATCGAGCGGCCACGTGCGTGATCATCACCACGGCGCCCAATGAGTTGATGGTGCCGGTACACAACCGGATGCCGGCCATTCTCGACCCCGACAACGAGGCGGCCTGGCTGGATCCGGACTTGACCGAGCCGCATGCCGTCCTGGGGATGCTCCACCCCTATCAAGCTGATCGGATGGAAGCGTATCCCGTGGCGCCGCTAGTGTCCTCGGTGCGTAACGATGGGCCCGCACTGATCACTCCACTGGGGTAGGCGGGAGATC
>DATBTL010000127.1:0-2278 GCA_036559345.1 Chloroflexota bacterium | reverse complement strand
GCCTCCCTCATCGCCACCCTCGCCGGCTACACGTTCGCGAAATTTCGCTTTCCGGGGCGCGGGCTGGTTTTCGCCATGGTGCTGGGATCAATTTTGGTGCCCATTACCGCGTTAGCAGTGCCGACCTACCTGCTGCTCAGTAACATCGGGCTGATCAATACCCCATTGGCCGTGATCCTGCCCTCATTGGTCAATCCCTTCGGCGTGTACCTGATGCGGATCTATACCGAGCAATCGTTGCCCGATGAACTGCTCGACGCGGCGCGCGTGGACGGGGCGAATGAGTTGCGTATTTTCGTGAGCGTGGTGCTCCGAATCGTGGCTCCAGGTTTCGTGACGGTTCTGTTGTTCTCCTTCGTGGGTACCTGGAACAACTACTTTCTCCCCCTGCTGGTGCTCAGCAAGCCGGACCTGTATCCGCTGACCGTGGGGCTGGCCTCGTGGAACGCCTCAGCTGGCGCGGGTGGCGGCTCACAGATTTTGTATAGCATCGTGGTCACCGGCGCCTTGATCGCGATCGTCCCCCTGATGCTGGCCTTCCTGCTACTCCAGCGCTACTGGCAGAGTGGCCTCACATTCGGCGGGGTGAAGGCGTAAAAGTTAGGAGGCGCCTGCTATGAAGAAATCCCTTGAGCTGGACCGTTTGACTCTGGGAGCTTGCTACTATCCGGAGCACTGGGACGAGAGCCTCTGGGCGGACGACTTCCGCCGCATGCGCGAATTGGGACTCTCGATTATCCGAGTTGGCGAGTTCGCTTGGTCGATCTTCGAGCCCATTGAAGGTGAGTTCACTTTCGCCCTGTTTGATCGGGTTCTCGACCTGGCCCGCGAGCACGCATTGCAGGTGATCCTGGGCACGCCCACCGCTACCCCGCCCGCCTGGCTGACCCATAAGTATCCTGAAGTGCTCAACGTCTCGCGCGAGGGCGTGCGATACCAACATGGGCAGCGGCGCCATTATAACTATAATGCTCCGATCTATCGTGAATTGTCGGGCCGCATCGTGAACGCGCTGGCGGAACACTACAAGGATCATCCGGTGATCGTCGGCTGGCAGATTGACAACGAGATCAACTGCGAGGTCAACGTCTTTTACTCGGATGCCGATCACGCGGCCTTTCGCGCCTGGCTCCGACGCCGGTACGGGGGGCTGGAGCAGCTTAACCAAGCGTGGGGCGCCGTATTCTGGAACCAGACTTATACCGAATGGGAACAGGTACACCTTACTCGGCCCACGGTGAGTGATTCACCGAATCCGCATCAGGCCCTGGACGAGAAGCGCTTCTTCTCGGACAGCGCCATCTCCTTTGTCACCTTGCAGGCCGAGATCATCCGCCGGATCGCGCCGCGGCACTGGATCACCACCAATGGTCTGTTCGGTCATCTGGACAGTCACCGGATGACCGAGGAGGCGCTCGACTTTCTTTCCTATGACTCCTATCCTAACTTCGCCACGATCTGGCCGGACGAAGGTCCGGAGCCGCTCCTCGACCGCAAATGGAGCTGGAATCTCAGCGTGGTACGAGATGTTTCTCCCCGATTCTGCGTCATGGAACAGCAGTCCGGTCCCAATGGTTGGGTCAATCGCATGGCGGCGCCGGCGCCCCAACCGGGTCAGATGCGTCTGTGGACCTATCAGTCAGTGGCCCATGGCGCGGACGCGGTGCTCTACTTTCGCTGGCGCACCGCGACCGTGGGGACCGAGATCTATTGGCACGGGATCAATGACTATCACAACCAGCCCAACCGAAGAGTGGCGGAGGTACGGCGAATCGGGTCCGAATTCGCCGCGATCGGGAAGATCGTCGCGGGCAGCGAGTTTCAGGCCGAGGTTGCCATCCTCAAGGACTACGACAATCTCTGGGACGGCGAGCTGGACATCTGGCACGGGCCCCTGGAGCGTCGAAGCACGGCCGCCTGGTACAAGGCCCTGCAGTACCGGCACATTCCTTGTAATGTGCTCTATGTACGGGAGAGCACGACAGGCGACGATCTGCGCCACTACAAGGCGCTCATCTATGCCCATCCCGCCATCATGGACCAACGCCTGGCGGTACTCCTGACCGACTATGTCCAGCAGGGAGGAACGCTGATTCTCGGCTGCCGATCCGGCTACAAGGACCGGCAGGGTCACTGTCCGATGCAACCCTTGCCGGGCCCGCTCGCCGATCTCTGCGGGGTGCGGGTCGAGGACTTCACCCTGATCGGGCCCCACCAGGAGGCGCCGGAACTGACCTGGGCGGAGGGGATCGATGCCATCTCCACCACGGCGGATGGC
>DATBTL010000126.1:0-5741 GCA_036559345.1 Chloroflexota bacterium | reverse complement strand
GATGAGCGAGCAACTCAATCCAGATGAGGGCAGGCGCGGCCTGCCGAGATTCCTTCGGCGTCGGCGATCGTGGGGCCTACTCTCGCTGCTGCTGGTCGTCTGTCTGGCGGTGCCATGGGTCTCCTGGCCGGCTCAGGCCAGCCACCAACGAGCCGCGGTCGGTCCGTCCATGTCGGTAAGCCCGACCAGCGGCCTGGCCGGGAGCACTGTCTCTATCTCGGGTACCGGCTATCAGCGAATCTCCGACACAGCGCCCGCCCCAATTACCTTCGACGGCGCGTCGCTCGGGACGCTCTCCATTGGGACATGCCAGGGTGCGGGCGGCTTTGGCTTCGGCACCGACTGTAACGGCACGGCGGTAACCATCACGATCCCCCAATCGGCCGCCCCCGGCCCGCACACGATCACCGTGACTGGGGTGGGCGCCAACGGCGCTCCCACGTATCCCGCCTCGGCCACCTTTACCGTAACCGTCCCAGCCCCGCCGGCGAGCCTGATCCTCAACCCGACCAGCGGAGGTGCCAGTTCCACCACCTCGATCAGCCTGATTGGGGTGCCGCTTGCTACCTTCTCCCAAACGGCGGCCCTTACCTTTGACGGCACGTCCATTGGGCAGCAGTCGATCGTTGCCTGCTCCAGCAACCTCCAGGGAGCGGGCGGTTCCGGCTTTGGCGCTGCCTGCACCGGGAATGCCTTTTTAGACCAGATCCCATCCGGCGCCCAACCGGGTCCACATACGATAACCGCGACGATCAGTAATCCGGCCGGGGCGGCGCCCACGACCGTGTCGGCCACTTTTACCGTACTGCAAACGGCGATCCCCGCCATGACCCTGGACCCCACGACCGGCCTCGCGGGAAGCACCACATCGGTCACCGTAATCAACCTGCCGGGTACGACCGCTGGGCAGACAGCAACGATCACCTTCGGTGACGCGGTAGTGGGCAAGGTCCCGGTGCAGCAGTGCACAGTCGGCAGCGCCGCGGGCACGTACGGCTTCGGAGCCGGCTGCGCGGGGAACGTGGTGGCCGAGCAGGTTCCCCAGACCGCGTCGCCCGGAGTGGTCACGGTCACCGCTGTCTCGCCCGCTCCCAACGATCCGGCTGGGTCGGTCACCGTCTCCGCGTCCTTCACCGTGCTGCCGCCCAACGCCACCGGGACGGCGACGGCCACGGCCACCAACACCCCGATTCCGGTCACCGGTACGGCCACCCCCACGCCTCCGACCGCCACGGCCACGAGCACCGCGACCGCTACCCCGGTGCCGCACCCGTTTGTGGTCCTGGTCAAGCCCGCGTTCAGCGCCGATCGCGTACTGATCGCCATGCGCGGGGGCGCCGGAGCCAAGGTCGCACTGCAACTCCGCATTTTTACCCTCAATCAGGGGGCCACGGCTATCAAATACCTCCTGAAAGCTGGCGGCTTCACCAACAAATCGGGCTTCTACAGTACGACGCTCCAGATACAGTATCCCAGTCATGCGCCGGGCCGCGCCCAGCTCACGATCGCGATCATCCAGGCCGGGAAGACCACCACCGCGCGCCACTGGTTCAGTTACCCATAGGGAACGAGCGCCGACCCGCACCGGAGCCCCGCCAGCGAGGCGGGGCTCCGGTGCGCGCGCTTGCTTGAGCGGCCGCGTGTGATCGCAAGCGGGCAATCCGTCATTTGAGGACGCTCTGAATAACCCGCGGTGGCTTACTCTGGAGCGTACCGGCCCGCACACTCTCAAGGACAGGCCGCAAGAGAACCTGACGGCCCGTCACGTCCCTGGAAGCGATGCCGGGCGGTTTGGGATCGCGAGGGAGAGCCCTCGCCAGTGGCGAGGGCTCTCCCTTTGCGTGGCTGGGCTTTCGATTTTAGTCGCCCGATCCGTGGCCCGATCCGTTACCTGATCCGTTGTCCGATCCATCACCCGATCCATCGCCGGCGGAGCTACTCGCGGCGGGAGCGGCGGGCCGCACCATGACGCTAATGGCGGTGAGCGAGTGCCCATCCGCGCCGGGAATGCCCTCGACCAGCACCAGATCGTTGACCGCCACCGAGGGGGTGGTAGTGCCGCTGATCACGGTCGTGCCCGAGATGGTGGTGGTACTGGAAATTGTCGTAGTGCCGCTAATCGCGGAGGTGTCGCCAATGTCATCGTTGTCGGCATTCCCATCAACCTGGTGGCCGAAGCGCCCGGCACCAGGCCAACGTGTTGCGGCGTTAGTGGTGACGGTCACCGTGGCGCCCCGCCGCGAGAGAACGGTGAGCGTGTTGGGGCCTACCGCCGTGACCGTCCCCTGGACGGTGGTAAGCAGGATCGTCACGTTGGTGGCATCCAGAGCTTTCGTGGTGGGGTCGATGCTACCGGTGACCCGCACCCACAGACCCGGCTGCACCACGGTCTGGCTTACCGGGACGGTCCCCGCGATATAGGTGGTGGTAGTGGTGACCACCACGGTGATCGGCAGCGAATGGGGCAATTGGAGGGTCCAGCCGGTGGGAGTAACCGCGCCCACCACGCCCTGCGTGACCTGCGACGCGGTGGCCGAACCACCGTGGCCGCCATGCTGATGCCGAGCACTGGGGGCGCCGTCCCCCCCACCATGACCATGTCCATGGCCCTTGGCGTACGCGCCGCCGGCACCGATGGTGGCGCAGCCAACCAGAACCGCGGCAAAGAGAATCCGTGCTTTACCCATCGTACGATCGCTCCCTCAATGTAGCGGCCACGGGGTGCCGGCTAGGGGCGGGAACCCACCTGAGGTAGTGGGGACTCGCGCCGGCGCCGACTATCCAGGTCACTGAAAAAACTACGTTTCCGGTGGCCGGACCGGTCGTGGACTCACCATACGATCTATCGCATTCGGGCACCATCACCAAAGAGGGGGAAATCGGACAGCCATTCGGGCTATTCAAGCCGAGGCGGAGCGTACTGGGTCGCGAGCTGGCCCTTCGCCATAGGGCAGCTCCCCGCGCCGCGATGGAACGGCGCGGACAGAACGAAGAGTGAGGCACCCAGGTACCGACGCTGATCATCGATAACTATATCGCGATTTACTATATCATGATATAGTAAATCGTAATTCGTTTATCCTCGCTCGGCACGGCGGAGGACTGATGCCTGTTTTCGTCAATAGAGAAGCCGAGTTGGCCGCTGTCCAACGTGCGCTGGACTCGGATCAGGCTGAGTTAGTCATTGTTTATGGTAGGCGCGGGGCTGGGAAAAGCGAACTGCTTGTCCGGGCCATGGACGGACGCGCCGGCATCTATTACCAGGCCACGACGGAAGTCATGGCGCAGCAGTTGTCGGATCTCGGCGCCGAGGCACGACGGGTGGCTGGAGGGCGAATGATCGTCGGCCAGTTCTCATCAATCGGCATGTTCCTCGATAGCATGGCCGCGCTGGCTCAGGCAGCGCCGGATCGCCCGTTTCCCCTCGTGATCGATGAGTTTCCCTATCTCGCCGAAGCCGAACAAGGAGTGGAAACCGCCTTACAGCGTTGGTGGGACCGGAGTCGCCGGGCGGTGCCCAACCTCAAGGTGTTCCTTGCCGGTTCCCAGGTATCGTGGATGCGTGAGCATACACTTGCCGAACATGGCCCGTTACAAAATCGGCGGACGGGACAGATCGAGATTCTACCTCTCACCTACCGTCATGCCGCGCTCTTGTACCCGCGCCTCGACCTTACGGATCGGATCCGTGCCTATGGGGTGTGGGGCGGCCTGCCAGGTTATTTGCGGGAACTTCAGTCACCCGAGAACCTGTGGGACGCGGTGGCGCGTTCCATTCTCCGCCCGGAAGCCCGTCTGGCCGTCGAACCCGATTGGCTCCGCTTCACTGATTTGCGCGCGGATCGGCTCTACACGTCGATCATCCGCGCCGTGGCCATGGGCGCCGGGCGTCCGAGCGATATTGCCCGCGCGGTGGGCCGCACCGGCGCGGCCGATATGGCGCCGCCGCTGAGCCGCCTGATCGAGGCCGGGGTAATCACGCGTGCCACCGCCCTGACGGCACACGATACCGGAAAAGCCCGCGCGCGCTATGAGATAGCCGACCCCTTCCTGGCCTTCTGGTATCGCTTCATCGATCCTCGCCGCGGACTCATTCGGCGCGTCCGCACGATGACCCATGCCGCCGAGATCGCTGCCGAGATCGCTGCCGAGATCGACGACTATATTGCCCGCTACGTCTTCGAAGGCATCTGCCGGGAATGGGTCTGGGACGCGGCGGCGCGAGGCGTCCTGCCAGAGGCGATACGGCTAGGAGAGGTGGGAACCTGGTGGAGCGGCCGCGAGGAAAAGCAAGACGAGCTTGACGTGGTCGCGTTGTCCCCAGGCCGGCAAGGAATCCTCTACGGCGAGTGTAAATGGAGCGCCGCGCCGATGGATATGCGTGACCTCGGAGGGCTGCGAGCGGCAATCGCCGCCGCGAGCCACGACATCCCGCTAATAGATCGTCCCTGGCGAGCCCTCTTCTCTCGTTCGGGGTTCCACCTGGATCTTCAGGCCGAGGCGGCGATCCCCGAGAACCGAATTCTGCTCATCGGGCTCGATCTGCTTTACGGGGAGCGCGAAGTACGCGATGCGTTGCCTAAACGGGCACAAGCACAACAAGGGGATGCACCGTGAGCGACATGCGGTATTCGATGTTGATTGAGTGGTCGAAAGACGATTTCCTTATCCCGTAACCGGCCATATCGCGAGACTCCGCCCGGTTGCCGTGAAGGCTTGGACCCGACTTGAACACCACCCCGCCAGGACATACAAGGTACCGCCCGTGGTTACGGCTACCCCGGTAGGGAAGGCTGGTTGTGTCGGAGCCGATCCCTGAGCCCCGAACCAGCCGGCTTTGGCGCCGGTCGCCCAGCGCGTGATCGGTTTCCCAGTGGCCGCGAACTGCTGGATCCGGGCATTCAGTTTATCGGCGATGTCCAGGCGTCCATGTGGGTCCAAGGCGAGGGCAACCGGGTGGCGGAACTGGGTGGGCGCGTCGCCTTTGGACCCCCAGGCGCGCAGCACTACTCCGGCGGGCGACAAGACGAGGATGCGGATCGCCTCATCGGCCACGTACATCCGTCCCCGTGCGTCAACGGCGATCCCGGCCGGCCGGCTGGGCTGCTGCTTTGAGGCCGGCGGGAGTGGCCACGCCGCGTGAAGACGGCCGGCCCCATTGAATACCTGGATGCGGCCGTTCCCCTTGTCCGCCACGTACAGATCGCCATGCCGATCGATGGCGAGACCGGCTGGCTGATCGAATTGACCGGACGCCGTCCCGACCGTGCCCCAGGTCGCCAGCACGCGCCCGCTCGGCGAGAGCTTGACGATATGGCCGGCATTGGCATCGGACACATAGATATCGCCACGCGCGTCCAGGGCGATACCGGCCGGGTGGAGCGCCTTGCCCGTATGAGCGCCTGGGGTCGTCCAGGTAGTGATCAGCCGTCCAGCAGGGGTTCGCTTCTGGATCACGATGCCGCTAGCCGAGGGATCGCCGCCTGGGGCCTGCCCAAGGGCAAGATACAGATTGCCACTCGCGTCGAGCGCGATCCCATTCGCGTCGCCATAGTCCGTAAGCGAACTGCAACTGGGAGCGGGAGCCGCCAAGATCGCGGGTGCCACGAACCGCGTGTGAGCGGCTGGCATACCGCGCCATGGTTGGGCTTGGGCACCCGGAGCGTACAAGCCGAGGACGGCGCAGGCGACCACTAATAGAGTCGGAATCTTTTTCATCAGCGCGCACAAATCGTCGGTGT
>DATBTL010000125.1:0-3307 GCA_036559345.1 Chloroflexota bacterium | reverse complement strand
GGTGGGATCGGCCAGCTTGAGGCGGGCGCCAAGCTCCAGGCGAAGCTGACCCAGCGCCTCCAGGGCCGGGTCCGCCTGATCGGCGACGATCAGCAACAAATCGCCGGGCTCGGCCTCCAGGCGCTCCAGCAGCCCCGTCATCTCAGTGGCATCGATGAACTTGGCCGCCGCCCCCTTCAGGGAGCCGTCGTCCTGGACGGCCAGGGTGACCAGGCCCCTGGCCCCGTGGGTGCGGGCCAAGGCGGTGAGCTCGTCCAGTTCTTTCCGCGTACTGCCGCCCAGGCCAGGCCCGCGGAGTCCCTTGATCGCGCCGCCGGCAGCCAGGGTGCTGGAGAACACGGTGAAGTCGCTGTTGGAAAAAACGTCCGAGAGATCGCGCAACTGGAGACCGAAGCGCAAATCGGGCTTATCCGAGCCGTAGCGGTCCATTGCCTCCCTATAGGTCAGCCGAGGCAGAGGGCTGGCCAGGAGGGTTTTGGTCGAGAGCGTTCGCGCCATGGAGGTGTACAGACCCTCGAACAGGTTGAGGATGTCCTCCTGCTCCACGAAGCTCATCTCGACGTCGAGTTGGGTGAACTCCGGCTGGCGGTCGCGCCGTTGGTCCTCGTCACGGAAGCAACGGGCGATCTGAAAGTAGCGCTCGAACCCGGCCACCATGAGCAACTGCTTGAGTTGCTGGGGCGATTGCGGAAGGGCGTAAAACTCGCCGGGATGGACCCGGCTGGGGACCAGGAAATCGCGGGCGCCGCCGGGCGAACTCTTGAAGAGAATAGGGGTTTCCACCTCGATGAAACCGCGTTCGACCAGATAATCCCGCATGAATTTGACCACCAGATGGCGGAGTACGATATTCTCGCGCATCCGCTCCCGCCGCAGGTCGAGATAGCGGTAGCGGAGCCGCACCGTCTCGTCGATCCGCTCGTCCTCGCCGTGCTCGTTGATGTTGAAGGGCGGGGTCTTGGATGGGTTGAGCACTTCTAGCGAATCGACGTGTACCTCGATGGTCCCAGTGGCCAGCTTGCTGTTCACCGTCCCCTCGGGCCGCGGCGCCACCACGCCGGTGAGGGACAGCACGTACTCGTTACGTACACCCTCGGCGATTGCATGAGCGGCGGGCGCCCGTTCAGGGTCGATCACGACCTGGGTCAGGCCCCAGCGATCGCGGAGATCGATAAAGATCAGCTTCCCGTGATCGCGGCGGCGATGCAGCCAGCCCATCAGGGTCACGGTTTGTCCAGCTTGGGCGAGCGTGAGTTCGCCGCAGGTGATTGTCTTGCGTGCCGGCACGATCAGTGCCCCCTTTGCTATTCGGTGAGTGTGTTGGAGAATGTGCCCTTAAGGCTACCGTACGGAGCACGGAAGTGGGTAACGGGCGCCAAAAAAGGGCCATTGGCCATGGAGAAAAGTTCTTCGGGAACATATGATAGAATGGAGGCAGGCATCCGCCTGGATGCTCTGTCCTGGCCCCGCGGTTGGGAGGAAGAGGAAGCATGCCGGGTATAGTCAGTTGGCTCCTGTTGATCGCCGCGATTCTCTCCCTGGTTGCTTTTGGCTTGCTGGTCATGGTGGCGTTGGAGATCCGCGATCTGGTGCGTCAGATCAAGAACGAGCTTCTCCCGATCATCGGTACTGCCCGTCAAACCGTGAATACGATGCAAGGAACCAGTGACTTCGTGACCAGTGGCTTGGTCAAGCCCCTGATTGCCAGCGTGAGCGCCAGCGCTGGCGTGGCCAAAACGGTGCAAGTCCTCACCACCAGCCTCACCCGCGGCCTGCGCCGTACGATCAAGGAGGACTGAACCGCCGATGGGTACGCTCAATACCTGGGTCGGCGCGATTGGCGGTACCATTCTGGTTCTCGAATTAATCGTGGCCCTCATCCTCCTGGTGGCCCTGAATGGTGTCCTGTTCTTCGCCCTGCGCTGGGTGCTCCGCAAGCAAGGGCTCGCGCATGAGAAGATCACCTGGGCCCAGGGCCATGTGGATCGCCTGGTGAACAAGGGGGCCGGTCTGGCAGCCGCTCCCGTGATCCGGGTCACCAGCGCCTGGCGTGGCCTCAAAGCGGCGACGCACCGCGCCACCCATTGGCCCAAGACCGCACGCCCAGCGGCCCAGACCGAGCCGTCAGTCTCACAGGATGGACGGCGCGTGGCCTGAGACCTAATCTTTACCCACATTTCTCTCAGGAGAAGCAGCCGGGTACCCCTACCAAAATGCGGTGTCAGGGCGTGATTTGTGGGCAATGATTAGGGCTTGAGACTGGGGCCGTGGGATCCCGAGTTTACAAGCGCATGGAACGGATCACTGATGGACGAGCGCGGCCTGATGGGTATCTATGCGGATACGGTCTTCACCTACGACGCCCGCAAGCGAATGCTGCGCTCCAACGAGCCATGTGTGCAGGCGCGGCGTCCCGCACCCCTCGTCTACCTTGGCCGCACGGCGGCCGGCGACATCGTCCGCTTCGGCGCGACAGTACCGGATGCCCTGGCCCATCAACTGGAGGAGATCATCGACCGCTTACCGCCGGTGAGCGATCTTCATCCCTCACCGGACGCTCTCACCGCGATACGGGAGGCGCTGGAACAGTACGCGGTCGTCACGGCGGAGGGAGGCGGCCCCGTCTATCACTTCCCCGACTTGATCACACCACAAGGTGAGGTCATCCAATTAACGGACGCGAACATCGAGATGACGCGCCATACCTACCCCTGGCTCCTTGAGGAGTTTCCTGACTGGGCGCCCTGCTTCGCGGCCGTGCATGATGGCCAGGCGGTCTCAGTCTGCTTCAGCTCGCGCGTCACTGCCGGCGCCGACGCCGCGGGCGTCGAGACACTCCCCGCCTTCCGCGGGCGTGGTTATGCCGCCTCCGTCACCGCGGCCTGGGGCGCGGCCGTCCGCGAGGATGGCCGCATTCCGCTCTATAGCACCTCATGGGAGAACCTCGCCTCCCAGGGGGTCGCCCGGCGCGTCGGACTGGTTCGGTTCGGAGCGGATATATCCTGGGAGTAACCGGCGCCATTTCTCTAAAAGCCGCTTGCCGGTACCGGCTTCACGGGGTACACTGTCCATCGCGTGCCGGAGTGCCGGTACCGCTGATTGTTCGTGGCCCGCGCATGTGCGTCAGGGCTATGTACTTCTCGCTTCGCGCCGCGGGCCGTACCAACACCAGTACGAGCCTTATGAAACCGTGAAGCTTGCCCATGGGAAGGAGTGGTGTTTTGCAACGCGACTACGAAGTGACGTTCGTGCTCAACGCAACGATCGACGAGGAGGCATCCGCTGCCGCCGTCGAGCGCGTCAATAC
>DATBTL010000124.1:0-12469 GCA_036559345.1 Chloroflexota bacterium | reverse complement strand
TGGGTACCCAGGTAAGTACTTCCACGTAGCGGGCCGTTAGCCGGTATTTCTGAGCCCGGCCGCGATGCCGGCGACAGCGATCTCTGACCAGGAGGAACATAAGATCATCAAACTCCTCCCCGATCGTATGGCGACCGCGCTTGCCGCCTGGTTGGGTCAGCATCCCCCCTATAATTTGGTTCCTGCCCAGCAACCCCCAGATCTGGATTGCCGCACACATCACCAGCTAGCGCGCCACCCACTCGGGTTTAGCCGGCCGCGCGGTCGACATAGATCCGCGCGACATCCTCCAGGAACGCCATGGGCGTGCCGATACGTAAACCGGTGCACACCGCCAGGGCTGTTCCCCAGTGGTCAGTGTTGGTGGAGATAACCCAGTCCGGACGCGCCTGCATCGCGGAGACGACCGCCTCGAGATCGTTCGTATGCCGCAGGGCTGGCAGGATCACACCCAGTTGCCCATACACCGCTTCTGGGGTAGGCGCGGCCAAGCGCTCTAGCGTCACCCGTGCGAGCCAGCCCTCGAATGAGGCCACCAACCGCTGCTCCACGGCGAGTCGCTCACTCGGTTGCGCGCTGGCAATACGTCTGGCGAAGGCACGCCGCACCTCACGCTCGATCTGCTGCGCCAAGACGATGGTGAACGACTCCCGCACGATGGCGAGCACCAGCAGCGCCTTGGGTGCGCCCCACTCAGCCACAAACGCCTGGATCATCACCCCGGCATCAAGGAAAATGCGCTGCGAGACGGGCACGCCCGGCACGAGCCTACTCTCCGCGCGGAGATTGCGCGACTGCCGCCTCTCGGTAGGCCGCGACGCGGCGCTCGATCTCTCGCAGGTATTCCTCGTCGTAGAGCTCGCGGCGGACCTCGGCGCGGACCTCGGGCAGCGCCTCCAGGAAGTCCCCAGCGGTGACACCGGCCTGCGCCATTGCACGAACAGCCCGCACCAGCAGTTGCTCCATCCGCGCATCATCTCCCGCTTCGAGCGGCTCCAGAGGCCGTGCATGCATAGATGCGTCTCCCGATCGTAAAACCAGATACGGTTAGTGTAGCACAGGCCCAGGCTCGCCCGCCGTGCTCACTGGAAAGGCAGGCAGCCGCAGGCTCGGCCAGCTCATTGGCCAACCGCATCACCGGGATCTGCCGCATGTATGCTTTTTACCGGATGCCGCTAGCCGGTATTCCGGAGCCCAGCCGCGATGCCGGCGACCGTGAGTTGGATAGCCCGCGCCACCTCCGATTCTTGATCGGTCCCGGCCGTAAGGCGGAGGCGGCGGAGCAGTTCGATCTGCAGGAAACTGAGCGGATCCACGTAAGGGTTTCGCAGGGCGATCGAACTCTGGAGAACGGGGGAGTTTTGCAGCAAGGCCGGGAAGCCGGTTAGGCGGAGGATGTGACGCTCCGTTAAATGGTACTCGGCGGCGATGCGCCGGAAAATCCGCTGGCCCAGGGACTGGTTGCGCACGAGCCCCGCGTAATGGGCGGCTATGTGGATGTCGGCTTTGGCCATCGCCATCATGGCGTTGTCGATCATGCCTTGAAAAAAAGGCCAGCGGGCATACAGTTCCGCGAGCAGGGCTCCGGCGGCGGGATCACGAGTGGTCAGCGCCTCGAATGCCGAACCGAGACCGTACCAGCCGGGCAGGTTGTGGCGGCTCTGCATCCAGGCAAACACCCACGGGATGGCCCGGAGATCGTCAAGGCCCGCGTCGGCGGTGCGGCGGGCTGGACGCGAGCCCATGTTCAGACGGCCAATCAGGTCGAGCGGAGTCGCCTCGTGGAGATACTGGAGGAAATCAGGGTCGTCAATCAGCGCCCGGTAGGCGCCGCGGGAGATCTCGGAGAGAAAGTCCAGGCATTCACGCCAGGGGTCGGGAAGATCGGCGCCCTCCTGTCCGGTTGGGATGGTGCTGAGCAAAGTGGCGGCGGCCATGCTGTCGAGGTTCCGGAGCGCGATAGCCGGAAGGCCGTACTTAAAGTTGATCATTTCGCCCTGCTCGGTCACGCGGAGCCGGCCCCGCACCGTGCCCGGCGGTTGGCTGGTGATCGCGCGATAGGCCGGACCGCCTCCGCGGCCTACCGTCCCTCCCCGGCCATGAAACAACTCCAGCCGCACTCCTGCGTGCTGGGCGACCAATTGCAGGGCCTCTTGCGCTTTATAGAGTTCCCAGCATGACGTGAGATAGCCGCCATCCTTACTACTGTCGGAATAGCCCAACATCAAGCGCTGGCGATCCCCGCAAGTTCCGAGGTGCTCCCGGTAATGAGGTACATGGAAGAGACGGGTCATGAGCACGGGGGCGTGCCGCAGGTCCTCGACCGTCTCGAGGAGGGGAACGATTTGCAGTCCGGGGCTAAAGCGGCAGAGCGCAAGGGCGCCAAGCACGTCACTGACTCGATGAGTCATGCTGACGATGAAGGAACCGATCGCCTCCGGATCGATAGCCTTGCGCGCCCAGGGGATCAGGGCATGGATACGGGCCTGCTCCCTCGCCTGGGCTGGCGCCCGGTCGGGTAGCTCGTCGGGAATCTCTATGTGCCGCGACTGCTCGAGAATAGTGATTCGCGCCTCGTCGTCCAGGGCCAGATAGTCGATCCCCAGCTGGTCATTCAGAACCCAGGCCAGGGTGGCTTCCAGACGAGCACTGTGCTGGCGAAGGTCAAGCGGCAGAAGATGCAGGCCAAAGGCTTCCACTTGCCTGATCAGGGTGGTGATGGCCCCATCGGCGAGGACGCCTCGACCTGTTTGCCGCAGACTGCGCTCAATGACTTGAAGATCCGCCAGCAACTCACCGCCGCTCCGATAGAGCACTTCGTACGGCCGGCCCTCCAGGGCGGCAAGGGTTCCCTGCAGGCGATGCCAGATATGGGTGAATTTGCGCCGATACGGCTCATGCTCCGATCGTTCACGAGCCTGGCCCGCGGCTTCAGGCATCAGGAGTTGGTCAAGGCGGAGTGAATCGCGCAATTCCTCGCTGATCGGCGACAGCCGGTCGGCTTGACTGCTCTCGTTCGCCAGGTGGTACACCGAAGTCCGGATCAACCTGATGGCCAGTTGCTTTTGCAAGATAAGGGCCTGCCGGGTGACATCGGCGGTTACGGCTGGATTCCCGTCGGCGTCACCGCCGATCCAACTGGCGAAGCGGAGAAAGGTGGGTACCGTGAAGGGGCGCCCTGGGAAGAGGCGAGCCAACAGGGAACCAAAGCGGTCAAATAACGCCGGTAGCTGATCCCACAAGACGTACTCGACATAAAAAAGACCTTGCTTCACCTCGTCAAGCACCTCGGGCGGGCGCTGGCGTATCTCCTCGGTCTGCCACAGGAGCAGGACCAACTGCCTGAGGCGCCGGAGAGCGTCCTCGCGCTCCTCGGCGGTCATTCCGGCCTGATCCAGGGCCTCCAGGCAGGCGGCGATCTCAATCTGCTTTTGCAGGGCGGACTCGCGAGCCGGCTCGGTCGGATGCGCGGTAAGCACCAGCTCGACTCCAAGGCTCTCGATCGCGGACTGCAGATCCTCGGCGCTGATCGTCCGCTGCCGAAGCATGCGCAACGCCTCGTCCAGGGATTCACGCTGTGGGGCGGCGGACGGATCGCGGAGATAGGCGCGGCGTCTGCGGACGCGATGTACCTGCTCACAGACGTTGACCAGTTGAAAGTACAGCGCGAAGGCGCGAATCAGCGGTTCGGCCTCGGCGAGGCTGAGTTGTCGCATAATCTCCAGCACCCGCGCCTCGATATCGGGACTGGCGCCGGCCCGCATGGCCTTGCACAGGGCGCGGAGTTCCTCCTCACGCCCAAAAACCCCTGGGCCAGCCTCCTGGATGATCACTCGCCCGAGGATGTCGCCGAGCACGCGAATGTCTCGACGGAGTGGGGCTCCCAGATCCTCTGGACTCATACGCCGGCTAGAACAGCCCGGAGATGGGGCGCGTCCTGAAGATCGACCAGGCTCCGTGAGTCCCCGACTACAAGGCCCCGATGATTCCGCACCGCGGGCGCGTCGAACCGGCCCAGAGGTTCCGGCACCGACTCACCGATCACTCCCAGTCCGCGGAGGATCGCCAAAACCACCGCCCCGATTCCGTCCGCTCTGCCGCTCTCGAACTTGACCGCCAGCCCCAGGCCATGAGATGGCAAGGCCACGCACTGGAGTCCCTCGGCGCCACCCTTGCTGATGATCATGGTAGGGAAGGCGCTCATAAGCGCGGTATCGAGGGAATCGGTCCCGCTCACCAACCAGGGATCCGCGCGCATCGCGGCACCGGCCGAGTTGAGCGCCGCCGCGAGGTCGGGCTCCAGGCCGCTCGGATCCGCGATCTGGGCGAAACATCGCGCGATGTGCCGCATGGGCAGCGCGAAATTGGGGGCGCTGCAGCCGTCGATGCCCACCGCTATCCGGTCAGGAGAAACACCGGCGCATCTGGAGACCGACTGGAGAATGCGCTTCTGGACGGGATGATCGCGGTTGAGGTAGGAGCCCAGCGGCGCGCCCATGGCCTGAGCGGCGGCCAACATCCCGGCATGTTTCCCGGAACAGTTGTTGTGCAACGGGGACGGGTGGAGACCGGCCCTGGCCAGCGGATAGCTGATGGGCGCGGCAAGATCGTGCGTGCCGCACTGAAGCATCTCCGGCGCGACGCCGCTACGGCGCAGCAAATCGCCCACCGTATGCACGTGGCGGGGTTCACCATGATGCGAGCCGCACGATACCGCGATGTGCGCCGGCTCCAGGGCGAAGCGCTCAGCCGCTCCGCTGAGCAAGAGGGCGGTCACCTGCATGGGCTTCGCGGATGAGCGCAGATAGGTCAGATGGTCGGTGTCTCCTACCGACCAGACAACCTCTCCTTGCGGATCGGAGAGCACGCAATGTCCCCGTTCTAACCGTTCGACCACGTTATTTCTTCTGGTTTGGAACAGTGATGCCGCCACGAGCCCTCCCTGAAACTACGTCTCCAGTGTACCGGCATGGTCGGGCGGTGTGCATCTATTTGGGGTGGATAGGGGCGCCTCGCATTCTAGGAGCCGAACCAAGCGGGCCTGGAGACCCGCGCCCCAAGAATACGGTCATCCAAGAATGCGACGCCCCCAAGTGGACAAGCAGATCCTCAGCCGCCGACGAAGACTTGCCGACGGGGTAGGGCCGACCTGAAACACTGGGGCGCGGAGGGAAGGGCAAAAAAGATGACTACCCTGGGAGCAGGGCGAGGAACGCGGAGGGAATGGGGGCGAGGAATGGCTACGCCGCTGGCGCGGAGGAGACGCCACGTTCAATCCACTCCGTGCGAAACGAAGCCGCGCTCCGTGGTTTCCGTACCCTCCGTGCCTCCGTGATTCAGGAGGGGTGGACTATTGGTCGTTGGCCAATGCCCGGTCGGAGAGGTATTGCCGCATGGAGTACCACACGCTGGGAGCGATGGAGGCGGCGATTTGGTCGCCGGCATTGGTCCATTGCTCGAAGCCGTATTCGCGATTCCAGTTCAAATCAGGTTTCACGCAGCGAACAAGGACATTACGCAGATGAGCGGCGAACTCATCCACTGTTTCATCGATCAGTCGAATCCGTTCGGTCAGGGAGACCGTGGCGTCTGGAGATGAGTCCGCGCCCTGGCGCAGCAGGCAGTCCATACAGAGTATGGCATCCTGGGAGCCAAACACGCCCAGCGCGGTACTCGCCAGCTCAAGCGGCGTACCACAGGCTCCACACGCGACAAGCACGGTAGCGATTTCGGGTTCAAATAGGTTTGGCATTATCGTACCTCCTTCACCCGCCGGAGAAATCGTACCACAAACACGACCAGTCCGGCGCGCGGTCCCCTATGGCAACTCCAGCTGCCGCCTTCGGGAGTCTCTTGGCCCCCACTATACCGAGGGGGTTCGCTCTTTGTAATCACCTATTCGTATGATACTCGGGTGGGCCGTCGTCAGCCCGTTCTCATGTTCACCAGGCTCTACCATCAGCGTACCCCCGACAACGTGAAAAGACCATTAATCTCTCCACCGGACCGGTTTTTCCCTTGTGATGTCGGCAACCGACACCGGCGCGCCCTCATATGCTGTGGTACAGTAGTAGCAGGCGCCGGCGGGGGCTGAATGACCTGAACGAGCAACTCCCCGAGTACCGGCGTGAATGTTTAAGCGTGTGCATCGCGGCTAACGCCTTTTCAAGGGAGGCGAGAGAGCGTGACCGGCAGTAGAATTACCCGTTTCTGCGCGTGCTGTGGCCGGCCGGTGGTGCTGGTACGCATCACCAACCACGAGGAGGGTCGCACCCGCCTGTATAGCGATGATATCGGTCGCTTCTACTTCGGAAGAGTATTTCTTTGCTCGGAGGAATGCTGTGCAAGCATTCTGAAGGGCTTTGGTAGCCTCGATGCTTTCCAGGAGTGGGTGGGTGCCTCCGCCTGCGCGGCAGGCGTGGGCTCGTACCCTGGAGAGGAGTGATCCTTGTGCATCACGGACGATTTGGGGGGAATGCACGCAAGCGGAAAGCAAAGCTGACCGATGCCACATTCCATAAGATGATTGGAGCGGCGCCCGTCGCCGAAGGGCCGGTCGCTATCCTCCCGGTGGACGAGCCTGCCGGCGAGGAGCAGGAAGGCGGGGAGGCGGAACCAAGGACCGGCGTGGTGCTGAATCTGCTCCGCCCGGTGCGACAGGCGCCGCGATCGCGGCCTTTTGATTGTCGGGAATTCCAGTTTGGCTACAAGGCATGCCTTAATTGCCGGAACGAGCAGGCCTATTACCTGCATCAGGAAGATCTCGCGGCAGGGTTCACCTTTCGCTGCCGGGTCTGCCGCATGGAAATGACGGTCACTATCGAGGCGGGAGCCTAGTAAGAGAGAGGTCGTTCGCGAACCGCGAACGGCCTCTCTCTTCCGGAGCCGGCCTTCTCACGGCCATTTGAAGTGGCGCGCCAGATCCTCGGCCCGGACGACCGCCACGATGGGGCTCCCGTGCGGGCACTGGGTCCGGCTCGCACAGCGTTGTAAGCGCTCCAGGATCGTAAGCATTTCCTGGTCGGTCAGGGCGGTTCCCCGCTTAATCGCGGCCCGGCACGCCAGATCGACCACCAGCCGCTCGCGCCAGTTCGGCCCCTCGTCGACGCTGCCCGCGAGACTCTCTCGCAAGGCTGCCGCGGTACCCTCTGGGAGCCCTGTCGGCTGGGACCGGACCAAAAAGGTCCGCCTGCCAAACCGTTCGACCCGGAAGCCCAGGCCGGCCAGTTCCGGTAGCCTCGCCTCGATGATCTCCAGGTCGCGGTCCTTCGCCTCAAATCGGATCGGCTCCAGAAGTTCCTGCGAGGCAACGACATTCTCCTGAGTGGCAAGCACTTCGTACAGGGCACGCTCATCCGCTCGATGTTGATCCACGAGATAGAGAATATTGCCCGCCTCGGCCAGAATCGCCGTATGGAACACCTGACCAAGCACGCGCATGGAGGCGAAATTCAACTCCTCGCCATAATCGGGTCCGCCTTCGCGCAAGCTCCGCCGCGGGGTGGGCAGGGTCCGCTGTCGCGGGCGGTCCAGGGGATTCGCCAGCAGGGCGGCCGGGGTCAAGGAGTTCCCCAGACGTTCTCGGATCAACGCCCCCAACTCCATTCGCCATTCCTCGTCGCCCCGGACTCTCACCTCAAGCTTGGCGGGATGCAGGTTCACATCCACCAGGCTGGGATCGATATCGATGTACAGGGCAGTCACCGGATGCCTTCCATGAGGAAGAATTGCTTGATAGGCTGATTCCAGCGCCGACAGCCAACCTTTAGGGCGAATCCATCGGCCATTGAGCACCAGGGACAAACCGTCGCGATTGCCGCGGGTAAGACCGGGGTCGCCCAGGTAGCCGTGAACCTGACCCTGGCTGAGCGTGTGCGTGCCCAGAGGAGTGAGGCGGGCCGCCTGATCGGCGTACACAGCGGCGAGGGCGCTGGGTTCGCCAAGCCCGGCACAGTGAAAGACTTCCTTCCCATCGACGGTCAGACTGAAGCGGACCATCGGTCGGGCGAGAGCATAGAGGCGAATCAGTGAGAGCAGATGCGCGCGCTCGGCCCGTGGATTGGGGAGGAAGCTCCGCCGGACCGGGAGCCCGGCGAACAGGTCGAGTACGCGGATCGTCGTGCCGGGCGCGCGGGCCCGCCGGCCCTCCTCCCGCACCTCGCCCTCCCGCAGGACGATTCGCGCTCCTGCCTGGCCGCTCGACGTGGCGGAGGTTGCCTCTACCGTCGCCACGGCGGCAATAGCCGACAATGCTTCACCGCGGAAACCAAGAGTCTGGATGGCATCGAGGTCGTGCTCACTCAGGATTTTACTGGTGGCGTGGCGGCTGAAGGCAAGCGCCAATTCGTCGGGCGCGATGCCCTGACCGTCGTCGCTGACCTCGATCAGATCAAGTCCGGCCCCAGCTACCGTTGCGCGGATCGATCGGGCGCCGGCATCCAGGGCGTTCTCCACCAGTTCCCGGAGCACCGATCCAGGGCGCTCCACTACCTCTCCGGCGGCGATCCGCTGAGCCAGGGCTGGCGACATTTTCCGAATTGGGCGGCGGGGAGGATCATCGGGCTCCATGGCGCCCGTTAGCCGGTCGGTCGATCGGCTCGGGCTGAACCGGTTGGCCGCTGGTCCCTTGCCTGCTGCTGCAATCGATGCAGGGTGTTGAGCGCGGCGATCGGGGTGGTGGCAGCCAGATCCAGGGCCAGGAGGCTTTCGGTCATCTGATCCACCGTGGGGCGTTCAGCCACCCGAAACTGGATCGGTGGCTGGGTCACGGGCCGCTCGTCCGGCTCAAGGGCCAGTTCGGCACCCAAGGGACTCCAGGCCGCGACCAACTCCTCGGCGCGTCGCAGGATCTGTTCCGGCATTCCGGCCAGCCTGGCTACATGAAGGGCGAAGCTCTTATCCGCCACCCCAGGGGTGACCGAATAGAGGAATACCACGTCGTCTCCGTGTTCCTCGGCGGTCACATGCAGATTACAGGCGCGGGGCCAGCGTTCGGCGGCGCGGGCCACCTCGTAATAGTGGGTGGCGAAGAGAGCACGGGCCTCCACGACGTCATGGAGATATTCGGCAACCGCGTGGGCGATCGCCTGACCATCGCAACTGGTGGTGCCGCGCCCGATCTCATCCAACAAGACCAGGCTCCGCTGGGTGGCCAGGCGGGCGATCGCGGCGGTCTCGGCCATCTCGACCAGGAAGGTGGACTGGCCGCGGGCGAGATGATCGTGCGCCCCCACGCGGGTGACAATCCGGTCGACCAAGCCGACGCGGGCATGCGCGGCTGGGACGAAGCTTCCGATCTGGGCCAGATAGACGATCAGCGCCACCTGGCGCAAGTAGGTGCTCTTCCCGCCCATGTTCGGCCCGGTCACGATCGCCAAGCAGGGTCCGCCCCCACCCAGCCGGCAGTCGTTGGCGATATAGGACTCTGGACCGACGGCGGCCTCCACCAGCGGGTGACGTCCCTCCACGATCGACAGCTCGGTGGTGTCGACTAATTCGGGCCGGCTATAGCGCCGCTGTTCGGAAACCTCCGCCAGCGATCCCAGAGTATCCAGAATCCCCAGGGCTTCAGCCGTGCGTTGCAGACGGGGCGCCTCGGCGGTGATGCCCTGCAAGAGGGCGGCGAATCGCTCCGCGTCTCTCTCCCGCAACCGGGCCTCAGCTTCGGCAAGCTCCGCCTCCCAGTGCAGCAACTCGGCGGTCACGAATCGCTCCGCGTTGACCAGAGTCTGCTTCCGCGTGTAGTCGGCGGGCACTTTGCCCAGGTTTGCCTTGGACACCTCGATGTAGTAGCCGAAAACGCTGTTGTACGCGACCTTAAGCGACCGAATCGTGGTTCGCTCTCGTTCCTCCGTTTCAAGGAGGGCCAAGCGGTCCCGTGCCTGAGCGGCCTGGACTCCCAGGCGGTCGATTTCCGGGTCATAGCCTGGACAAATCGAGCGATCGCTCCCAGTAGGCGCCACGGCGGCTCGAATCGCGGCGGCGATGTCGGGAGCGGGGTCCAACTCCCCGGCCTGAGTGGTCAGATACGCGGCGGTGGCTGGGGTGAGGGCACGTACTATAGCTGGGATTGCTTCCAGGATGGCGGCGATTGCCCGCAACTCCTCGGCGGCGGCCCGGCCCTGGCCAACCCGCCCCGTAAGGCGTTCCAGATCGCCGATGCCCCGCAGCGCCTGGCGGAGGCCCGCCCGGACGCCAGGTGCCTCCACCAACTCCCCGATTGCTTGTTGGCGGGTGATAAGCACTTCGAGGTTCCGGGTCGGACGCCGCAACCAGCGCGCCAATTGGCGGGCCCCCATGGGCGTGATAGTCTGGTCGAGGAGGCTCAGAAGGCTGACCTCTCCCCCGCCGGGGTGCTCCTTGCCCAAGAGAGTGGCGCGGGTGGCCTGGTCCACGGCAACCGCGTCGTTGAGCGGATAGGGAAGGAGGCGACGGAGGCCGTTGAGGAGCGGCCAGTTGGTCCGTTCGAGATAGGCAAGGATGGCCCCGGCGGCGGCGGCGCTCGCGGGTCGGTGCTCGCACTCGGCAAGATGCAGCGAGGCGGCGTCCAGATGGCGGCGCAGCCGCTCGAGTCCCGACGCTTGCCGCCACAGACCCTGGTCCCCAGCCCGATGGCGGAGGGTGAGATTGGGTAAAGCGGCCTCGCCATCGACCAGGCATTCGTGCGGATCCAGGCTGTCTAGCTCGCGCGCCAGTTCGCCCGCGTCGTCGGTTTCCGCCACCCGAAACTCTCCGGTGGACACTTCGGCATGGGCGATAGCGTAGCGCCCGGCTCGTCGGGTAATCGCGGCCAGATAGTTACTCTCGCCCGGGCGCAGCAGTTCCGGTTCGGACAGGGTGCCGGGGGTGATCACCCGCACCACCTTCCGATCCACCAATCCCTTCCCCGGTGGGCTCATTTGCTCGCACACCGCCACGTTGTGGCCCTGACGCACCAGCCGCGCCAGGAAACGGGCGTGCGCATGCACCGGGACACCGCACATGGGCACCCGGCAATCTTTTCCGAAGGAGCGGGAGGTAAGGGTGATCCGGAGCGCGGCGGACGCCACCCTGGCATCGTCGTCGAACATTTCGTAGAAATCACCCAGACGGAACCACATGAGAGCGTCCGGATACTCCGCCTTCAGTTCAAGATATTGCTGCCGGGCGGGAGTCGCGTTCTCGATCACGTCACCCCCTTCGCGGCGGCCGCCAGGACAGCACTGGCCCCCTGGCTCCGCAGATCCTCGGCCACGACGCGCCCGATCTCGCCCGCCGTATCCGCGGTTCCCTGACGCGAGGCCCGGAGCATTTCCCGGCCGTCCATTGAGGTGACGCATCCTCGCAGAAGAAGGGACTGATCGGGAAGGATCTCGGCGTAGGCGGCAATGGGTGCTTGGCACCCCGCCCGAAGGTTGGCCAAAACCGCGCGTTCGGCGACCAGGCAGGCTCGAGTCTCACCATGCGTGGCGTCCAGGGCGCGGAAGACGCGAGCCATCTGGTGGTCCGTCGCTCGGATCTCAATCGCCAGCGTCCCTTGACCAGCCTGGGGCAGGCACTGCTCAATCGAGAGGACAACGGCGTGACGGTCCATGAGGCCCAGCCTGCGGAGGCCGGCGGCCGCCAGCACCACCGCATCCACCCTACCGGTAAGGGCAGCGCGTCTACGTGTATCCACGTTGCCGCGCAAAGGCTCGAATCGGAGGTCGGGGCGGAGACCGAGGAGTTGGGAGACTCGCCGCGGGCTCCCAGTCCCCACGGTGGCGCCCAGAGGAAGGTCCAGGAGACTCAGGCCACTGGCGGTCACCAGGCAATCCCGCGGGTCGTCACGGCCCGGCGTGGCAGCCAGCACCATATCCGACGGAAGGGTGCTCGGGAGATCCTTGGCGGAATGAATAACGGCGTCCACGCGCGATTCCCTTAAGGCGAGTTCCAGGGCCTCGGTAAAGATGCCTTGCGCGCTCAGGGCGGCCAGGGGGCGATCCGGCACGCGGTCTCCGAGGGACTGCACGACTTCCACCACGGAGCGAATCGGCGGCGCTTGTTGGTCGAGAAGGGCCCGGACGATTTCTGTTTGGGCGAGCGCAAGCGCGCTACCGCGCGTGCCCAGGCGGATGGGCCGCTCGGCGCGTGGGTCGGCTTGAGCATTCGGGCTGGGGCAATTCCTGGCGGCGCGCTCGGGCCTCCTGGTGGACAAACGTCTTGCTCCTCCTCGATAACGGTCCTGATAGGGTAGCACGCGCGGGCCGCCGGGGGCGAACTGGGTCCCTCTTGCGCCAAATGAACGTGATGCAGGATAATCCATGCAGGTCGTACGCCACTCATGGCGTATGATGTTGGCTGAAATAGTGATCGAGATAAACGCGGGAGGTCGCACGGAATGCTGTGGCGGGTTATGGGCCTAGTCATCGGCGGTGCGGTGGCGTATCAACTGGTAAACCGGTCGAAGAGCGCCTACGCGCGGGTGGAGTGCCCGCACTGCGGCAGTAAC
>DATBTL010000123.1:0-5091 GCA_036559345.1 Chloroflexota bacterium | reverse complement strand
TCCCATGCTATTCGATATCTCCTACCTGGCCGCGCATGGTTTCGACGACCAGGCCAGCGGCACCATTCCGGTGATCGTGCAGTTCGCCAATCATGATCAGGCCGCGAAGGCCGTACACCAAGGAATGGTTGACACTGGAATTCATCTTACTCACCTGTTCGAGTACGAGCCGCTGGCCAGCGGCTACGTCAGCAAGGATGGGCCATTCGTCCCCACCACGCCCGACCACGCCGTGGGTATAGAGGAGATCTGGCTTGATGGGGTCGCTACCGCGAGCCCCGAACTCATCAGCCCGCTCCTGGACTCCTCGTTGCCCCTGATTGACGCCCACCTCGCTCATCAGCGGGGCCTGACCGGAAAAGGGGTCCGAGTCGCCATCGTGGACACGGGGATCGACGGCAACCACCCTGACCTGAAGGGGAGGGTCGTCGCCGCCGCGAACTTTAGCAGCGACCGCGATACGCTCGACCACATGGGCCACGGGACTCATGTGGCCGGAATCGTCGGCGGCACCGGCGCCGCGAGTGATGGGAAGTATGGGGGCGTTGCCCCGCAGGCCGAACTGCTCAACGCCAAGGCGCTCAACCGATCCGGAGGCGGGACGAACTCCGGCATTCTCAAGGCCATGGAATGGGCGGCCGACCAGGGCGCGCGGATCGAAAGCTTGAGCCTGGGCGGAGGAGCCACTAACGGCACCGACCCCCTGTCGCAGGCCGTGAACAACATCAGCGCCAAAAAGAACGTGCTCTTCGTGATCGCGGCCGGCAATTCCGGCCAGCGCAGCGGGAACGGCCGGCTCGTCTCCACTCCTGGGGCGGCCGACGCCGCCCTGACCGTGGGGGCGATCGACAAGAGCAAGAACCTGGCTCCATTTAGCTCGCGCGGCCCTCGTCTGGGCGACTTCGCCCTGAAGCCGGATATCGTGGCCCCGGGCGTGAACATCACCTCGGCCCGCGCAAACGGAAGCGACGGCAATTGGTACGTCGCCTATTCGGGCACCAGCATGGCAACCCCCATGGTCTCGGGCGCCGCCGCCATTGTCTGGCAACTGCATCCAGGGTGGTCGGCCCAACAGGTGAAGGCTGCCTTGATGAATGCCGCCAATCCGATCGGCCCTCGGTGCGAGGTCGGCTGCGACACCTTTGCGTTGGCGCCGGGGCCCACCAGCGAGTGTTCCGACACGACAGGCTGTCTGTTCTGGGAGCAGCCCGTGAGCCATCTGGACACACAAGCCGCGGCGGAGCCGTGTGACGGCTGCGACGGATACGTAGGTGCCTTCGATCAGGGGAGCGGACTGGTGGCGCTGGCGGGCAATCTGAACCAGTCAGCGGTGTCCGAGCCGGCAAGCCTGAGCTATGGCGCCTTAAAGGGCAGCGAGCAGCAGACCCGCGCGCTCACCCTGCGGAATCTCACCGGAGCCACTCTCACCATGGTCCCAATCGCCCACCTCCAGGGCCCAGAAGGCTCGCTGCAAGGGGGAATCGGTGTGTCGGCTGGAGTGATTACCCTGCCCCCTGGCGGCACGACCGCCCTCCGGGTCGGCATTCAGGGGCCGCCGGCCCCAGGGCCCTACACGGGAGACATCAGCTTTATTGATGAGACAACGGGGACGCGGGTCGCCCGCGCAACCCTTGCCTTTGTTATTCGTTAAGGAGCGGGGGATGAGCAAGGACGGACAGGTGGCCAAGGCCAAGAAAGATCTGGCGCGGGCTCAAAAAGTGGACGAGAGCCAGATCGCGGTAAAGTCGGTTTCCTCTACGCAGTGGAACGACGCCTCGCTCGGGCTGAAGAAGGGCGACAGCTCCTTCGCCATGATCATGATTGACGGCTATATCATAGACCTTGAAACCGGAGGCCGGACCTACCGTTATCACGCGGATGAGGACAGTAGGGTTGTGCGCGCCTGGTAGCAAAAGTAGGAAGGGACACGGAGCAGCATGGCTGAAGCGTACCTGAATTACATTGGCGGGCGCTGGATCCCCGCCCAATCCGGCGGCACCTTCGAGAGCCGGAATCCCGCCCACCCCAGCGAGGTGATCGGCGTGTTCCCCCGGAGCGCCGCCGCGGACGTCTCGGCGGCGATTGCCGCCGCCGAGGAAGCGCACAGGGCATGGCGCTTGGTTCCGGCTCCTCATCGTGGCGACGTGGTGCTGAAGGCGTCGATGATCATCGAGCGGCGGAAGGAAGAACTTGCCGTCCTGATGACCCGCGAGATGGGCAAGGTGCTTGCCGAGGCGCGGGGCGATGTTCAGGAAGCCATCGACATGGGCAAATACATCGCCGGGGAAGGCCGCCGTTTCACCGGCCAGACCGTGCCCTCGGAACTACGCGACAAATTCGCCATGTTGATCCGCGACTCCATCGGGGTGGTGGGGCTGATTACACCCTGGAACTTCCCCCTCGCCATTCCCTCCTGGAAGATTTTCCCCGCCCTCATCTGCGGCAACGGCATCGTCTTCAAGCCGGCCGAGGATACGCCGACCGTGGCCACCGTCTTCGTCCAGATTCTCGAGGAAGCGGGGGTGCCGCCTGGCGTGCTCAACCTTGTCCATGGCTATGGTCCCGAGGCTGGCCAGCCCCTCCTTGAGGATCCAAGAGTGAGGATGATCTCATTCACCGGCTCCAGCGACGTGGGTCGGCTGGTGGCCGAGGAGGCGGGGAAGCGGCTCAAGCGCGTATCGCTGGAGTTAGGGGGCAAGAATGCCATCGTGGTCATGGAGGATGCCGACGTGGATCTGGTGGTGGATGGCGCCCTCTGGGGCGGCTTCGGCACCTCCGGTCAGCGCTGTACGGCCAGCAGCCGGCTGATCGTCCATCAGGGGATCGCCTCCAGGGTCACCGAGGCACTGGTCGAGCGCGTGCGGGCGCTTAAGGTAGGGGACGGTCTCGATCCCAGCGTTCAGGTGGGTCCCGTGATCAATCGCGAGCAACTCGAGCGCATCCACGGCTATACGGCGGTCGGGACCAAGGAAGGGGCGCGCCTCCTCACCGGCGGCAAGATTCTCAGCGAGGATCTGGACAACGGGCACTTCTACGCCCCTACTTTGTTCGACAAGGTCCAACCCACCATGCGGATTGCCCAGGAGGAGATCTTCGGTCCCACGGTGGGAATCAGCAGCGTGACCGATTTCGACCAGGCACTTGAAGTCGCGAATGGCACCCAGTACGGCCTTTCGCTCGCGATCTACACCAAGGACATCGATCGAGCCTTCCGCGCGATCCGCGATCTCCAGTCCGGTCTGGTCTACGTCAACGCTCCCACGATCGGGGCCGAGATTCAGCTTCCATTCGGCGGAATCAAAGGAACGGGCAACGGTCACCGTGAGGCTGGTTTCAGTGCCGTGGAGCAGTTCAGCGAATTGAAGTCGGTGTACATCGACTATAGCGGGAAGCTACAGCGCGCCCAAATCGACGTGTGAGGACCGACCATTGCGGATCACGCCCTCCATGCCGAATCGCGCCTGTCGTGGTAGGGGCACCGGGTACCGTCTGGGTGATGGGTGCCCCTACTCAGCCGCGCTCCCTCCTCGGACTTGCTCAGGGGTAGATGCCGCGCATGGCGGTTGCCTGGGCCACCGCGCCCATCCCCTGGACATATGCTGCCGCCCGATAGCTGACCCCGAGGCGCTCCTTGGTGGCCGTCACCGCGTTGAAGGCGTCAAGGAGAGTGGACTCCAGGCGAGCGTTCACCTGCGATTCGCTCCAGAAGCTCTCTTGCAAGCCCTGCACCCATTCAAAGTAGGCGACCGTGACCCCTCCCGCTCCGGCCAGGATGTCCGGTAACACCGTAATCCCTCGATCGTCGAGGATGCGATCCGCCTCCTCCGTGGTCGGGCCATTCGCCCCCTCGACCACCAGCCGCGCCCGCACCGAGCCGGCGTTGACGGCAGTGATCTGATTCTCCACCGCCGCCGGGATCAGGATGTCGCAGGGGCAGGTCAGCAACTCAGCATTGCTCATCGCATCCGCCCCTGGAAAGCCGGCCAGTTGGCCGGTGGCCGCTCGATGCGCCAGCAAAGCGGGAATATCAAGGCCCTTGGCATTATAGAGCCCGCCCGCCGCTTCGCTGACCGCCACCACTCGGCAACCCGCCGAGTGGAGCAGACCGGCGACCACCGAGCCCACGCTACCAAAGCCCTGCACGGCGATCCCGACCTGGGACAGGTCCAGATCAAGGCATGCCGCCGCCTGGCGCAGAAGAAAAAAGAGGCCGCGCCCGGTCGCGTCATGACTCCCCTCGGAGCCGCCGATACTGACCGGCTTCCCCGTCACCACGGCCGGCACGCTAAACCCCTGGTGCATGCTATAGGTGTCCATAATCCAGGCCATCACCTGGCCGTCGGTATGCAAGTCGGGTGAGACGATATCGCTTGAGGGCCCGATCAAGATGGCCACTTCGGTGGCGTAACGGCGGGTCATCCGCTCCAACTCACGGCGCGTATAGGCGTTTGGATCGCAGACCACCGCGCCGGCGGAGCCGCCAAAGGGGAGGCCCATCAAGCCGCACTTCCAGGTCATCAACATGGCCAGGGCAATCACTTCGCCGACCGACGCATCGGCTTCATACCGCAACCCACCGATCGCGGGTCCGCGGTTGATGTTGTGCTGCACCCGGAAGCCGGTAAGAACCTCTTGTTCACCGTTGGCCAGCTCGAAAGGAACCTGGACGGTAAGGATGCGCTTCGGTGTGCGCAGCACCAGGTGCATATCCTCGTCCAACCCCATCAGGGCCGCGGCCGCGTCTACCTGCCGCAGGGCAATCGCGTACAACTCCGAGCCGATCTGGGCCGGCG
Source organism: Chloroflexota bacterium (assembly GCA_036559345.1). Lineage (GTDB taxonomy): Bacteria > Chloroflexota > UBA5177 > JANWHV01 > JANWHV01 > JANWHV01. The sequence continues at coordinate 298 of DATBTL010000123.1, read as the reverse complement.
CGACCGGGCTCATCATCCTTCTCACTCCTCTGTGAGCAGTCTTCGGTTAGGAAACCTCCTCGGCTTCCCAGCGTCCGGTCTTCCGGTCGATCACCATCGGCTGGTTGCAACTATCGCAGTATATCTCCATACCTTCAAGCGGGAAAAACACACCCACGTTACTGCCGCAGTGCGGGCACTCCACCCGCGCGTAGGCGCTCTTCGACCGGTTTACCAGTTGATACGCCACCGCACCGCCGATGACTAGGCCCATAACCCGCCACAGCATTCCGTGCGACCTCCCGCGTTTATCTCGATC
>DATBTL010000122.1:0-7305 GCA_036559345.1 Chloroflexota bacterium | reverse complement strand
CCCCGGCCGCACCCTGGACAATGGGACGCGCCAGGCCCCCGAAGTCTCCGAGGGACAGCTCGTGCTGTACGCCAAGTATGCCGGCACCGAGGTCAAGATCGAGGGCGATGAGTACCTGATTCTCAGTGAGAAGGACATCCTGGCGGTTGTCTGATACCCCATCGGGGTACCGCGCGATGGCTTCCCACTAGCGGATGTATGTAAAGAGGAGACACAATGGCCAAGCAACTGTTGTTCGACGAAGAAGCAAGGCGCGCCCTTAAGCGCGGCGTGGACGCCCTGGCCGACGCGGTCAAGGTGACCCTCGGCCCCAAGGGCCGCAACGTGGTGCTGGACAAGAAGTTCGGCGCCCCCACGATCACCAATGACGGCGTGACCATCGCCCGCGACATCGATCTGGACGACCCGTTCGAGAACATGGGGGCCCAGCTCGTTAAGGAAGTCGCCACCAAGACCAATGACATCGCCGGCGACGGCACCACCACCGCGACCGTTCTGGCCCAGGCGATCATCACCGAGGGACTAAAAAACGTGGCCGCGGGCGCCAACCCGATGATTCTTAAGCGGGGCATCGACAAGGGTGTGACCGCCATCGTCGAGGAACTGAAGCGCCTTTCCAAGCCGGTCAACACCCCCGAGGAGACCGCCCAGCTCGCCTCTGTCTCCAGCCAGGATCCCGAGATCGGCAAGATGATCTCCGAGGTCATGGAGCAGGTCGGCAAGGACGGCGTGATCACGGTCGAGGAGTCCCAGGGCCTTACCCTGGAGCGCGACTACGTGGACGGCATGCAGTTCGACCGCGGCTACATCTCGCCCTATATGGTGACCAACTCCGAGCGCATGGAAGCCGTGCTGGAGAACCCCTACATCCTGATCACCGACAAGAAGATCAGCGCCATCGCCGACATCCTCCCCATCCTGGAGAAGCTGGTCCAGACCGGACAGAAGAATCTGGTGATCATTGCCGAGGACATCGACGGCGAGGCCCTGGCCACCCTGGTGGTCAACAAGCTCCGCGGCACCTTCCAGACCCTGGGCGTCAAGGCCCCTGGCTTCGGCGACCGCCGCAAGGCCATGCTCGAGGACATCGCCACCCTCTCCGGTGGTCAGGTGATCTCCGAGGAAGTCGGGCTCAAGCTCGACACCGTGACCCTCTCCATGCTGGGCCAGGCGCGCCGCGTTACCTCGAACAAAGACAACACCACCGTGGTCGAGGGTAAGGGTGATCAGGCCGCCATCGAGCGCCGCATGAAGCAAATCAAGACCCAGATCGCCGATACCACCAGCGATTTCGACCGCGAGAAACTGCAGGAGCGGCTGGCCAAGCTCTCCGGCGGCGTGGCCGTGATCAAGGTCGGCGCCCCCACCGAGGTGGAACTCAAGGAGAAGAAGCACCGCATTGAGGATGCCCTCTCCGCCACCCGCGCCGGGGTCGAGGAAGGTATGGTTGCCGGCGGCGGTACCGCCCTGGTCAACGCCCTCCCCGCCCTGGACAAGGTCGAGGCCACCGGTGACGAGAAGACCGGGGTGGACATTCTCCGCCGCGCTCTCGAGGAGCCGCTGCGCCAGATCGCCAAGAACGCGGGCGCCGAAGGCTCCGTGGTGGTGAACGCGGTCCGCAACAGCCCGGTCGGCACCGGCTTCAACGCCCTCAACGGCAAGTACGAGGACATGTTCAAGGCGGGCGTCATCGACCCCTTGAAGGTGACCCGTTCCGGCCTGCAGAACGCGGCCTCCATCGCCGCCATGCTGCTGACCACCGAGACGATCATCACCGATCTGCCGGAGAAGGACAAGGCTCCCGCCATGCCCGGTGGCGGCGGCATGCCCGACTATTAAATCGACCTGAATCCCAGGAAGGGAAAGGGGACCGGCGCCAGGCGCCGGTCCCCTTTCCCTTACCCCGGTGCTTGAGAGCGGGCCCGTACTGGACGCCGGGGCGCAACTCCTTTCCGCGGGCGGATCGGACCGATCGGACCGATCCGTCCGATCGGTCCGATTCCCGCGTGGGCTGGCGATCCCCGAATCGGAACCCGGTACACTGGCCGCGAGCCCGCGCCTCCCGCATACTGGTTCATAGGAGGCCGATACCACCGATGAGCAAGCGTCCGCTCTCGACCGCCGGCGACGTGGAACGCCTGCTCCGCCAGGCCGGCGTCGCCCCGCCGCCCGTGTCCCCACGTGGGGGCGGTAAGCCGCGCACCCGTTGGGGGCGGTTCCGCCACGCCTTAAAGTTGCGGTTGCTCTGGGTGCTGTTCTGCGTCGCCGTGGCGGTGTTTATCCTCTTCAAGCTCTCCACGAGCCAGGTTGGCGATACGCCGGGCCACCCCGCCACGGCGCGCGATCCCCGCTTCGGGGTGGTCGAGGCGTTCGCCAAGCCCAAGGATGCCGCCATTCTGGGGGTTGGCTGGGAGCGGATGGTCTTCTGGTGGAAATCCCTGCAACCAACCGGACCGGATTCCTGGAATAACTTCGCCACCGCGCACGACGCGACGATCAATGCCGAGTTAGCGGCGGGCCGACAGATCGCGGGCTTGCTGATCAACACGCCCGCCTGGGCCGCCTCAAACCCGAGCGCCCACGACGCCTCGCCGCCCAAGGGACTCTATCTCCCCTACAACGACCCCAATAACTACTGGGGTCACTTCGTGGGTCTGATCGCCAAGCGCTACGCCGGGCGGATCGACGACTGGATTATCTGGAACGAGGTGAATATCCCTAACGGCCAGTTCCACACCTGGGCCGGCAGCGACGCCGACTACGCGCGCCTGGTCCAGGTGGCATATCAGGCGGCCCACGCCGCCAATCCGCGCGCCCGCATCATCTTGGCCGGGGATCCCTATTGGTACGACCATGGGGCGCTCTTCGTCAAGCTCCTCACGCTGCTCGGCGCCGACCACACGCATGATGCCTACTTCGACGTGGTAAACCTGCACCTGTACAGCCGGCCCAGCGACATGGCGAAGATTGTCGCCTGGTATCGAGCCACCCTGGCCCGCTTTGGCCTGTATAAACCAATCTGGATCGCCGAGACCAACGCCATCCCCTATGACGACTCGGCGCGGATGTTGCCACGCGGGCATTTCTATGCCAGCCTGGATGATCAGGCATCGTTCATCGTCCAAGCATTCGCCATCGATCTGGCGATCGGAGTGCGGCGCGTCGAAGTCAATCGGATGGTCGACGGCTCTGACTTCACGGCGGGCGGCGAGCCGTTCGGGCTGGTGCGGAACGACGGCTCGGTACGGCCCGCCTTCTTCGCCTATCGGACGGTGATGGACCTGTTTTCTGGAGTCACCGGCGGCACGCAGTACCTTGATCCCCAGACCGGGATCTACACCGTGGTCCTCCATAAGCCGGGCGCTACCCTGACCGTGGTCTGGGATCAGCGGCCCACGGCGGCCACCGCGCGTATCCCGGCCCTTGGTCCCACGGCCACGGTTTATGACAAGTTCGGGCAGCGTTCCACCGTCCATGCGAAGAACGGCTTCTTCTCCCTCCCGCTCTGGCCCGCGACCGGGAACACCAACAGCGCCGATCCCAAGGACTACGTGATCGGCGGCAGTCCCCTGATCGTGGTGCAACATTCACCATAGGGCGGATGGATAGCATATCCCCGCGGCATGTGGCACAATAGCGGTAGATATTGCCCCGTATCAAGGAAGAAGCGCCGATGATTACCGAACTCCGCGATGAGTTGCGTAAGGCCCGCGCCCTGACCGAGTCCTGCGATCTGGACGGAGTCCGGCGGATCCTGGATCAGGCGCTGGTTGATCTGCGCCCCGACCGAATGGTGACCATGGCCGAGGCGGCGGAAATCCTGGACTTGCGCGCCGTGGAGGCGCTGCCCGCGATCATGCGGCACGAAGGGTTGCCAATCGAACCGCTGGGTGACACCTGGACCGTGCCCTTATCGGAAGTGGATCGAGTGAGCGATAGCGAGTGGGTTCGGGACATGCGGCAACTCGACATCCTGCACAGCCTGTCCGCGGGCTTCGGTAGAGAAGAGGGTATGACTCGGGAGGAGTTGGACGCCCTGGAGGAAGGCAGGTATGGCTCCCTGCCCTGGAATAGACCTCAGGCGCGGGCGGACAGACCAGCGTGACTGACAAACCGACGCCTCGTGTGGTCCTTGATACCAGTGCGTTGTTCTCGCCAAGTCTTCGGCGTGCGTTGCAAACAGCGGCCATTCGCGGGGCGTTCACCCCTGTCTGGTCACCATGGATTATCGGTGAACTGTATCGTGTGCTTACCTGGAGTTGGTTAGAACGTACGCGAGATTTCTCCGCGGCGAATCAGGCTGCCTGTAGCCGGAGCGCCAAGACGATGACGGATATCCTGATCACCACCTTCGCCGTGGTCACACCTGTTCCGCCGTATCCTCCAGCCTGGTCCAGTCTTACGGACCTTGACGACCAGCCTGTCTGGGCCGCCGCCAAACTTGGCGGCGCGAGTTACGTGGTTTCGGAAAACAGTCACGATTTCCCGCCGCGCGGTGCGGACGGGCGGCATACCCACGAAGGCATCGAGTATCTGCCCGCCCGCGCCCTTCTGGATCGGCTGGCGCGCGGCGAAGCGTAAAGGCAGAGCGGTTTCGATGGTGCGGAAGCTCAGTGGTCCTCCGCTGGGCCACTGAGCTTCTTCCCTAGTAGCTTCTACTTCCGATCAGGTGCTCCAGCCGATCCACCATGCTGGAGAGGCTCGCGAAGGCACGTTCCACCGGCGCGGGCGAGGTTAAGTCCACGCCGGCCAGCTTGAGCGCGTCAAGGGGGAAGAGCGAACTGCCTGCCTTGAGGAAGGAGAGGTAGCGGTCCACGGCGCCTGGTTCCTGGGCCAGGACGTCCGAGGCGAGAGCGTGGGCGCCGGAGATCCCGGTGGCGTACTGATAGACGTAGAAGTTGAAATAGAGGTGGGCTGGGAACTGCGCCCAGGTGATCCCGATTCGCTCGCGATCCTCGGCTACCTCGGGGCCATACCCTTCGCGGAATAGGTCATCAAGCAGGCCGGTCATCCCGTCGGCGGTCAGCGGCTCGCCTCGCTCCACCCGTTCGTGCAACTCCAACTCGAAACGGGCCAGCGTCGGCATGATGAAGAAGTAGCGATGGAAATTGCTCATCGCCTCCTCGATCACCGAAATCTGAAAGTCGGGATCTGGGTTACTTTCCAGTAAATAGGCCCGCACCAGGGCCTGATTGAAATTGGAGGCTACCTCGGCCACGAAAATAGAGTAATCAGCGTAGGCCAGCGGTTGGGTTTGCCAGGTGTAGTAGGAGTGCATCGAGTGGCCAAGCTCATGAGCCAGCGTGCTCAAGCCAAAAATATCGTCGTTGTAGCTCATCAGGATAAAAGGATGGGTACCGGGTGAACCGCCCGAGAAGGCGCCCGCCCGCTTCCCCTTGTTCGGGTAGATGTCCACCCATCGCTCGTCCAGTACCCCGCGCCGCACGGTCTCCACGTACTCCGGGCCAAGCGGGGCCAGCCCCTTCAGAATCCATTCCACCGCCTGCCCAAACGGCAGTGGCTCCCGCGTCTTGGTCAGCGTGGCCTTGACGTCATACTCATGGAAGGTATTCAGGCCCAGGGCGCGCCTCCGGAGGGCCCAGTAGCGGTGCCAGGTGGGCAGATTTTCGCGGAAGGTGGTGATCAGATTATGGAACACCTCCGGCGGAATGAAATTGGCCGACACCGCGGCATCCAGTGACGAGGGATAGCGGCGAACCCGCGCCCGAAACACATCCTGCTTGATGCCGGCGGAGAGGCAGGTTGCCATCGTGTTCTTCATGGCCAGATGGGCATCGGCATAGTGTTCCCAGGCGGTGCGGCGCACTTCACGATCGGGCGAGGCCAGCAGCGCCTGAATCGTACCCTGGGCAATCTCGATCTCGGTCCCCAGGGAGTCACGGGCCGCGACAAAGGGAAGTTCGGCGTCGGCCAGGACACGATGGACGCCGGACGCGGTCTGGAACGGATCCTCGACCAGCCCCATCACCTCCTCCACCTCGGCCGAACGCACATGCTCCTGAGCCCGCTCCAGGGCATCAATATAATGGGCATAGATTGCCAGCCGCGGATCCTCGGCCAGCCCGCTGCGAAGGTTGTGAAAGCCAATCTCCAGCAATTCCGGCTCGGTGAAGGAAATGGCCCCGGCGAGGCGCGCATTCAGGCCGATCGCTTGGCTGCGCCGAGCCGCGGCCGCGGTATCCGCCGCGTCGGTCTCGGCGCCCATCCCCCCATAGACGTAGATGCGGCCCAGACGGGCGAGCCATTGATCACGCAGTTCCAGCCAGTCCGCCAGGATACTGGGGCTCGTCCCCAGCCTACCACGGAACTGCTCCGCCTCGGGCAGGGCGGCGGTGAGAGCCGCGACCTCCGCGGCGAAGGCAGCCTCGCTGGGAAAGACGCTCTCCAGATCCCAGGTGTACTCCACGGGAATCTCGGCCCGGGACGGCAATGGGCGCGTGTCGGCGGTCATAGGAACACTCTCTCCCTTGAGCTTGGCATACAGTCCTTTGCTTCAGTGTGCCGGGGTTCAAGGGCTTGGGGCAAACGACCCCACTTCCCGCGCCGCTTGAGAGCCGCTGGCGATCGCTCCATCGATCCAGCCCGCCCACTGGGTGGCCAGATCCGAGCCCGCGAAGGCCAGCCGTCCCTCGAGCGCGCGGAGCGCCGGTCCCCAGCGGGTGAGTTGTCCGGCGCCAAAGGCCACCCAGGCGCCGTTGGCATAGGGATCCGCGTTCCAGTCATGGGCGTCGATCCGCAGCACTTCCGCCCCTGGGATGAACGCTTCCACCGCTCGTTGCACCGCTTTGATGCTGTGTACATTCAAACTCTCGGGTCCAGGACCAAAACCGAGCATGAGGCTGCCTTCCGGCCATTCCTCCTGCGTGCTCAGCCAGATCAAGCCGGGACCGAGTCCAGCCCCGAAGAAGGCGGGCGGCACTCCCCTCACCAGGGCCCACACCTTGGTGGCTCGCCCCACATGGCCCTCCGCCGCCGCCGCTTGCTTGGCGGGATGGAGCGCGGGCAAGAACTCGATATCCTTCAGGACGTTCAACGGGAGGGCGATCACGGCTGCCGGCGCGGTGAATACCTCACCCGACATGGTGATCGCTCGTACCTGCCGGTCGTCCTGCTCGATGCGCGAAACCGGGCTGCCCAGCCGTACGTCCGCCCCGGAGTCGCCGATGATCGCCTCGACGGCGCTATCGGTCCCATGGGCGAATAATTGCCCTTCGCCCAGGTGGACGGCCAGGACGCTGTGATCGTAGGCGGCGATCCAGGAGAGGACACTGAGGGTGGAGACCA
>DATBTL010000121.1:0-5624 GCA_036559345.1 Chloroflexota bacterium | reverse complement strand
GAGATGTCGTCGAAGCCGGTAATGGCCAGGTCATCCGGCAGGCACAGCCCGCGTTCCTTGGCCGCCCGCATGGCGCCGATCGCGATGGTGTCGCAGCCACAGACCAGCGCATCAGGCCGGTGGCCGGCGACCAGCAGCGCTTTTGTGGCTCGATAGCCGTCCTCCGCCGTCCATTCAGAGGGGAACAGCAGCGCGGAGTCGAACGGCAGGTCATGGCGGACCAATGCTTGAGTGAATGCCTCGGCCCGCTCGTCGACCGTGGGAGAAGGGCCAAGAAAGGCCAGCCGGCGATGGCCAAGGGCCGCCAGATGAGCGACCAGGCGATAGATGGCGCGCCGTTTCTCGATGGCGATCACATCGGTGAGCAGTTGGTGTTTCCAGCGGTCTCGATCGTCCGCGCCCTCGATCGACACGGTCGGCTTGGACCAAGCGCCCTGGCCGGGCGGCTGCATGACTCCAAGCAGGATCAGGCCGTCGACATCAAGCAACACGCTCTGACCTTGCTGCTCAAGATCCTGGGTCGTGAGGGCGAAGCGCACATGATACTCTTGCTGGATCAACTCCTCGGTTACTCCATCGAGCACCCGCGACCAAAAGGGATCGGAGAACTTGTATGCCGGGCCGAGGATGAGACCGACCCGCCCGGTCCGATGCACGCGGCTATCCACCCGCCGCATCAGACGTTGAGCGGCGTCATTCGGCTCGTACTTGAGCTGTCGCGCAACGTCGAGGATACGCTCGCGCGTCTCCAGCGCGACCGAGCGTCCCTGGTTGCCGTTGAGCGCGCGCGAGGCGGTGGACATGGAGACTTCCGCTCCCTTGGCAACATCACGAAGCTTCGCTGTCACCGGACCACCCCACGGTCTGCTGGACGCCCTGCAAACGTTTGGATCGCGAGTCAGGGCATAAATGTAGCACGTGGCCCAGCCAGGCTCAATGGGATCCCCTTGATAGCCATAATGGCGGCATGATACGGTCAGCCCAATCTTCGCTAGCCAAGCGTTTTCTTTCATTTTTCATGGGGAGGTAGGTAGCGGATCACTCCAAACATGGTCATATTCAGGGCCTCCGGCTGAGGCCGGATGGCAGGAACGGAGCCGGCTGCGGCTGGGTGTACGGGACCGGGTCGGGGTCGCCTTCACAGGGGCGCGGGTCTCCAGGCCCGCTTGGCGAGGCCACGGATCGTCATCCGGCCAGCGGGCGGTTGGTCACGCTGGCGGGCCTGGAGACCCGCGCCCCTAGCGTGTGGTCGACGCGCACATCCGGCCGCAGCCGGAGACCCCGCCGCGGGATCGGAGACCGTGGACGCTCACTGCTCTGCCGTTGCCCGCCACAACTTCTCCGGGGTCAGCGGCATATCGAGATGGCGGATGCCGTGGGGGGCCAGCGCGTCGTGAATGGCGTTGACGATGGCCGGGGTCGAGCCGATGGTCGCGGCCTCGCCGATCCCCTTGACTCCAAGCGGATTGAGCGGGGTCGCCGTGTGCGTATGGACCATCGTCACCGAGGGGATCTGGTGCGCGTGTGGCACCACGTAGTCCATCAGCGTCCCGGTCATCAACTGGCCGTCCCCGTCGTAGACGATCTCCTCGAAGAGCGCCTGCGCCAGGCCCTGGGCCACCCCGCCCATCACTTGCCCATCGACCAGGACCGGGCTGATAATCGTGCCGCAATCGTCGGCCGCTACGTAGCGAATCACCGAGACGACTCCCGTGTCGCGGTCGATCTCCACGAAGGCGATGTGGGTGCCGAACGGCGCGGTGACGGCGCCGGGATCAAACGAGGCGGTGGTTTCCAGTCCCGGATCCATGCCCTCGGGCAGCTTCCCTGGGTCGTGGGCCGCCTGGGCGATCCGCGCGACCGAGACCAGCCGGCCGGGCACCCCGCGGACCGACCAGGCGCCGTCCTCTAGCTCCAGGTCGTCGGGCGATGCCTCAAGCAGGTGGGCCGCGATCCGCCGCATCTTCTCGCGCACCAGGCCGGCCGCCTTATGGACGGCGGAGCCGCCGACCGCCGTGCCCCTGCTCCCGCCGGTCCCATACCCCACGCCCATCAGGGTATCGCCATGGACGACCGTCACGTCGTCGGGGCTGACGCCGAGCGCGTCGGCCACGATTTGGGCGAAGGTGGTTTCTTGCCCTTGCCCATGGGGCGAGATCCCGGTGTACACGGTCACGCTGCCGCCCGCCGCCACCCGCACGGCGCCGATGTCCCAGCCAAAGCCGCAGATTTCCACGTAACTGGCCAGGCCGACCCCCGCGATACGGCCGGCGGCGCGGAGGCGATCACGCTCGGCCAGGAGCGCGGGATACTCGATGGCGCGCTCCGCCGCGTCCAGCGCCACGGCGTAGTCGCCCGTGTCGAACCGAGCTCCACCCGGCGTCGTGTAGGGGAAGGCGGACGGATCGATAAAGTTCTTCCGCCGCACCGCTCCCGGATCCAGGCGTAGTTCGCGGGCGAGTAGATCGATGGCCCGTTCCACGTAGTAGGCCGCTTCCGGGCGTCCGGCGCCGCGGTAGGCGGCCAGGAAGGTCTTGTGGGTGTAGACATCCAGGTGCTCGGACTCGACGTTGGGAATCTCGTAGCAGCCGGTAATCATCATGGCGGTAAGGCCAGCCAGGAAGGTCAAGCCATAGGCGCCGAGATCGCCGATCACCGTCAAGCGGAGCCCGGTGACCGTGCCGTCGCGCTGGGCGGCGAGCGAAATGGTAGCCACCTGTCCCCGCCCGTGATTGGTGGCCACCAGGCTCTCGCTCCGGGTCTCAATCCACTTGATCGGCCGCTGTGCCCGCCGGGCGAGCCAGACGGCCAGGGCATCCTCCGGATAGAGTCCGAACTTACAGCCGAAGCCCCCACCGACCTCCGGCGCGATGACGCGGATCTGACCTTCCGGCAGCTTGAAGAGCTTGGCCAACTCGTCGCGCACCCCATGCGCCCACTGGGTGGAGGTCCACAGGGTACACACCCCGCTACCCCGCTCGTACTGGGCGACCACGCCGCGCGTCTCCATGGGATTGGGAGCAAGCCGTTGGCTGACGATCCGTTGCGATACCACCACCTCGGCGGCGGCGAACGCCTCGGCGGCGTTGCCGCGGGTCACGGTCCCCCCTCGGACCACGTTCCCTTGCCGACCAGGATGGACGAGTGGGGCGTCGGGCCGCATCGCCGCTTCCGGATCGATGGCGGCGGGCAAGATATCGTAGTGCACGTCGATCAGGGCCAGGGTATCCTCGGCCAGTTCCTGGGTGGCGGCGACCACGACGGCGACCGGCTCGCCCGCGTGCCGCGCCACGTCCGTGGCCAGGATCGGCCGGCTAGGCGCCGCCTCGCTGTCCTCGTTCGCCTGACCGCCCTCGGTCTCACCGCCCCCACCGCCCAGCCTTAAGCCGCCCAGATCCTCACCGGTGACCACGAGCACGACGCCGGGGCACGCGCGGGCCGCCTCGGCGTCGATGGCCATGATGCGCGCGTGGGCGTGGGGGCTGCGCAGGATGGCCATGAAGAGCATGCCGGGCAGGGTAATGTCGTCGACATAGGTGGCGGAGCCAGTGATCAAGCGGGGGTCTTCGCGGCGCCGGATGCTGGCGCCGATAAAGCTGGTGCTGGGCATGGCGGTCGTCTCCTTCTCCCACGGATATGCTACCTAGCGCCAATGATACTCGCTCGGATGGCCTGGGTCGTTGGCATGGTGTATTGAAATAGTGTACGGGCCTGGCGCAATTGCTGCCGCAAGGAGATCCGGGCGCACCGAAGAATTGTGGCCCGCCCTGGCCACCCTGTTCCTGATCAACGTGATCACCGCCTGGGATGAGTTCTTCCTGCCTTTGATTTTCAGCCGTTCAGCCGCGACGGCGACTCTGACGCTCGGGGGCACCCAGGCGGCGGTCGACCCGGAGACCGGGGCCGTGGCCTGGGGGAACGAAGCGGCGATGGCGCTCATCGTGATCGCGCCGGTCTTCACCCTGGCCATGGTATTCCAAAAGCAGATCGTGGAGGGGTTGATGGCCGGGGCCCTGAAAGGGTAGCCCGGTACACATGAATCGACACGCAGGACAGTAGATTATATTGAAAATGAGGAAACAGTAAGATGACCCAGCGGACCATCGGGATCATCATGAATGGGGTGACCGGGCGCATGGGCACGCACCAACACCTGGCCCGCTCGATCATGGCGATCCGTGAGCAGGGCGGGGTCCGCTTGCCGGATGGGTCGTCCCTGATGCCGGAGCCTATCCTCGTGGGCCGCGACGAGGGGAAACTGCGGGTGCTGGCCGCCCAGCATGGCATCGCCCACTGGAGCGCCGATCTCGACCGCTGCCTAGCCGACCCGGCAGCCGCCATCTATTTCGACGCGCAGGTGACCACGCGGCGGGCCGAGGATGTCAAGGCGGCCATCTCGGCCGGCAAGCACGTCTATTGCGAGAAACCGAGCGCATCCAACCTTTGCACGGCCCTGGAATTGGCGCGCCTGGCCCACGCGGCGGGGGTGAAAAACGGCGTCGTGCAGGACAAGCTGTTTTTGCCGGGGCTGCTCAAGCTCAAGCGGCTGGTCGATAGCGGCTATTTCGGGCGCATCCTGTCCATCCGCGGCGAGTTCGGCTACTGGGTGTTCGAGGATACTCTGCCGCTCCAGCGTCCCTCCTGAAACTATCGGCGCGAGGATGGCGGCGGGATCATTCACGATATGCTGTGCCACTGGCAGTACGTGCTCGACCGCATCTTCGCTCCGGTGCGGGCGGTCTCCTGTCGGGGGGTGACCCACATCCCCGAGCGCATCGACGAGGAGGGTCGTCCCTACCGCTGCACGGCCGAGGACGCCGCCTATGCTACCTTCGAGCTGGACGGGGGGATCATCGCCCAGATCAACTCGTCGTGGGACGTCCGCGTCTATCGCGATGAGCTCTTCGTCCTCCAGGTGGACGGCACCGCCGGCAGCGCGGTGGCGGGGCTGCGCGAGTGCAAGACGCAGGATCGGGCGAATACCCCCCGCGCGATCTGGAATCCCGATCTCCCAAACCCCCATAGCTTCCGCGATGGGTGGCTGGATGTCCCCGATCACGCCGGTCACGACAATGCGTTCAAGCGGCAGTGGGAGTTGTTCCTCACCCATGTCGCGTGCGATACGCCGTTCCCCTGGGATCTGCTCGCGGGCGCCCGCGGGGTGCAATTGGCCGAGCTGGGCCTCCGCTCCTGGAGCGAGCGGCGCTGGCTCGACGTGCCCGACTTGAGCCTCGCGACGGAGGCTGGCGATGCCTAGCGCTCTCCTCCTGCCGCGCGCGGACGGCACCCGTGCCTTCTATACCGCCGGCGGGCGGGAACCGATCATCCCGTCCGGGCGACCGCCGCGTGACCGGGTGGCCTACGCCGCCGCGCACGTTGTATGCGACCCGCTGGCCGAGAGTGACCCGCTCTTGAGCGCGTGTCTTGACTGGGAGGCCACGCTTGCCTACCGCCGCTATCTGTGGTCCATGGGGCTCTCGGTCGCCGAGGCCATGGATACGGCGCAGCGCGGCATGGGATTGGATTGGGAGACCACCCAGGAGTTAATCCGCCGCTCTGTCGCCGAAGCGCGGGCGTACGGAGGCGGGATCGCCTGCGGGGCGGCACCGACCACCTGACGCCCT
>DATBTL010000120.1:0-5171 GCA_036559345.1 Chloroflexota bacterium | reverse complement strand
GGGCTCAGATCGCCGGTGTACGCGGTATCGATGGCCACATGGCTGCAAAAATCGGTCAGAATCACCCGGACGCCGTTATCCCGCGCCACGCGGGCCAGCTGCGTCCGCAACTCCGACTCGGGAAGGTTGGCCTGCCAATAGCTTTCGAGTTGTTGCTTGACCCGGATCAATACTGTGGGCGCGGTGCTGGCCAATTGGGACTGCACTTGCTGGCTGTCGTAGACCCGAATCTGCACCCAGAAGATGGCGCCCGTGAGGGCCAGGCTGAGGAGCAAGACCCCGATAAAGGCGGCCAACAACCGTTTGCGCAGCGAGGTGAACCGTAGGCGGACCGGAGGCAAAACCTTCATCGTCTCAGCCGGGATCGGTCGCCTCGAACTTGTAGCCCACACCCCATACCGTATGAATCCATCCCGTGCCGCCGCCGGCCGTGGCCAGCTTATCGCGGAGGTGCTGCACATGCACATCCACCGTCCGGCTAAAGCCCTCGAAATCGTAGCCCCAGACGGTATTCAGCAATTGCTCGCGGCTAAACACCTGGCCGGGATGGCGGGCCAGGGCCAGGAGGAGGTCGAATTCCTTGGGCCGCAATCCCACCGCTTTGGTGCCGATCCGCACGTCACGGCGATCGGGATCGATACGCAGTTCTCCGACCGTCAGCACGAGAGTGGGGCTGGGCCGCTCGGCGTCGGCCCGTACCCGCCGCTGCAGCGCCTTCACCCTCACGACCAGCTCCTTGGGCTCGAACGGCTTGGTCAAATAGTCGTCGGCGCCCAACTCGAAGCCCACCACCTTGTCGATGATGTCGTCCTTGGCGGTGAGCATCAGAATGGGCACGTCGCTGGTCTTCCGGATTTCCCGGCACACATCGGTGCCCGAGAGTCCCGGCAGCATCACATCGAGCACGATCAGCGCCGGCTGGACGCGGGTGTATGCCTCCAGGGCCTCCGGCCCGGTGGCGGCGTGTTCGACCGCGAAGCCCTCGCGCCGCAAATAGTGCGCGACCAGCTCGCGAATATGCTCCTCGTCGTCCACGATCAAAATGGGGCTTGCCATGAGTGGCATAGTACCATGTCGTACCGCGCGGTGGAACTACCTATCTGGTGATGCGAGGAATGGCCTTGAATCACGGAGTAGCCGGCTTACTTGGATACATCCACGCACCTCTCGTCGCGTGCCCGGCGGATCGGACGGATCGGCCTGATCCGTCCGATGAAATACCTTGACTAGCGCCACCCATGAACCATGGCGATTTGGCCCGATCCATGGGCCGCGGCATGGTATGCTATGCCAGAGAGGGCAGCTCCCATGATCGAAACCCGAACCACCACTCTGTCCGAGGATGATTGCGCCTTCCTGTTGGCCTGTGCCGATGACACGGAGGAGTCGCCCTGGATGGTTGTAGCCGACCCGCACCTCCTGGCTCTGCACGGCTTTACCGTGCCCTTCTTTCTGTACGTGGAGGAGCAGCGGCCAGGTCTCTATGCCAGCAGCGAGTTGGCGGTGCGCTATCCCAAACCGGACGGCACCATGGGCACCGTGGCGCCAGACGCCCTGGCCGCCTACGCGCCCCGCCGGGTCCGCAACTCGTTCGATGTGGTCAAGGAAGGCGCCTTCCCCGCCTTTGTCCTGGAAATCGTCTCCCCAGAGTCCACCCGCCGTGATAAGCACGACAAGGCGCGACTGTATGGGCTGCTCGGAGCCCTGGAGTACGCGATTTTCGATCCGCTCGGGGTAGATGGGCGGCAACTCTGGGGCTTTCATCGCGACGCCCGCGGCGTCTGGGTGGGCTGGCCGGCCGCGCGGGGTGGCGCCTTGTACAGCGATGTGCTGGGATTGACTCTGGAGGCGGCGGGATCGTTACTCCGCCTCCGGGATAGCACTGGGGTGCTGCTCCCGACGGCAGGGGAGATGAAAGCGGGCTGGACCAGGGCCGAGACGGCGCGCGTGGCGGCGGAAACTCGGATCGCGGCCCTGGAAGCCGAGGTGCGACGCCTCCGTGGGGAACGCTAGTACATCGAGGCGAAAGTCCCAAGGCGGTTCTCTGTAGGGGCACCCCTCGTGGGTGCCCTCGTACCGCGCCGCCAATACAACCCGTTCCGACCGGGTGATGTCGCGCGTCGACGTCTAGCGGCGGATCATGGCCACCGCCATGGCGGCCATCCCCTCCTCGCGTCCGATGAAACCCAGGCCCTCGTTCGTCGTGGCCTTCACGCTCACTCGCTCCTGGCCGATGTTGAGGGCGCCGGCGATGCGGGCTCGCATCGCCGGCACGTGTGGGCTGATCCGCGGGCGCTCGGCCACCACCGTGGCATCCACATTCACTACCTGCCAGCCGTGGTCGGTGAGCAGCCCCGCCACGCGGGCCAGCAAAAGGGTGCTGGCGATCCCCGCGTAATCAGGGTCTCCGGGGGGGAAATGGTGCCCGATATCGCCCAGGGCCGCCGCGCCCAGGAGAGCATCGCAGATCGCGTGCAGGAGCACATCGGCATCCGAATGACCATCCAGGCCGCGCTCGTGAAGGAACTCGACCCCGCCGAGAAAAAGGGGGCGGCCCTCGGCGAACGGATGTACATCATAGCCCATGCCCACCCGGATCTCCGGGATCGCCGGCTCACTCATGCCGTTTCCTCCTCCATCCGCGCCGCCCACAGGGCACGCACCAGCGCCAGGTCGGCTGGAGTGCTTACTTTGAGATTGTCCCGCTCGCCGGGAAAGACGTAGACCGGCAGGCCCGCCATCTCCATCACCGCCGCGTCATCCGTACAGCCGGCGCGGGCGGCGCCTACCCGCGCGTATGCCTGGCGGAGTAGGGATCCGGCGAACACCTGGGGGGTCTGGGCGCCCCGAAGGGCGGTTCGGTCGAGGGTGCTCCGCACTCGCTCATCCTGGTCCACCACCTTGATCGTATCGGTGATCGGAATCGCCGCCAGCGCCGCTCCATGAGCCTGGGCCGCCGCCACCCCGCGTTCCAGGGTTTCCTGGCGGACCAGCGGACGGGCTCCATCGTGGATCAGGATGATCGAGTGCGGACCCAGGGCCTCCAGCCCACAATACACGGAGTCCTGGCGGGTGGCGCCGCCCGCCACCCAACGGTCTACCCGCGACCAGGGCGGATCCCCAGGCAATTCAGCGGCGCGGCGGAGGGTTTCGGGGCCGCCCACGACCACCAGCTCCGCCAGGGCCGGCAGCGCGACGATGGCGGCGATGGTTCGGGCGAGCAGGGGCTGACCACCGAGATCGACCCAGAGCTTGTCGGCGCCGCCCATCCGCAGGCTGCTTCCCGCCGCGACGATAATAGCGCCGACCTTCGCCGGACGGCTCTCCACGATCAGCGGCCGTTCCCGTGCGCCTTTGGATGGGCGAAGATCATGCGTCCTGCCACCGTTTGCAGCACACGGGTGACGATAATATCCACGTCACGATTGAGGAATCGCTGCCCATCCTCGACCACGATCAT
The DNA here is from genome assembly GCA_036559345.1 of Chloroflexota bacterium. Lineage (GTDB taxonomy): Bacteria > Chloroflexota > UBA5177 > JANWHV01 > JANWHV01 > JANWHV01. The sequence goes on along the minus strand of DATBTL010000120.1, from coordinate 1,711 downwards.
CGTCCCGTCGTCGAGATACCCTACCCCCTGGTTGATCTCCTTGCCCTGCTGGATGATGTGGACCGCCATCTCCTCGCCCGGCAGCACCACCGGCTTTACCGCGTTGGCCAGTTGATTGACGTTGAGCACCAGCACCCCCTGCAGTTCGGCCACCCGGTTAAGATTAAAGTCATTGGTGATGATCGCGCAGCCGCGGCTCTTGGCGATCTGCACCAGCTTCCCATCCACCTCGGCGATATCCTTCGCGTCGAGATCGAGCACGCTGACCGGGGTGGTCGAGTCCTTGCTCATCCGGTTGAGCATATCCAGGCCCCGCCGGCCCCGGTTGCGGCGCAACAGATCGGGGGAATCGGCGATGTGTTGCAGTTCATCCAGGATGAAGCGCGGCACCACCAACTCGCCGCTGATGAAGCCGGTGGCGCTGATGTCGGCGATCCGCCCATCGATAATGGCGCTGGTGTCGAGGAGAACCCGCTGATGCACCGGGGCCGCGGGCTCGATGGCGGGGGGGGCGAGGGGCGCCGCGCGGGTAGCCAGGAGGGTGCGCAGGTCGGCCCGCCGGCCAAGCGCCACCTGCGTAAACAACGCCGTCATCACCACCAAGGCCACCAAGGGAAGCCATATGCCGGCGGGGTAGGGGAGATGGGAGAGTGGAAAGGCTAGAAAGGCGCCCAGGATCAGCCCCAGTCCGAGTCCGAGAGTGCCTACCGCGAGATCCGCTATCGGAGCCTCGTGCAGCAGGCGATCCGCGCGAGCCAGTGGAGCGCCCGGCAGCAGTGATGGCACCGCCAGCGCCACCACGAAGAGGACCAACGCCACCAGGACATCCAGATTGGCGGTATGGCTGGGGAAGGCATCGATCAGTGCCCAAACAATGGCGGCGGGAATGGCTGCTACCAGAACGCGCAGCGGGATGCTGGAACCCATCAGGCTCGGCCTTCCAGGGCGCGGCCAGCCATCCCCGCGGCGAGGCGTCGCGCGGCCGAGCCGGCTCGCGCGAGCGCCTGGTAGCGAGGTATGCGGTAGCGACCGGTCAGGCATGTCGCGTGATGGGGAACCATAGGGAGGAGGCAACCGTTCCGCTTCGACCGGCAGAGAGACAAACCAACCAGATAAGGACTGCCGGCTGCAATTCATCTTCTGTTCATGAGCCGATACCATCAGTGTAGCATGAGGGCGGAATACCCGTAAAGCGCCTTCAAGAGGTGCATCAATGCCTTCGGCTAGGAGACGGGTGGATTGAACATGCTATAGTAAGGGCGGCGCACGATTGTGTCCCCTGCTGGATGGTCGCGGTAGTGTGTGGGACCTCCGGTGCCGCGGGACCGAGCGCGGGAGAGGTGTGCGTGGCGCCCGATACGGCCCGATTCGTGGTTCATGTGCTGGGCTTCGCGGCCTTCTTCTGGCATGGTCTGTACGTGCTCACCCGCGGCGATGGCGGACGGGTAGCGCGCCTCACCGGCATCACGGCCGTGGCCACCGCCGCCCTCTTCGGCTTCGGCGGTCTCCTGGAGGCGCTCAGCTCGGCGCCCCACGGCACCAGAGCTATCCTCGACCGCGCGCAATGGTGGGCCTCGGTGGCCCCGGCCGCGCTCTGGCTGCACCTGAGCTTCCTTCTGGGCGGAACCCTGGAGCCCCGGCGACAGCGGCTGGTCCTTCAGGTTGCCTATGGGCTGGCGGCGGTCTTGATCGGGCTGGGAACCTTTACCGA
>DATBTL010000119.1:0-3232 GCA_036559345.1 Chloroflexota bacterium | reverse complement strand
TTCGCCGCCGTTGCCGCCCTGGAGCGGCTGTGTACCCCCTGGGCGCGCAGGCGCCCGTCTGAAACGGAGTAGCTGCATGAAAACTGGGATTCTTGTCCGCGTGGCCCGTCCACTCTTGGCCGGCGCCTTCGCCCTCGGCGCCCTGGCGGCCCCCGCCGCTCCCCCGAGCCGCGCCGCGTCCTTGCACACCCTGACCCTGTGGCTGGATTGGCTTCCCAACTCCGATCACGCGGGTATCTACGTCGCCATGGCCAAAGGCTATTACGAGGCGGCGGGATTGCGGGTGAAGGCCCAGGTTCCCTCGGGCGCCGCCGACGCCCTGAAGCTGGTCACCCATGGGAATGGGGACATCGCGATCTCCTATGAGTCATCGGTGCTGCTGGCCCGCGACCAGGGCATCCCGGTCACCGCCACGGGCGCTATCGTGCAAAAGCCGCTCAACGCCGTCCTCGCCGTGGCCGGCACGGGCATTACCCGTCCCCGCGATTTGCAGGGGCACACGGTGGGAGTGGCGGGCGACCCCAGCGACTACACGGATCTCAAGGCGCTGCTTGGCCATGACGGGGGAGACTATGCGAAGGTCCACATCGTGAACGTGGGCTACAATCTCCTCCCCGCGCTATTGGCCCATCGGGTGGACGCGATTATTGGCGCCTACTGGACCTGGGAAGCATTGCAAGCGGCGCAAAAAGGAGTGAAGGTGAACGCGCTCCGCCTGGACCAGTGGGGCGTTCCCACCTATAACGAACTGGTCTTCGTCACCGGCCCAGGGCAGCTCAAAAGCGAGTCGAGCACCCTGGCGGCCTTTCAGCGGGCCACCTTCCGCGGCTATGCCTACGCGGCGGCCCATCCCGCCGAGGCCGCGGCCATCCTCCTCAAGGCGCCGGGAGTACTCTCCAACAGCGCCGGGCTGATCCAGCACAGCATCAGGTTGCTGGGACCGCTGTTCCACGACAGCCATGGCCGCTACGGAATCATGAGTCCGGCGGCCTGGCAAACCTACGCCAACTGGATGACCGCCGGCCACTTGTTGCCGGATCACCTGAACGCCGGCCAGGCCCTGACCCTGCGCCTCCTCCCTTGATCGGGAGGTTTAAAGGGAATCCTCTTGGCCGGTCAGCAACACCACTTGCTCGAACGTCGTGCGGTCGAGCGCCAGGACACGCAGGGGCGTGCGGGCGCGGACGGTGGCGGTACGGGGGGTATTGAGGAGGAGCGCCGCCTCGCCGAACGATTCGCCGGGACCAAGGGTGGTGAGCACTTCCTCGCTCCCATCCTGTCTTTCCGAGACCACGTCCACCTCGCCGTCCACCACGATAAAGAACTGGTCGCCCTCGCTCCCCTGCTTGATCACCTCGTTCCCAGGTTGGTAAGTCTGGTAACGGAGGCGGCGAGCCATCACCCCAGCCACGGACCGCGGAAGATCGCTAAAGATATGTTGCACGACCAGGCGGCGCTCCACCGGATCATCCAACGTTTCGGGGGGCGCCACGGGCGTGGCGGCGAGCCGGTAGAGGAGACGTCCGGCGAAAGCGCCGCGGGCAAGACGATCCAACTCCGGGTCGTCAATCTGATCCGGATGAATCGGGACAACCGTACCGGTGACCGCGTCGATCTCCTGATCGTCAAAAAGAAGGCAGGCATGCCCATCCGCCTGCAGGGCGGCGGCCACGGCGCTATGAGGCACGACCGCCAGATATAAGGCATCATTGACCGTCGCGCACCAGATGCGTTGCGGTAACAGCGAACCACTGGCCGATACAGCCACTAGCCGTACGACCCGCATCCCTGGCTCCGCTACCGTGGATCCCGACGGCGCCCTCTGAGACGCCGCTCCGTGCCGGCTCACCGTGCTATCCCTCTTGCCATGTTTGCTTCGGCTGCTCGACCCCAGTATACCCCGCCGGCAAGTCCTTTGGAAGCAGGGAGGCGCTACCCTCAAAATGAGGTTGAAAGAGAGGATCGCCCGACATGGCTGGGCCGGCAATACTCCTGTATCCTTACTGGAAGGCTATACGTGGCCAGACACCAACAAGAGGGCGGCGTGGAGGCGGACTGATGACGCGACCAGCGGCCAGGTTCCAGCTTGACAGCCAGGAGTATGCCGAGGCCATCCAGCGCGAGGCCGCGTACTGGGAAGCCACGGCCGGCGGCGCCATCGATACGAGCGTCGCTACCTGGCGCGATTCGGCCCTGAGCGCGGTAACCACCGGGGATCTCCTCGAACGGGCCATCGCGGTGGTGTTGGCGCGCGGGACACGGGTGCTGGAGTTGGCGTCCGGAGGCGGCGGGATCTCCATGCGCTTGGCCCGTGAAGGATGTACCTGCGACGGGGTGGACGTGGCGCCAGGTCTGATCGAAGGCGCCAACCGAACGGCGGTGGAGCGGAGCCGGGACGAGCACTGGCCGGGGAGTGCCCGGTTCATGGTGGGGGATCTCAACCGCATGACCTTCCCTTCGGATCTCTACGACGTGGTGCTGGCCCACGCCGCTCTCCATCATGTGCAAGAATTGGATCACTTGCTTGGCGAGGTGCGGAAAACCCTGAAGCCGGGCGGCACCCTGGTCTGCGTGGACCACATGGAGCCGTCTCGTGCCTCGCTCCTGCTCCGCTACGCCCTGCTTCTGATCCTGCCCACCGAGGTCCCCTATTGGCGGAAGCCACGACATATCGTAAACCGGGTGATGGCCAGAGTCTATCGCCGCTTCCTACCGGGACGGCGGGCTCCGGCCGCGTTCACCTTGCCCCCCGCCTCGCCATTCGAGGACGTCTCCGGCGCCGAAGCGATCTCGCGAATCCGGAGCCTGTTCACGGTGGAACGCTGTACCACCCACCTGCTGTTCGCCGATGTGGTGGCGGGTCATCTGCGCCTGGGCTCGCCGGGACGAAACGTAGCCATGGCCCGCCGGTTGCGCCGCCTGGATGACTGGCTGGGGCGCCGTTTCAAGCTCCGGGGCCAGACCTACTTTCTGGTCGCCCGCAAGCCGATGACCTCATGAACCAGGAACCGGATCGGTTGATTCGCTTTGGCCGCGAGGTCTGTGGCGATCTACCGGCGGCCTTGCGGCGCGAGTGGCTGGTGACCAATGGTCTGGGCGGTTATGCCTCCTCCACCGTGGTCGGTTTGAACAGCCGCCGCTACCATGGCCTCCTGGTGGCCGCCCTGCAGCCGCCGGTCGGGCGCACCGTGCTGGTGGCCGGCCTCGTCGCCTGGGCCACGGTGCGCGGGGA
>DATBTL010000118.1:0-4020 GCA_036559345.1 Chloroflexota bacterium | reverse complement strand
GGCAGCGCCTATGAGCCGTCCACTTACGCGGCGATGCATCTGTTCGGAGACGCGATTGCCGGCCTCTTACGGGCGGCCGGGCCCGACGCGACCCTCACCCCGGCCCCGCATATCCTGGCGCGCTTACGATCCATTCTCATGCCGGGAGAAGTGGATCAGGTGCGAGCCGGTTGTGCCGTGGTGGAGGCCGCCTTCACCGCCGCCGCGGAAACTCTCCGGTCCGGCCGTAGAGAATCCGAGGTGGCCGCCGAGGTATCGGGCAGGTTGAGCATCCTCGGCCTTGAGGCGACCGGCGCCCGGCGGGCTGGGGGCTTCGCGTACTGCATGTCAGGCCCCAATGCGGCTCGCGCGGCGGCCGCGTACGCGCGCTCCACCGCTCGACGGCTGCGCGACGGAGAGTTCGTTCTCTTGCATTGCAACTCCTATATCAATGGCTACTGGACCGACGTGACTCGGACCTATGTGGTTGGCCAACCCGATGAACGACAGCGGTCGATGTACGACGCCGTCCTGGCCGCCCGTCAGGCCGCCCTCGCCGCCCTCCGCCCAGGCGTGAGGGCCAGTGAGGTGGATGGGGCCGCGCGCGCCGTCCTGACCGAACGCGGGTTCGGGCCCAACTTTACCCATGGCGTCGGTCACAACGTGGGCTTTTCCGCGATCAGCACCGAATACCCGCCGCGCCTGCATCCCGCCTCGTCCGACCTTATGGAGGTAGGGATGACCTTCAATATCGAGCCGGCGATCTATATCGAGGGGTATGGAGGCTTGCGGCATTGCGACGTGGTAACGCTTGGTCCTATGGGAGCCGAGGTATTGAGCCCGTTTCACACTCGACTCGAGGAGCTGATTGTTGATCATTTCGATCCATAGCCAGTTCTGGAGAAAGGACATTCATGACCAGATTCGCGGCGGCGGCTCCTATCGACCGCCTGGAAGTATCCGCCTATAAGATCCCCACTGATGCTCCCGAGGCGGACGGGACCCACCAGTGGGACTCCACAACCCTGGTGCTGGTTCAGGCGGCGGCGGGCGGCATCCAGGGCCTCGGATATACCTATGCCGATACTGCTACGGCCAGCCTGATCCGGGATCTTCTGGCGGGCAAAGTCGCGGGGCTCGACGCCATGAATACTCCCGCCTGTTGGGAGGCAATGGTTCACGCCATTCGCAATCTTGGGCGGCCGGGCATCAGTTCGATGGCGATTGCCGCCGTTGATGTCGCCCTCTGGGATCTGAAGGCACGCCTGCTCGACCTCTCGCTGTCCACTCTTCTGGGCGCGATCCGGGAGGCCGTGCCCGTGTATGGGAGCGGCGGCTTCACCAGCTACTCGATCGGCCACCTGCAAAGGCAGCTTGGAGGCTGGGTACGACAGGGCATTCGTCGAGTGAAGATGAAAATCGGCACCCACCCGGAGGCCGACCTTGGCCGCGTGCGGGCGGCCCGCGAGGCCATTGGACCAGACGCCGAGCTCTACGTGGACGCGAACGGCGCCTACAGCCGGAAGCAGGCCCTGGCTCAGGCGGCTGCCTTCCAGGAATATGGCGTGGTGTGGTTCGAGGAGCCAGTCTCGGCGGACGACCTGGAAGGGCTCCGGTTGATCCGGGATCGCGGCCCCGCCGGCATGGATATCGCGGCGGGCGAATATGGCTACGATCTCTGGTATTTCCGCCGTATGCTGGAAGCTGGGGCCGTGGACGTGCTGCAGGCCGACGCCTCCCGCTGTGCCGGGATCACGGGGTTTCTGAAGGCCGCCGCCCTTGCCGAGGCGCGCGGGATGGCACTGTCCGCGCATTGCGCTCCGTTGCTGCACCTTCCCGCATGCGCGGCCATCCCACTTCTCAGTCCGATCGAGTACTTCCACGACCACGCACGAATCGAGCAGATGCTGTTCGACGGCGCCATCACCCCTGTCGATGGGGCCCTGCACCCGGATCGGTCCCGGCCCGGCCTGGGTCTGGAGTTCAAGCATGCGGACGCCGCGCCCTATAAAGTGTAGGCTCGCGGCGGGCGAACGAATATGTGGAAGGAAAGAATGATGAAAGAGGACGTCGGGATACTGGCGGCACGGCTGGTCATGGGCGGCCTGTTGGCCGGCCACGGAGCGCAAAAACTCTTTGGCGCCTTTGAGGGCCCGGGGCGCAACGGCACCGCCGGGATGATGGAGAGCCTGGGGTTGCAGCCAGGTGAACATTGGGGCTTGGCGGCGGGACTGGCCGAGTTCACGGGCGGCACCCTCACGGCACTGGGCTTCCTCAATCCCCTTGGTCCCATTGGCGTTTTGTCCGCCATGGCCATGGCCACGGGAACGGTTCATTGGGGCAAACCCGTCTGGGTGACCAAGGGAGGAGCGGAGCTCCCGCTCAGCAATGCAGCCATCGCCCTGGCCCTGGCAGCGGTCGGACCAGGCCGCTTCTCGCTCGATCGGGCCCTGAGTCTCCGCGTACCGGGGTGGTTGGTGGGCGGCGCGGCATTCACCGCCGGCGAAATGGTGGCCGCCGGTCTTTTTGGGCGCGCCGAACCGGAGCAGTCTGCCTCTGCGTAGCGGATCTCTGAGAGGGTGGGAAAGGGGCGCGGGTCTCCAGGCCCGCTTGGTTCGGCCACGGATCGCCATCTGGGTACGGGTGCTCGCCGCACACTCGGAGATAGGCGGCCAGGCTGCGGCGGGCCTGGAGACCTCATCATTGCCCACATTTTCCCACCAGAGAAAGCAGCCGCGTAGGGACACCGGGTACCCTTGTATCGTGAAATAGGGAGTAGAATCCCGTGGATCCGGCAGGCCGCTGTACCCTCGGTGCCTCGACACCGTCCCAGAGCTTGGGTCGCCGGATCCACTCCTCGCCAGAGCCCGAACAGTTGCTGGGGCGTCCAGCCCGCATGGCACAAGGAAGGGCCCGCGTGAGACTCGTAACGGGAAGGATAGGTGGATGGACCCCGCGATCACGGTTGGTATTGACGTCGCCAAGGGGCACCTCGACATTGCCATCCGCCCCGATGGGACACAGTGGACGGTCGGGCACGACGCAGAGGGCATCCAGGCGCTGGTCGTCCGGTTGCAGACCCTCGCCCCGCGGTTGGTGGTACTCGAAGCGACTGGGGGGCGAGAAGTGCCGGCGGCGGCGGCGCTGGCGGCAGCTGGGGTCCCGGTGGCGGTGGTCAACCCGCGCCAGGTACGCGACTTTGCCCGCGCCGTCGGTCAGTTGGCCAAGACCGACGCCCTGGATGCTCACCTGCTGGCCCGCTTTGCGGCGGTGGTGCAGCCCACGCCGCGTGCCGTGCCGGACGCGCAGGCGCAGCAGTTTGCCGCCTGGCTGGCCCGCCGCCGACAACTGGTCGGCATCCTGGTCGCCGAGCGGCAACGGCTGGACACCGCTCTGCCTGCGGTCCACCTCCGCATCCAGGCTCATCTCACCTGGCTGGAAGAGGAACTGGCCGACCTGGATGGCGCCCTCAAGACGGCCGTGCAGACCAGCCCCGTCTGGCTGGTCAACGACCAGTTGCTGCGCAGCGTGCCGGGAATCGGCCCGGCTACCGCCTTTGCTCTGCTGGCCGACCTGCCTGAACTGGGCCGCCTGGACCGCAAGGCCATTGCCGCCCTGGTCGGGGTTGCCCCGCTCAATTGCGACAGCGGCACCTTGCGGGGTCGGCGCATCATCTATGGGGGACGGGCTCGCGTCCGTTGCACCCTCTATATGGCCACCCTCGTCGCTACCCGCTTCAATCCGGTCATCCGCCTGTTCTATACGCACCTGTGTGCCGCCGGCAAACCCAAGAAGGTCGCCTTGGTCGCCTGTATGCATAAACTGCTCACCATCCTCAACGCAGTCCTGCGCGATCAAACCCCTTGGCGGGTCGCCGCCGCTTGACAACCAAGACAATTGCTCTGGGTGTTGCTCTGCTAGCGTGGCCTTCAGGCCGCTTATTCTTATTCGCGTCATCCGAACGCCCGTTCCGCCGAGAGCACCCACCAAGGGCGGGAGAGCGGGCTAAAGCCCACGGCTAGGCCAGCGGTGAGGCTCCCC
>DATBTL010000117.1:0-2193 GCA_036559345.1 Chloroflexota bacterium | reverse complement strand
GTCTCCAACCTCCTCGTGGTCCTGTGCTCCGATCACGCCACCCAACCGGTGGTCAATACCGGATCGCTGTACCATTGAGTGGATCGGCGTGCGGGCCCCATGACCGCGCAAGAGCGTCCTGCTCCGCCTGGACCCCACCGTCCATGACGCCCTGGCCCGCTGGGCCGGCGATGAGCTGCGCAGCACGAACGCGCAGATCGAGTTCCTGCTCCGTCAAGCCCTCACGGAGGCAGGGCGGTTACCCAAGGCGCCCGGCCGCTTGCCGCGGCGCGGCCGACCTTCCAAGGTCGAACCAGGGCCTGATGCCGACGTCTCCGACGCGGCGCCGCGGCCGCTCATCGGGGCTACCTGAACGACCACGGCGATGGCGCGGGCCGTGGTCGGTGCGGGCATGGCCTTACAACTCCCGCTGGCTGCACCCCCGCTAGGTTAGGGCCTTGGAGGAACGGATGCCGATCTCCAGGAGCGGATGATCATGCATCCGAGCCCAGGCGACTACAGATCAGTGGGCCACTGTCGTGATTCGTGGATGAAAGCGATAATCTGGAGCGTGCCATGGGCGACTCGATTATGATTGTCCTCGGTCAAGTTGCGCCAAACCCTCTTTGATCGCGCCAATCTGCCAGGGCGACCTCTTCCGATCTCTCCGCGGTCCCAGATACAGGCTAACGACGGGAGGGGTCGGACAAGCGGGCCGCGATTCCGTCGATTAGGAAGCCGAGGCTCAGCTCGAACTGCTCGTCGAGGGTTGCTCCGGTCGGGGTGGCCATCCATCGAGCCAGGTTGGGGTATTGCCCAGCGGCGACGGCCAGTTCGCGAACGGCCGTGATGGCAGCGGCCAGCTTCCGCGCGTTCTCGATGCCGTATCGCTGGTGCATGGCGCGCTCCTCGGCCGCCTGCAGGGCGCTGCCGTAGACGTGGCGGTCCAGGAGCGCCGCGTAGGTCATGGCTTCGCCGATCGGGGTGCCCTGGCCGGTGAATACACTGAGAATGAACTCGGTTCGTCGCATCATATGCGGTCCGAGTGGGGGGCGGGTATGTACGAGCTGAGCGTACCAGATGTGTCGTTTGACCATCGCCCAGCTTGCCGAGGCAAGGGTGTGCAGATCCGCGCGCCAATCTCGCCCCGGCTTGGCGGGTACGGGGATTTCCCCGGTGACGTGGTCGAGCATGAGGTCGATCAGGCCGTCCTTGCTGGGCACGTACCGGTAGAGCGCCATGGCGGTGTATGGCCCGAGTTGCCGGGCGACCGCGGTCATGGTGAGCGCGGAGACGCCACCCAGGTCGGCTACCGTGATCGCGGCCCGCACAATCTCTTCCCGCTCGAGGTGGCGCTTCCGCGCGGGCGCGGGCGGCTGCAACCATATCAACGGTGCCGGCGGATCGCTGGGCTGCTCTCTCATGTTTGCTAGTTTACAGCATCCATGAATGTGTATGACGTATAATATAGTATACATCATATACTTAAGGAGGAGAGCAAGGTGACGATGGATCAGTCCTTCACCCCGCCGGGCATCCGGTTGGGAATCGTACGCGGGATCAGTTATGGGCTGTTCGGCCCACCGGACGAGTTCATGTCCCAGCTACGCGCGCTCGGTGCTGGGCTCGTACGCCTCTACGTATACTGGGGTCAGGTCGAGCCAGAGCCTGGGTGCTACGACTGGCGAGTGGTCGATGCCTTCCTTGACCAACTCAACGGCGATGAGGAAGTCTGGGTGACCGTCTGCTCCAGTTCGCCCTGGGCGACACGGCACGCCACGGACTTTCTCCCGCCGGCGCCGGCGAAGGATAACGACACCTACCACCGGTTTGTGCGGGCACTGGCGATCCATTGCGCGGGACGAGTGCAATACTGGCAATGCAACAACGAGCCCAGCAATCTTGGCTTGCTGTGGACGGGGACGGCAGCGGAGTATGTTGAACAACTCACCGCGCTCCACCGCGCGGTGCGAGCCGTCGATCCGCGCGCGGCGGTGGTGCTTGGCGGCTGTGGGTACGACGTGCTCTCCAGCGCCGAGAGCAGCCCGGCCCGACCTCTTCGCCTTCGAGGTTCGGCGCCATGGCCGCGATTCCTTGCTCGTGCTATGGAAGCAGGGAGATACCTTCAGCGGGGAGACGGACCCGCCCGTGACCGTCGAGTGGTCATGGACCTCGCCGGCCGTCCATGCCGTCGACGTGTTTGGCGCCCGTCAT
>DATBTL010000116.1:0-4968 GCA_036559345.1 Chloroflexota bacterium | reverse complement strand
GAGGCGTGGGGCAGCGACGGTGCCGTCCGATATAGTCTGTCGGGAAGCTGGCGGCCAGGGCGCTGCCGAGTGAGGAGGGACGGTAAGCCCATGCCACCGGTAGGCACCGGTCCCCATTGCCGGCCAACCCTATCCGTGGTGTCCGCGAATCCCGAAAGGAGCCGATGCCCATGTTGCCCATGAACACCACCCCGCTGAACGAACGGTTGATCCGAGTGCTGATCGAGGAGCACCAGGCGGAGATCCGCTGCTGCTTCGCTCCACGGCCCGATAGGGGGCGAGCCTTTCCCGGCACGCGATTACCGCGCCTGCTCAGCCGAAGGCGTCGGATGGGTGAACCCTGGCGCGTCGGGAAAGGGTCCTGCATGCACAGGAAACCGGCTAGGTGATCTGGGTGGGATCTACTCCAGGATGCCCTCGATCTCCTTGAGCGTGATCGCGTCCAGTTCCCAGCCGGCCGCTCCGGCGTTTTCCTCCACTTGCTCCGGTCGCGTCGCACCCGCGATCACGCTGCATACTTGGGGTTGGGCCAGCAGCCAGGCGATCGCCAGTTGGCCAACTGACTTGCCGTGAGCTTTGGCGATCCCCTCCAGCTTGGCCACCCTGGCCAGACGCTCGTCGGTCAGTTGTTCGCGCAGCCACTCGTTGCCGTAATACCGCGTGCCCTCGGGCACCGGCTCCCCGGCGCGGTATTTTCCGGTGAGCAGCCCGCTGGCCAGGGGAAAATAGGGGATCACCCCCACCCCGAAGGCCGCGCAGGCAGGGAGCAGCTCCGCCTCGATGGAGCGCTCAAACATGTTGTAGTGCGGCTGTACCGATACGAACGGGGACAAGCCGCGCCGGTCGCTGATCCACAGACTCCAGGTGAGTTGCCAGCCGGTGAAGTTGGAGCAGCCGACGTAGCGCACTTTGCCGTCGCGCACCAGATCATCGAACGCGCGGAGCGTTTCCTCGATTGGCGCCTCGGCGTCCCAGGAATGGGCTTGATAGAGATCAATGTAGTCGGTTCGTAAGCGGCGCAGACTGGCCTCGCAGCCCTCCACGATATGCTTGCGGCTCAGGCCCTTATCGTGCGGCCCCTCACCCATCGAGGCTCGTACCTTGGTCAGAATCTCCGCCTGATGGCGCCGTCCCTGGAGCGCTCGCCCGATGATCTCCTCCGAGCGCCCCTGGCTGTAGACATCGGCCGTGTCGATGGTGGTGACCCCAAGGTCCAGCGCGCGGTGGATGACCTCAACCGATCGCGCCTCCTCGGTGCGGCCGCCAAAGTTATTGGCGCCCAGTCCCACGGCCGATACTTTCAGCCCAGAGTTGCCGGCTCGGCGATAGTGCATGCTGTCTTTCCTATCTTGGCAAGCGGTCATTCCATACGATCAGTGTAGCCGAGTCCATGCGCGCGCAGCGGACGAGGCGTTGTAGCCTGGCGCTTGCCCCTTGTGGGAGGCCATGTAGAGGCCGGCAAGTTGCTATCATGGCCAGGGTTGGCAAGCAATGAAAGGAGGAGCCGGGATGAAGTTCGAGATTTGCGTGGACTCGTGCGAGGGGGTGCGGGCGGCGCGCGAGGCGGGAGCCGATCGGGTTGAATTGTGCGCGAACCTGCTCGAGGGCGGCACGACCCCGAGCCTGGGGGCGATTCGGCGGGCCCGTTCCGTGACCGGGATCGGACTCCATGTGATCATTCGCCCGCGCGGCGGGGATTTTCTCTACAGTGACGACGAGTTCGAGGAGATGAAGACCGACATCCTGGCGGCCAGGGAGGAAGGCGCGAACGGCGTGGTATTCGGACTTCTCCTGCCCGATGGACGGTTCGACGCCGCCCGCTCCCGGCTGCTGATCGAGGCGGCCCGACCGATGGCGGTCACGGTCCATCGCGCGTTCGACATGGCACGCGACCCGTTCGAGGCCATGGAGACCCTGATTGACCTTGGGGTTGAGCGCGTCCTGACCTCGGGTCAAGAGGAATCAGTCCTGGAGGGGCTGCCCTTGATCACAAGCCTCTATCAGCGGGCGGGCGATCGAATTATCGTTATGCCGGGTGGCGGGATCACGCCGCGGAATGTCGAACGGATCGTGCGCGACAGCGGGGTCCGCGAGATCCACTTCGCCGCCCTGGAGGCGCGGGAAGGGGGGATGCGTTTCCGGCGCGATGGCGTGTTCATGGGCGGGGCGCCGCGGGCTCCGGAATACGCCCGACTGGCCACTTCCTTGCGCTTGATTCGCGAGATCATGGGCGCGACACAACCCGGATGAGGATCTCGGCTCCGCGCCGCCCTTCCAGCCTGGTACATTTTACTGAGAGGCGACCTGATTAGCGCCGGAGGAGATGTGAGCCGTGTTTGCCCGCGTCCGAGCCCCGATCGATTACGCGATGTATCCGGTGAGCGACGGCAAGCCAATGGCTGAGACCGAGGTCCATCGGATCCAGATGAACGACCTCATCTTTAACTGCACCAACCTGCTGGCCGACGAGCCGGACGTGTACGTGGGTGGGAACATGCTCATGTATTACCACGAAGGATATGGACGGGACCACGTCTCCGCCGATGTCTTTGTCACTTTCGAGGTGGAGCGCGGGATTCGCGAGTGCTGGATGACCTGGGAGGAGAACGGCCGCTTCGCGGACGTGGTGTTCGAGATCTCCTCGCCCAGCACGATCAAGGAGGATCTGGGCAAGAAGATGCGGCTCTATGCCCAGTTGGGAGTGATTGAATACTATCTCTATGATCCGCAGCGAAACAACAAGCCGCCCCTGGCGGGCTACCGGCTGGTGGATGGCGCGTACCAGCCGATGACTCGGCTGCTTGGGGTGGAGGGGTATCACAGCGAGGTCTTGGGCGCGGACCTGCGGGTGATCAACGGGCGGTTACGGGTCATCGACCCCGCGACCGGTGAACCGATGCTGGTTCCGTCCGAGTTGGAAGCGGTTCGGGCGCGAGCCGAGGCGGCGCGTCAGCAGGCCGAGGCGGCGCGGAAAGCGGCCGAGGAGCGCGCGGAGTATGAGGCATCGGCGCATCAGGCGGCGGAGCAGCGGGCCGCGAACGAGGCGGATGCCCGACGTGCCACCGAGGCGGGCTTACGCGAGGCATTGGAGGAGATTGCCCGCCTCCGAGCCGCCGCTGACCAGGGATGAGGCGCGGAAGGGCCTCCGGCTGAGGCCCATGGAAGTGGGCAGGCTCCATGGAGCAAGGTTGAAGGAGGGGGAGCCAGACGCTCGCGCTCCCAGACGATCTCGTCCCTAGAGCAACTGGGCACTTGAGCAAACCTGCCTACTCCTCAGCCTGGAACCACCCCCAGATACGCTCGAAGCACCGCCGGGTCGGCCAGTAACTCGCGCCCGGCGCCGGACAGGGTAATCCGGCCCTGCTCCAGTACGTAGGCGCGATCCGCCAGTCCCAGGGCTTGGCGGGCATTCTGCTCCACCAACAGCACGGTCGCCCCATCGTCGCGGATGCGGCGGACTAGACGCATCACCTCGCGGATCAACTGAGGAGCCAGGCCCAGCGAGGGCTCATCCAGTAGCAGGAGCCGGGGCCGGGCCAGGAGACCGCGCGCGATGGCGAGCATTTGTTGCTCGCCCCCGCTCAATTGGGCGGCGGCGAGCTTGCGCCGAGCTCCCAAAATGGGGAAGCGTTCATACATCTCCTCGATGTCACGGCGGAGCGCCCGCTTATCGCTTCGCGCGTACCCTCCAAGCTCCAGGTTTTCGCGCACGGTCATGGTGGCCAGGATTGCCCGCCCCTCGGGCACCTGCACCAATCCCAGACGGACGATGTCATGCGAGCGAGCATGCGTGATGTCGGTCCCTCGGAAGGTGATTCTGCCGCCCGAGGACCGTCGTATCCCGCTCAGAGCCCGCAGCGTGCTGCTCTTCCCGGCTCCATTGGCCCCGATTAACGCCACAATCTGGCCTTCTTTCACCTCGAAGCTGGCCTGGCGCACTGCCTCGATGGGCCCGTAACGTACCGTGAGGCGTTCACAGATGAGCATCGTCGTCCTCGGTCCCCAGATACGCCTCGATTACCGCTGGGTCGCGGGCGATCTCGGCGGGAGGTCCCTCGGCGATCACCCGCCCGAAGTTGAGCACGGTCACCTGGTCGCATACCGCCATGATGAGCGGGAGGTCGTGCTCGATCAGGAGGATTCCCCGATCCGGGCGGACGAGCCCGCGGATTACGGTCCCCAGCCGATCGGTCTCCTCCCGGTTCATCCCGGCCGCTGGCTCGTCCAGCAGGAGCAGCCTTGGATCGGTGGCCAGGGCACGGGCCAGTTCCACCCTGCGCTGGTCGCCGTAGGAAAGGGTTCCGGCCGGCCGGCGCGAATTGGCATCCACCCCCAGTTGACTGAGCATCTGACCAGCTACCGCCCGCTCGGCCTGTTCGGCGCGCGCGGCGCCGGGGAGGTAGAGGAGCCGCCCGAGCGAGCGGCGCACGGTGCCGCGGCGGCGGGCCACCAGCACGTTGTCGATGGCGGGGAGGCCGCCGAACAGGCGGATGTTCTGGAAGGTGCGCGCCACGCCGCGCCGGGCGATCCGGTACGAGCGGCTGCCGTCCAACCGTTGACCATCCAGCACAATCCGCCCGCTGGTCGGGCGGTAAAAGCCGGTCATGAGATTAATCAGGGTGGTCTTTCCCGCCCCATTGGGCCCGATCAGTCCATGCACCGCCCCGGCGCGCACGGTCATGCTTACCCCATCCAGCGCATGTATGCCGCCGAAGAACCGGCTTACCTCGTGCAATTGCGCCAACTCGGGACCCTGGCTCATTCGCCGTTCTCTCTCTTGCGGCCCAGGCGCTGGATTCCCAGGCGGACCAGTTGACTCAGGCGGCGGGGTAGATCCACCAAGCCTCCGGGGAGGAAGAGAATGACCGCCAGCAGAATCAGCCCGTTGACCACGGTTCGGTAGCCATTCAGTCCGCGAAGCCATTCGGGCAACGCGGTGATCAGGATGGCGCCGAGGGGACTGCCGAT
>DATBTL010000115.1:0-4178 GCA_036559345.1 Chloroflexota bacterium | reverse complement strand
ATAGGTATCGCGAAAGCCAGAGCGCCCACGCACCGCTTAGTCGCTTCCGACCAGGGGACGGGTTGGTCCGGAAGACGGATTGGGCACGCTTCGACTCTGGATGGCGCGGGCCAGGTCACGGAGCGCGCCCGCCGCCTCCTCAATCGCGGAAGTGGCCGCCACCTGGCGAGCCTCGGCCGAGGTCATGGCGCGGGAGAGCGCGTTTGCCGCTGCTTCCAGGTTGACCGGATTGAGCGAGCGAATGGCGGGAAGCGTGCCCTGAAAAGCCTCGCTGGCCCGGCCCAGCGAGGCGGCTGAGTCGGCCAGTCCCCGGTGAACGCCACCGAGCGTGGTGTTGAGGTTCTGGGTCGCGGCGGAGAGGGCGGCAGCCGAGCGTTCAAAGGATGTGCTTGAGCCGGAAACGCGCGCATCGGCCGCTCCCAGCGTGCTGGAAATGCTCTGCACCCCGGCGGCGAGGGCACTCATGGCTGCCTGCAGTTGGGCCTGTATCACCGCCAATTGTGGGGCCACCGCCTCACGGGCCTCGATCTCTCGCCTTGGATCTCCAGATACGCCGTCCCCCCGGTCCCGAGATCCGACCATGGCGCCCGTCGCGGTGGCCAGGGAACGGATGGCGCCTTCCAGTACTCCGTGCTCGTGGGCCAGATGATCCCGGAGATCGGCGAAGTCAGCCGAGAATTGGCCCACCTGGCGCCCCAGATCGGCGATCGCGGTCAGGTTTTGTTCGGCTGCGTCGGCCAACAGTCCCCCGGTCGAGTTAAGCTGATCCGCCGCCGTGCCGTACGCCTGGTTATGGAGACTCATCTGCGCTCCCACGCTTCTCAGGCCGGATGCCAGCACGTTTTGCTGGCTGGTCAGTTCGGCAAGCTGGTCGCTGAGCGTGGTGGCAATGGCGCGCGCGCCGGCCAGCATGGCCGATACGTCTTGATGAAACCCGTTCAGTCCGCCTATTGTCTGACGAAGCTCCTGGCCGAACCGGAGCAGGCCATCTACCTCGATCTGGCGTGCCTCGGCCAGGACGGTTATCTGCTGGTTGTAGCCCGCCAGCTCATCAAGGAGATTCTGGCTGGCGGCGCGGAACTCGAGGACAGCAGCCGGCAGCGTGGTGGCCTGGGCGAGACTGCCGGCCGCCTTCCAGACCGCGTGCTGCAACTCCCGCTCGAGCACCCGGGCCACGGCCTCGCGTCGGGCCTGTACCACGTTCAGACCGGCATGGATGAGGAGGGTGGCGCCCAGGATCAGGATCAGCACGGCCACGTCCCAGGTGGCAATGTCGCTGAGGGTAGGTTGGGTCCAGGTGTAGGGGCCGGGTCTGCCGAAGTGATTCTGCCAGAGGAGGAGGAAGGACTGCTCGTGCAGCGCGGGATTCCGCATGGCGCTTGCGTAGGCATCGGCGGCATAGCGGAGGCCCCACCAGGTGAGGAGGACGGGAACCAGCACCAGTATGTTCCGAAGCACCTCGAGGACGGCGAGGATAGTGCTCTCGAAGGCCGTGTTGCGCACCGCGTTGGCGATCGACGATGGATCGATGGCCCGGAACACATCTACTCCCGACCAGCGCCCCGGAGTGCCGCCTGGCCGTAGGTCGCGGTCCAGAACCTCCAGTCGTTCGGCGCCCTGGGTATCGAAGGGATACACCAGGCGTGCCAGGTCGCTTGGCTCCGTCCGACCATCAAGGCCGTCCAAAGCCTGCCCCAGCCGCCGCAGGGCGCTCATACTGACTACGTGGCCACTCGAAGGGCGACGGAGCAGGCCCCGCAAAGGGGCTGGGCCAAAGCTCATCGGCCATACGCCCTGGGAGCGCTTCGGCGCATCGTATGGCCCCAGGCGCGAAACATCAATCGTCCCGCCTGGTCGTCCTCTTCATCGAGCCGGTTCGGCCACACGGACCCGGCGCGAAACCAGGCGGCAGCCGCCCCAGTGACATCCTCCGCGCGGAGGGCGGCGCGCAACTCGCCCTCAACTTGCACCAGTGTCTCGGCATCCTCGACTCTCTCCCAAGGCAGGCCAGGATCGGAGGCGTCAACCTGGCGCGTCAGCTCGGCGGCGCGAGCAATCCGCCGGGGATCGTCGGCTGCCATGGCCTCCCTGAGGCGCTGAAGCGCCCGCGATTGGTCCAACTCGGCGACCGCCAGCAGTTGGGCCAGGCGCGGGCTGGGCGGTTGCGGAAAGTGCGGCGTGGCATCCACGGGGGAGAGCCGGTCTGTGATCCCCAACGGTCGGCGCCGGGCCACCCGACGGCAGGCGTCTCGGCCCGCCTGCCGGAGTGCGGGAGAGAGGTCGCACCCGAGCCGGACCGCCTGCCACCATGCGTCCCGCAGCGCCGCGTCGGGCGCCCCATCGCGCGCGAGGGCCCTGAGGCCGGCGAGCGCGTCCGTTCGTTCGGCGGCCTGCTCCCGGCCCAACTGCTCCCGCCGGCCAAACGGCTGCCTGGCGGCCTCGGTATCCGCCGCCCCGGCCCGATCAGTATTAGGGGTCATCATCGATATCACTCTCCAGGCACGTGGCCTCGTACTTACCAAAAGGCCCAGGGTTCTACCCGACGTCGTGCTCCGGGATCGGGAAAGACGCCGCCTTGTGCCAGGCGCTTCGCGCGCCGCCGGGTCGCCGCGACTTCCTCCTCGCTGACCAGCGCGCACAGCTCTGTGTACAGGGCCGCGCCCGGTTGCAGGGCGATCCGCAAGCGGGCCAGATCTTCCAGGAGACAGGCATGGATGGCTTGGCCGGCGAAATCCCAAATCACCGTCCGCAACTTGGGCTCGGGATGGAAGGTTAATCCATGGTCAATGGCCCAGGTTCGTCCATCGAGGGCTCTCAGGCAATGTTCGTTCTTCCGGTCAGCGTTATTCAACACCACGTCAAGCAGGGCGATGCGTTCGGCGGCCCTGGCGTCACGCCGTACCGGCGAGTGGAAGTATTCTTCCGTGTCGTGCTCGATGAACAATTGCATCGAGCCAACTCCATACGGGCCATCGCGAGTGACGGTCGGCGGTACCAGCCCCCAACCCAGCGCCTCGCTGACCAGGTAGGCGGCCATTTCACGCTTAAATAGAGTGCCATGGGGAAAGTCCCAAAGTGGCGATTCACCACGGCGTGGTTTGTAGATGGCATGGCTTTCGCCGGCCTCATTCTCACCCTCCATGGTGACCAGGAAGGTGCCGTTCGAGCCCCACATGATTGGCCGGCAACGAGTGATGATGGCTGACTCTAGGAGGGCGCGTATATGGGGCTCCGATGGCGCCCAACTGGTGCCGGCCGTCTGCCGCTCTACCGCGCCCATGTGGTTATCTTGAACACCCTTCCGCGCCATGACCCAGTCCTCCCGTCTTCAGATTACCGGAAAGCGGCACATTCGCGGCGGAGCACGGTGATTTGCTAGAATCTTCCTTCGGAGGAACATGATGAAGGCAGTCTTGCAACGAGTGACCGATGCCTCGGTGGAGATCTTCGCCGATGCCCATGCCGCCGTCCCGCATACGGTGAATCGGATTGGCCGCGGCTTCGCCGTCCTGTTGGGAGTGGCCCAGGGCGACACCACCGAGCAGGCGGACAAACTGGTGGAGAAGATGACTGGGCTCAGAGTGTTCGCCGATCCCGACGCCAAAATGAACCTGGACATTCGCCAGGCGAAAGGGGCCTTCCTGGTGATCTCGCAGTTCACCTTGCTGGCCGATACGCGGAAGGGCCGCCGGCCCAGCTTCATCCACGCCGCCGATCCGGCCACCGGCGAGGCGCTCTACCGTTATACAACCGAGCGTCTCCGCGGCCTGGGTTTTGAGGTGGCCACGGGGGAGTTCGGCGCCCATATGGTGGTCCACATCGCCAACGATGGGCCGGTGACGATCCTACTGGACACCGATCAAGCATGATTGCTCGTCGGAATACGGCATTTGCTCTACGTCGCGTGACTACAAGATCGAAAGATCGCGCCATGGTTGACATCACCTATCTTGCTCACTTAGAGTTCTACTCACAACCTGGTACATAGAAGTCGCGCGAGAGGGATCAGGGACACGATATAGAGCCTGTCAGGAAAAGTGATCCGCCGCGGGTGCTGGCCGTTGGGGCGGCATGGTCGGTGGGAAAGGACGACCAATGAAGCGACGAGCTGGGTCACGAGCTGTCCTTGGCGCCGCCCTTTCCCTCACCGTGATCCTGGCACTGTTCCCGGCTCAGAC
>DATBTL010000114.1:0-3685 GCA_036559345.1 Chloroflexota bacterium | reverse complement strand
CATCGGCGACCGGTGTGACCAGCATCTACTTCCCCGAAGGTTTCACCGGCACGACCGCCGGCGGATCCAACGCCAACTTCTCGGAGACCCTGGCGTTGCTGAACGCCAACAATTATACGACCACCTACACGGTGACGTACTTCATTGTTGGCAGCGCGGCACCAATCGTCGAGACCGGCGTCATCACGGCGGACTCGGTAATCACCCGCACGGTGAACGCCGATGTTCCCGCCAACAGCCAGGTCGCGGCCGAGGTTTCGTCCCCGGCGCCTCTCGCGGCTGAGCGCACCATCTACCGCACCGATGCCACCGGCGCCGCGCTGGATGCCAGCAGCAGCCTCGGCGCGCAACTCGACACGGTGAGCCCGGTCCCGACCGGGGGCGAGAATTACCTCTTCGCCACCAGCGACGTCCAACTCACCAACGAAGAGTACTTGACGATGCTGAACCCGACCGCGGCCACGGCCACGGTGACCATTACGATCCTTCCGCAGACCTCGATCAGCTCGACTACTATCCCGACCATTGCCCCGATTGTGGTCACCGTCCCGGCGATGTCCCGCTTCACCGAGCCGATCCGCAAGGCTCTGATCGCCTCGGGCGTGACCCAGTACGGTCTGTCCATTAACTCCACTCAGCCGGTCGCTATCGAGCGCGTGGAGTACTATGGCGATGGCATTGGCTCCGGCAAGTATGGCGCCAGCACCAAGCCGGCCACCGCCGGCATGGGCTTCCGCCAGTATCTCTTCGGCGCTGACTACGGCACCGCCCCGACCAGCGGCGGCACCCCCGGCGTCGGCACCGGCAGCGACTTGTCCGAAGTCGACCTGATCAATCCTGGTCCGGCCGCGGCCGGCAGCGCGACGGTAACGGTTGCGTTCTTCGACGCAAGCGGCCACGCGATCAACTCGCAGCAAGTCCAGGTGGATGGCCAGACCCGCGACACCGTCAACGTCAACGACGTGGTCGGTACGCAGGCCAACGTCTTCTCGGTGATCGTGACCTCCGACAAGAACATCCTGGCGGAACTGCCGGTCTCCTTTGGCGGCGACCCCTCCAAGGGCGGTAAGTTCGCGGTAGCGAATCCGAGCGGGGCGGCGGCTGGTCTGACCAGCGTGGCCTTCCCGAATCTGAGCCTCACCGCGTACGGCAGCACCTCGGCCATCAGCCAGACCGTTAACCTGTACAACCCAGGCGCCGCCCCGATTACCGTTCGCGGCATCTACGTCTCGGGTTCCAAGACGGTGGTGAAGACCTACACCGTGGCGGCCAATAGCATCACGTCGGTGAACGTCAATACTGACGCCGCGACGATCGCTACCGGCAGCTCCGTTGGCGGCATCTTCCAAATCGTGCAGAACGGAAGCGGGACCGGCAACTCCTTCGTTGCCTCTCTCACCACGAACTCGCCCGATTACAAGGTGGTCACCATGGATCAAGGCACCTACCCGACCAGCGCCGCCACAGGCTTCTAGTCGCGTAGTAAGGTTGGCCGGCCGGGCCGGCTAATCTCGGAGAGCCCCGGAAGGACTAGCTCCTTCCGGGGCTCTCCGCGTCCCGCTCAAACACCGCTCACCCGGGTTGCGCCGAATCCAGTCGGTTGCTATACTGCCTATCGCATCTCTCCTCACGGCGCATTCGTCTAGAGGCCTAGGACGCCGCCCTCTCAAGGCGGAGATCAGGGGTTCGAATCCCCTATGCGCTACCCATCAACCCGTGTTCATGGTCGGTTGATCCGACCCTTGCGGATACCGTTGCCGGTTCGCCCCATCCCCTCTCGGCGGCCAACCCCTGCCCATGCTACCCTAAGGGCGAGACCGGGGCGCCACGCGGGGTGGTCCGCGTGGCGGAGGCTGAATGACCGGGAAAGGGGATGCGCCGTGCCGTACGCGCTGGGGATTGATGTCGGCGGTACCAAAATCCTTGCCGGGGTCGTCGACCTCGACAATGGGCAGGTGGTAAGCACCGCCAAGAAGAAGACGCGCGTAGGGAGCGGGCCCGATGATCTCGTGCAACGGATTGCCGACGTGGGCAGGGAGGCGATCGCGCAGGCCAATTCGGTCAAGAAAGTGCCCGTGGAGAGCGCGGGCATCGGGATCGCCGGCCAGGTGGATCGCGACCGCGGCCTGCTGATCCGCGGTCCCAATCTCGGCGCCGACGTGACTGATCTGCCCCTGGCTAAACGAGTCGGAGACCTGCTTGCCTTAAAGGCAAGGGTCGCGAATGACGTGGAGGTGGCTACGGTCGGTGAACACCGCTTTGGGGCCGGACGCGGTCATGACGACTTTGTCTGTATCTTTATCGGCACCGGGATCGGGGGCGGTATCGTGCAGGGAGGGCGGGTGCGCCGAGGGGCCAGCGACTCCGCCGGCGAGATCGGCCACGCGGTGGTTTCCTACGATGGCCGCCTCTGCGGCTGCGGCGGCCGGGGGCACCTGGAAGCCTACGCGGCCCGGTCGGCGATCACCAAGGTGTTAGTCGAGGAACTCAAACGTGGGCGCGAGAGCAGTCTCCGCGCCGCGCTCCCCAATCCGCTGCCCGAAGGCGCCGAGGGTACGCTGATCCGCTCGCAGATGATCGCCCAGGCCGTACTGGAGGGAGACCCGCTGGCCGTGGAGGCAGTTACCGACGCCGCCCGCTACCTGGCGGCGGGAATGACCGCGATCATTAACTTCTATAATCCTCCCCGGATCGTGCTCGGCGGCGGCTTGGTGGACGCGGTGGAACTCTACTTCAAGGCGGCGGCCCGCCGGGCCCAGGAGGACTCGCTGGTGGTCACGCGGGGAAAGCTGAAGATCGTCCGCGCCAAGCTGGGCGATAACGCGGGGATCATTGGGGCCGCGCTCCTCACCGCGCAATCCTAAAAGATGTGGGCTCGCCCTCGCGATGGCGACGATAGTTTTTAGGGGGCGCGGGTCTCCAGGCCCGCTTGGTTCGGCCCCAGATCGTCATTTGGGTTGTGCGGTGGCCGGATGGGCTACGGCGGGCCTGGAGACCCGCGCCCCTGGATATAACGCGAGGCGCTCTCGTTGATACCCACGTTCACGGGCCGTTTGCGGCACCCATGGTACACTGAACGGATATGGCAACCCTATCCATGACCGCGCCCCATCCCGGCGGCAACCAGCCGCCGTACATAGAGAATCCGTTCCACCCCTGGCGCCGCCCTACCCGCGAGGTGATGGTGGGCCCGGTGGGGGTGGGCGGCACGCACCCGATCCGGGTGCAATCGATGACCACTACCCGCACCCAGGATGTCGAGGCCACCACGGCCCAGGCTCTCCGTCTGATCGAGACCGGTTGCGAGATCGTGCGTATCACCGCTCCCACGGTCGCTGATGCCAGGGCAATCGGCGAGGTGCGCGCGCGCTTGCGTGCCCTGGGGCATAGCACTCCGCTGGCCGCCGACATTCACTTTTCTCCCGCTACCGCCCTGGCCGCCGTCGAGCACGCCGATAAGGTGCGGGTGAATCCCGGCAACTTCGCCGACTCGCGGAAGTTCGCGGTGCGCGACTACACGGATAGCGAATACGCCGCCGAACTCGAACGGGTGGCCAGCCGGTTCAGTCCGGTGGTTCTGGCCTGCAAGGAACGTGGGGTCGCCCTCCGGATCGGAACCAATCATGGCTCGCTGAGCGATAGGGTGATGAACCGCTTTGGCGACAGTCCCGAGGGGATGGTGGAA
>DATBTL010000113.1:0-10941 GCA_036559345.1 Chloroflexota bacterium | reverse complement strand
CGCATAGTCCTGGGGCCGGAGGTCTACGTGCCCTGGTGGCCAACAGGCGATTCGTGCTGATCGTGGGCTTCCACGCGGCGCTCCTCTGCGTGATGAGCATGACCACCAGCTACCTCGGGCCCTACCTGCAAGATCGTGATCACGCGGGTGATGCCACGGTCGGCCTTCTGGGCTCGTGCGTATCCCTGGGCGAGTTCATGGTCGGGCTATCGCTCGGCAGGCTCAGTGGGCGTGTTGGCCGCCTGGGCGCGATTCTGACCTTGCAGGCGGCTCTGGCCGTCTCGCTTATCGCGCTGCTGACTGTCCATCTGACGCCGCTGCTCGTGGGGCCATTCCTGCTGCGTGGGGTGATCCTCACGGCGTCGATCCTCCTGTTCGCCGTAGTCGGGGGGACGCTGCCCTCGGCACACCGGGGGGCTGGCTTTGGGATCATGGAGAGCTCGTACCAGGTGGGCACCATGGTTGGCGCCTCGGTGGGCGGGCTGCTCTATGCCGGCGGTCCATCGCGTCCATTCGAGGTGTCGTTGGTTCTTCTGGGGGCGACGATGGCGCTGAGCGCGCTCATGCGCCCGGTATTCGCCAAGCGGCAACCCGGGGCTGCCGGCTAGGATCGGATCCTAGCCGGCAGCCCCGGGATTCGTAAGGAGCGTGATGCGCTCCCTGGTGAACCACCCACCAATAAGGTGGATGGCGTGCCGCCTACATACCGCCCTTCAGCGCCTTGATGATCGGGCAGTTCAGGACGACACCGGTGTTCGTCGTGGTCAGCGTGCCCGCCTTGGCCAGGGCCAGGATCTGATTGTCGGATCCGAGCGCGACCGCCTTGGCTGGATTCTTCCAGGTCACGGTAACTTCCTGCCAGAGCGGCGTGTAATCGCTCTTACCAGGGGCCGAGCCAAAGACGGCGCCATGACCCGCGAAGCCGCCATTGGTCACCAGGTAGATAGAGCTGGCCTGGGGCAACGTCTTGGCCAGCGCGGCGGAATAGTTGATATGATCGCGCGCCGCCTCCGCCTTGCTTGAGGTATCGGTGGAGATATACAGCACCGGATGGTCGTCATAGTATCCAGTCCAGGCATGCATCGACGTCATGCTCATCGGGCCCATGCTCATCGGACCCATACCGGTCATGCCCCGCGAACTGCCGCCGGTCGCGTGGGCGCCCCCGACCAGGACCTGCGCGGTCATGGTGGGGTGGATGGCGCAGTGATAGGCGAAGGAGCCGGCCTTGTTGAAGGTGACCGAGAAGGTCTTTCCGGTGGCCAGGGATCCGGAATCGGCCCAGGCGTTGGTGTCGCTGGTCACCGTATGGGCCACGCTGTCCTGATTGGTCCAGGTAACGGTAGTGCCCAGGGCCACCTTGAGCACGGCGGGACTAAAGGCGAAGTTCTGAATCGTCACCTTGCCCGCGGGCGCGGCGAGCGTGGTGGCAAAGGTGCCCCGGATCCCGGCCAGGACAAACGGACTGAGCAGGATCAGGGCGACAATCATCCCCAAAGTACTTCGGCGCGACATAGGTTGTTCCTCTCCATGGTATTCAGACGATAGAAGGTGAGCGCTGGCTATCGTGCTCGGATGAAAATACGAGCGAGGTTACAGCCTTCGGCGGATTGCCGATCCAACATGGCCTTGACACCCCAGGTGGGGTGGGGTATAG
The DNA here is from genome assembly GCA_036559345.1 of Chloroflexota bacterium. Lineage (GTDB taxonomy): Bacteria > Chloroflexota > UBA5177 > JANWHV01 > JANWHV01 > JANWHV01. The sequence goes on along the minus strand of DATBTL010000113.1, from coordinate 9,284 downwards.
TAGCAACAGACAGAGTCCCACTGGGGGTGGGGTACTGACAAACAACAGGGTTGGAGGAGAGCAATGCTCCCGGAATATAAGAAAGAGGCCGCGCTCCGGCTCAAGGTGGCCGCTGGTCATCTCGAGGGCGTGCGGCGGATGGTGGATGAGGACCAGTATTGTGTCGATCTGATGAAGCAGTTGTCCGCCGTACAGGGGACGCTGCAGCGTGTGCAGCAGATCCTCCTGCGCAATCATCTCTCCAGCTGCGTCTCCACCGCGATTAAGAATGGGATGGGCGAGACGATCATCGATGAGTTGATGGGGGCGCTCAAATACGATACCAGCCTGATCGATGGCCGTGGAGTCACGGGCGCCGATCTTCTGCCCGCGCCGGATGAAGGGCAGGCAGCCGCGGGCTCGCTCGATGCGTCCTGTTGCGGTCCGGCAGGCACGCGAGCGCGTGAGTAGCACAGCACCACGAGGTGAATCCATGAGCACGACTATTGAAGAGCGCAAGCCCGCGCCGCTCGGTACCATCCCACCAATCCGCGCGAACGATGGCGCTCCGGCCCGGATCGATCTGGCGATCGGCGGCATGACCTGCGCGTCCTGCGTCGCCCGCATCGAGCGGAAGCTCGGGAAGCTGGAGGGGGTGAGTTCCGTCAACGTGAACCTGGCCACCGAACGGGCCAGCGTGGCCTACGACCCGTCGCTCGTCCAGCCCGCCGGGCTGATCAGCGTCATCGAGGCCGCCGGATACGGCGCGGCGCCGGCCGTCGAGGAGGCAGCCGCGGGCGAGGATGAGGATGAGGGGCGCCGCCGGGATCTCGGGCGCCGCCGTCGCCTGCTCGGGCTGGGCGTGGTCCTGTCCGCCGCGGTGATGGCCCTGGCCATGATTCCTCGGCTGATGGACTTCCCTACCATGGGATCCCATAACTATCTGCTGGCCTTGCTGAGCCTCCCCGTCTGGGCCTACGTGGGCCGCGGTTTCCACCGGGGTGCTCTGGTCAACCTGCGCCACGGGGCCGCCAACATGGATACCTTGATCTCGCTCGGCTCCTCCGTCGCCTACATCTATAGCCTGGCGGTGACATTCGCCGGCTCCGATCAGCCGGTGTATTACGATACCGCGGCGCTGATCGTGACCCTCATTTATCTGGGCAAGTATCTGGAGGCGGCGGCCAAGGGCCGCACCGGCGAGGCCATCACGCGGCTGGCGGGCCTGCAACCCCGCACCGCCCGCGTGGTGCGGAACGGGCAGGAGCGCGACCTGCCGATCGCGCAGGTGGTCGAGGGTGATACTCTGCTGGTCCGCCCGGGCGAGCGAGTGCCGGTGGACGGCATAGTGCTGGCGGGTGAGAGCAGCGTGGACGAATCGATGCTCACGGGCGAGAGTCTGCCCGTCGCCAAGGCGCCGGGTGACGCGGTGATCGGCGCCACGGTCAACGGCACCGGCCTGCTGCGGGTACGGGCGACCGCCGTGGGGCGCGGCACGGTGCTGGCCGGGATCATCCGCCTGGTCGAGCAGGCCCAGGGCTCCAAGGCCCCGGTGCAGCGCCTGGCTGATCGGATCTCATCCGTGTTCGTGCCCATCGTGCTTGTCCTGGCCACGTTGACCTTCCTGGGCTGGCTCCTCACCGGGCATGGTCTCGGCCAGGCGCTCGTCCCCGCCATCGCCGTGCTTGTCATCGCCTGCCCCTGCGCCCTGGGCCTGGCCACGCCGACCGCGATCATGGTCGGCACGGGCCGCGGCGCCGGGATGGGCATCCTGATCAAGGGCGGCGAGAGCCTGGAGCGTATCCAGGCCTTGACGACGATGGCCCTGGACAAAACCGGCACCATCACGGGGGGCAAGCCGCGCCTCACCGACGTGCTGCCGCTGGGCGAATTGGCCGCCGAGGAGATCTTGCGCCTCGCCGCCGGCGTGGAGCGGGCCAGCGAGCACCCACTCGGCCAGGCGGTGGTGCGCGGCGCGGAGGCGCGCGGCATGGCGCTGCCCCCCACGCCCGAGTCGTTCCACTCGATCACGGGCGGCGGCGTGCGGGGCATGGTCGAGGGGCGCGAGGTGATCGTGGGCTCCAGACGGCTGCTGGCTGATTGGGGGATCGACGCGGGCAGCGCCGCGCGGACCCTTGAGGCGCTGGAAGCCGACGGCAAGACCGCCCTGCTGATGGCCGTGGACGGCACCCTGGCGGGCGTGCTCGCGGTGGCGGATACGATCAAGGCCGGCGCTCCCGCCGCGGTGGGGGCCCTCCGGACGCTCGGGCTGGACGTGGCCCTGATCACCGGCGACAACCGGCGGACGGCCGAGGTGGTGGCGCGGCAGGTCGGCATCGAGCAGGTACTGGCCGAGGCGCGGCCGGAGGAGAAGACGATCGAGATCGCCCGGCTCCAGGGCGAGGGCCGGGTGGTGGCGATGGTGGGTGACGGCATCAATGATGCACCCGCGCTAGCCCGGGCGGATGTCGGGATCGCCATGGGCACCGGAACCGACGTGGCGATGGCCGCCGCGGATATCACCCTGGTCCGCGGCGACCTGCGTTCCGTACCGGAAGCGATCGCGCTCTCCCGGGCCACGATGCGCACCATTCGGCAGAACCTGTTCTGGGCCTTCTTCTACAACCTCATCCTGGTCCCGCTGGCCGCTCTTGGAGTGATCAATCCGATCTTCGCCGCCGCCGCGATGGCCCTGTCCTCGGTGACCGTGATCGGCAACAGCCTCCGCCTGAGCCGCTTTGGCCGCCAATCGCCCCGCGGGCACGGAGAAGCGCCCGTGAGAGAGGAACGAGCGGCGTGACATCGACCCTGCTGTGCCCGGTTTGTGGTGGACGGACTACCGAGGTTATGCCGCGCGATGCCTGTCTTTACTTCTACACCTGCCCGCGGTGCGCCGCGAGGCTGCGGCCGCTTCCCGGGGACTGCTGCGTATTCTGCTCCTATGGCGATCTCCCCTGCCCACCCAAACAAGCAGCCGCGACGGACCTGGGAGATCGGTGATACACATCCTCCGCGTTTCTCTCGCGGAGCAAATACCCTGGAGGAAAGCACATGGAAAGCGTTACCTATACCGCCCCCGCCATCTCGTGCGAGCATTGCCAACGCGCCATCGAGAGCGCCGTGGGCGCCCTCGCCGGGGTCCAGGAGGTGCATGTTGAGATTCCGAGCAAGCGCGTGGAGGTGCGCTTCGACCCGGCGCGGGTGAGCGCCGAGCAAATCGAGGCCGTCATGGACGAGGAGGGCTACCCAGTCCAGCGTTAGGGAACATCAGCCGGTACGCGCCGCGGCGCCAGGGCGCGGGCCAACCGGCGCACTCCGGCGCCTATCTCTGGCGCGTCGAGCGCGGTGTAGCCTAGCAGGAGCCCTGGGCGTGGCTGGGCGCGGAGCGCATGGGCGCTCAGGGCGCGGACCTCCACGTCCTCCCGCGCCGCCTGTTCGGCGGCTGCCTGATCGTCGGTTCCCGGTTCGAGCCAGCCGACCAGATGCATGCCCGCCACGCTGCGCGAAACGGCAAGCACACCATTCAGTTCGCTCTGGATGGTGTCCAGCAAGATCTCTTGTCGTTCCTGATAGAGGGCGCGCATCTCCCTGATGTGCCGGGCGAAATGCCCCTCGGCGATGAAGTCGGCCAGTACCGCCTGCTCCAGGGTTGGGGCATGCCGCCCGGAGAGGGCCCGGGCCCGCGTGAAAGCGTCGACCACCGCGGGCGGCACCACCAGATAGCCGAGGCGCAGGGCGGGGAAGAGAACCTTGGAGAACGTGCCCATGTAGATCACCTGGCCGACCGCGTCCAGTCCGGCCAGCGCGGCCAGCGGGTGTCCCTCGTAGCGGAACTCGCTGTCATAGTCGTCCTCGAGCACCCAGGCATTCGCGCGGCGGGCCCAATCAAGCAGGGCCAGGCGGCGCGGCAGGCTCATCGTTACTCCGAGCGGGTATTGGTAGGAGGGTGTCACGTAGGCCAGGCGGGCCTCGGGCGCGGCGTCCTCCCCCGCCCGTACGTCCAGCCCCTCTCCGTCCACCGGCACGGGCACGAGCGTCACGCCGGCGCCTTGCAGGGCCGCGCGCGCGCCGGGGAATCCTGGATCCTCCACCCAGGCCGAATCGCCGGGATCCAGGAGCACGCGCGCCGCCAGATCGAGGCCCTGCTGGGCGCCCGCCACCACGATCACCTGCTCCGGCCGGCAGGTGATGGCGCGGGTGGCGCGCAAATAGGCGGCGATCGTCTCGCGCAGCGGCCGGTAGCCGGCAATGGCGCCATAGGTCAGCAACTCGTGAGGCGGGCGGCGATAGAGCCGGGCGGCGATCCGGGCCCAACTCGCGGCGGGGAAGTGATCCAGGGCGGGCTGGCCGGGGCGGAAGGCGCGTGGCCGGCCCTCTTCCGCCACGTCGGTGAGACGGGTGGAGGCCAGGAGAATCCCTCGTTGAGAGAGGCGTGGCTGGGGTCGATCGCTGTCTGGCTCGGGCGTGGCATGGCGCGGCGCCGCGTACGGCAGTTCCCGGCTGACAAAAGTACCAGCCCCCATCCGCCCGTGGAGATAGCCCTCCGCCAACAACTGCTCGAAGGCGCTCACCACGGTGAATCGAGAGACGCCGAGTTGGCCGGCCAGGGCGCGGGTGGCCGGCAAGCGGCTCCCAGGCTTCAGGTGGCCATCCAGAATGGCGGCGCGCAGCGCCTCATAGAGTTGGCGGTAGAGGGGATGGGGATCGGAAGGATCCAGTCGGGGCGTGATGAAGGGGACGGCGATGACATGCTTGGCCATGAGACTCCCTCGGGCTGGTCGGGCCATAGTGGTACGGTCATGATACCAATAATGGCACTGGCGCCCAGGCCATCAGCCAGTTTAGGATGAAATGAGGAAGCGGCCGCCCTGGGAGTGGCCTTCAAGCTATGGGAGGAAGTATCGTGGACACGGGGAACGGTCACCAAGGCGGCGGGAACGAGGCCGCCAAGGGTACGTGGAAGCTCAAGAGCGGGCTGGCGCGGATGCTCAAGGGCGGCGTGATCATGGATGTGGTTACCGCCGAGCAGGCGCGGATCGCCGAGGAAGCCGGCGCCGTGGCGGTGATGGCGCTGGAGCGCGTGCCGGCCGACATCCGCGCTCAGGGCGGGGTGGCGCGGATGAGCGATCCCGAACTGATCATCGGGATCAAGGAGGCGGTCACCATCCCGGTGATGGCCAAGGCGCGGATCGGCCACTTCGTGGAGGCTCAGGTGCTGCAGGCGCTGGGCATCGACTACATCGACGAGAGTGAGGTGCTGACCCCCGCGGATGAGCAGCATCACATCGACAAGCAGGTATTTTCGATCCCGTTCGTGTGCGGGGCTCGCGATCTTGGCGAGGCTTTGCGGCGGATCGGCGAGGGGGCGGCGATGATCCGCACCAAAGGGGAGGCCGGCACCGGCAATATCGTGGAGGCGGTGCGGCACATGCGCGCCATGATGAACGCCATCCGCCAACTCAAGGGGCTGCAACCCGAGCAGCTCATGGCCTTCGCCCGTGACCTCGGCGCGCCCTATGAGTTGGTGCGGCAGGTCCAGGAGACCGGCGCCCTCCCCGTGGTAAACTTCGCCGCCGGCGGGGTGGCCACGCCGGCCGACGCGGCGCTGATGATGCAGCTCGGCGCCGAGGGCGTCTTCGTCGGTTCGGGCATCTTCAAAAGCAGCGATCCGGCCCGATTCGCTCGGGCCATCGTGCAAGCCACCACGCACTACCAGGATCCGGCCCGGATCGCCGAGGCGGCCCGTGGCCTGGGCGAGCCGATGCGGGGACTGGAAATCGGCGGCATTCCTCGTGGGGAACTGCTGGCGGCGCGGGGGAACTGACGGTCATGGGCGACGAACAACCACCGCGTATCGGCGTGCTGGCGGTGCAGGGCGGGGTGGCCGAACACCTGACCATGCTCCGTCGCCTGGGGGCGCGGCCCGTGGAGGTGCGGCTGCCCGAACAGGTGGAGGGACTGGACGGCATCATCCTCCCGGGCGGCGAAAGCACGACTATCGGCAAGCTGATGGAGGAGTACGGCCTGCTTGAACCGCTGCGCCAGCGTCTGCGGGCAGGCTTGCCGGCCTACGGCACCTGTGCCGGTATGATCCTGCTCGCCAACGATCTGGGTGACTCCCTTCAGCCACGCCTTGGCGTGATCGATATCCGGGTGCGGCGCAACGCCTTCGGCTCCCAGCTCGATAGTTTCGAGCAGGATCTCGTCGTGGAGGGGATGGGAGGGTGCCCGCTCCACGCCGTGTTCATCAGGGCCCCGATCATCGAACGCGTCGGAGAAAACGTCTCGGTGCTCGCCCGCCTCCCCGACGGCACCGCGGTAGCGGCGCGCCAGGGGCGGATCCTTGTCTCGTCCTTCCACCCCGAGCTCGGTGACGACCCGCGCATGCACGCCATGTTTGTTCGGATCTGCGCCTCGGCGGGGCGGACGCGGAGCGGGCCGCCAGATGCCCGATCAGGATCGGGGTAGGTGTCGTTGGGTTGGGAGGAGGTGGTAAGAGCTGCAGCAGGTTAAGGACATAGCAGTTCGCGGTGGGTGCCCGTCGTTAGGCAGCCTGCAGTTGCTGGGTCAATTCGCCCCAAGCCAGCGCCAACCGCGGCGCCCGGGGGATGCGCGGATCACCCATACGCAGGCCAAGCCGGTAGAACCCCTGGCGCGGATTCCGGACAAAGCCGTGCCCTGAGCAGACGATCTGCGCGGTGCGCAGGCGCTTGAATCCCCGCATCGATCGGTAGCGACCTTTGAGGTGCCCGTGGTCACGTTCAATGGCTTGTTGTTCCTGCTTACCTGTGATGTGCAGGACCTCCGGCAGGACGATGCGCAACGCTGGCGGGTAGATGGCTGCCTTGTCGGTCGTGGTGGTATGCGGTCGGCAGTCCGTGTTCGCCACTGCTTGGGTGAGGAACCTCGTCGCTGCCTCGGTATCCCGGCGGGGGCTGACGTAGACATCGATCACCTGGCCAAGCTCGTCGATAGCGCGAAAGACGTAGCAGGGCACCCCCGCGACCTTGACATACGTCTCGTCGATACTCCATCTTCCTCTAGGACGATGCCGGTACGGCCGCGCCACCCCCTGGTACAAAGGCGTGAACTGCTGCACCCAATCGAAGATGGTCGACGCATCCACGTAGACCCCACGCTCGGCCAGGAGTTCAGCGACATCGGCATAGGGCAGCCGATAGTGGAGGTACCACCCTACAGCGAGGGCGATGATGTCGTCCGGGAAGCGATAGCCGGCAAAAGCGGAGGCGGAGCGCTCGGTCTGTCGCCGGCCGCAGGTGCTGCAGCGGTGACGCTGGTGCCCTTCTCGGTCACGCCCGGCCCTGCCGAGGTGGTGGCTGCCACACTGGACGCACTGCATGGTTCTCCCTCTCCGCTCGCTCTGCACAGCTTCTATCCTACCCGATCTCCTCTGAACCCAACAGAACCGGCCGGTGGGCCCGAGGCGAGCATGTCCACCGGATTGGCCACCGCCGCCTCGGGCGGCAACAGGGCACACAGCGCCTGGGTGGTCTCCTCGGTCAGCGCGGGCAGGACCAGCCCGCTTGCCTCGCAGGCGTCGGCACACAGAATGCCGAGGCCGCCCGCGTTGGTTAGCACGGCCACGCGGTTACCCTCCGGCAAAGGCTGGTGGACCAGTAGCGTGCTGACCTCGAATAGTTCTTGCAGCGTGTCGCAGCGGATCACCCCTGCCTGGCGAAAGAGGGCGTCCACCGCGACCTCGGAACCGGCAAGCGCGGCCGTATGCGAGGCAGCCGCGCGCCGTCCCGCCGCGCCACGCCCACCCTTCACGGCGACGATTGGTTTATGCGCGCCCACCCGGCGGGCGATCCGGGCGAAGCGGCGGGGATTGCCGAACGACTCCAGATACAGCACGATCAGTCGGACGGTAGGATCTTCCTCCCAGTATTCGATCAAGTCATTGGACGAGAGATCGGCCTTGTTGCCGACCGAGACGAAGGAGGCGATCCCGAGTCCGAGCGAGCGCGCCTGCTCCAGAATGGCGATCCCCAGGGCGCCCGATTGGGAGGCGATCGCTACCGGGCCCGCCGGCGGCAGGCTGGGCGCGAAGGTTGCGTTCATCGTGCTTTCCCCGTCTCGCGCCAGTACCCCCATACAGTTCGGCCCCACCAGGCGGGCGCCATGAGTACGACACAGATCAAGAAGGGCCGCTTGCCGGTGCGTGCCCGCCTCGCCCGCCTCGGCGAACCCAGCCGAGATCACCACCAGGGCCCGGACTCCCGCCGTGAGCGCCTCGTCGGCCACCGCCAACACGGCGGCCGCCGGAACCACGATCACGGCGAGATCGACCAGTTCCGGGATCGCCGCCACCGAGGCATAGGCCCGGACGGAACCGATGGCCGGGGCCGTGGGATGCACGGGATAGACCGTTCCGGCGAATCCACCGGCCAGGAGATTATGAAAGACCGCGTTGCCGATCGTCCCGGCGCGTCGAGAGGCGCCGATCACGGCCACGGCACGGGGGCGGAACAGGGGTTCCAGCGATGCCAGGGCGGCGGTATGGCGCCGGGCATCGAAACGGGCCAGGTAGGCGGGATCCGGGCGCAGGTCCACGGACACCTCGACGACGCCGCCATCAAGGTGACGGGTCCGGCCAAACCCGAGGTGATCCAGCAAGGCCAGCATGGCCGAATTGTTCGCCTGAACCAGGGCCAGGAATCGGCGGATACCGGCCGCCCGCGCGTCCTGGGCCAGTCGCTCGAAGAGCGCGGTGCCCAGTCCCCGACGGTGCTCCGTGTCCGCTACCACAATCGCCATTTCCGCGCTGCCCGGATCCCGAAGCGGATAATAGGAGGCAAGGGCGACCAGGTCACCGCCAAGTTCCGCCACCAGGGCGTGACCACCGAGCGCCACATCAATCATGGAGTCATTCACGCTCCGCCCGCTCGAATGGAAGCGCATGGCCAGATGGCCAGGGGCCAGGTGCCGGAACATCGCCTCGACGCGAGAGCGATCTTCCTTGCGGGCGGCTCGGAGCAGCACCTGGCCGCCATCCCGTAACAGCGCGTAGTCGGTGGCCGTGGTGGACATGTGGGTTCTCTCCTCTCAAGGGGGCGTCAACCAGAAGGACGGGGGAGACGAAGAGCGAGGGTCCGAGGGATGCATCCCTCGGACCCTCGCTTTGATCGTGGTCCCGAGTCCCGGCTGCCGAGTCAGTACTGGGGTCGGAAGCGCAGGTGGTCGGACACTTCGCGGACGCCGGGAACGTGGCCGGCGGCGCCGAGAATGGCCCGCCGCTCCGTCCACGAATGGACATCACCGGCCAGGGTCAGCGTCCCCTGCTC
>DATBTL010000112.1:0-11843 GCA_036559345.1 Chloroflexota bacterium | reverse complement strand
ATGAGCCTGCTCTTTGTCGCGGCCCTGCTGCTTCCCCTGGCGGCCACCCTGGCGATGTCGTTCATGCGGAATCTGGGTGACGGCCTGGTGGCGAGCAATTTTACCCTGGCAAACTATCAGGCCGCGCTGGACGCGGGCGGGGAAGCCCTGCCGGCGATCGAGCGCAGCGCGATGCTCGCGGTGGGAGCCGCGACGCTCGCGGCCTTACTCGGCGCGGCGGTCGCCTTCGTAGTCGAGCGTACCCGCGTGCCGGGACGGGCGTTCCTCCGGCTGCTGACCGTGGTGACCCTGGCCATCCCTGGGATCGTGCTGGCGGTTGGCTACATTTTCGCCTGGAACCAGCCCTGGATGCAGAACGTTTTCGGCGGTACCCCGTACGGCACCCTGGGACTCTTGCTGGTAGCCTACGTCGCCGAGGCGCTCCCCTTCAGCGCCCGTCTGGCGGGCGGAGCCCTGGCGCAGGTGGGCGACCATCTGCTCGAAGCGGGACGGATGGCCGGCGCGACCACGGCCCAACTCTTCCGCCATATTGTCCTGCCGGTGGTCGCCACGGCCTTGCTCTCTACCTGGATGCTCAACTTCACGGGGACACTCTTCGAGTTGCCGGCCTCGGAGTTGCTGCAACCAGCGGGCGAGCCGCCCTTATCGGTGCAGATCATTAACCAATATAGTCACTATCGGCAGGGGCCCGGCACGGCTATGACCATTGTGGCGATTGCGCTCGTGGCCCTGGCCGCCCTGCTTATTGCCGGCGCCACGCGTGCCTTGCGCGCGCGGGGAGGGAGGGCACATGCCCGTCGAAGTTTCTAACCTGGTCAAGCGGTTCGGCACAACCCTGGCCGTCTCGGACGTCAGTTTCTCGCTGGCCGATGGGCAATTGATGGCCCTGCTTGGCCCCTCGGGGAGCGGGAAGACGACCGTGTTGCGCATGTTGGCCGGACTGGAACGACCCGACGCCGGCACCATCGCGATCCATGGCAATGTCGTCTTCGACAAACGCCACGACGTGGCGGCGGAAAACCGCGATATCGGTATGGTATTCCAGGACTATGCCCTCTGGCCGCACATGACCGTGGCCCAGAACATTTCTTTCGGGTTGCGGCTGCGCCGCCTCTCACACCAGGCAACCGCCGCCCGCGTGTCCGAGATGCTGGCCCTGGTACACCTCGATGGCCTGGACCATCGCTATCCCGATCAACTCTCGGGCGGGCAGCAACAGCGCGTCGCCATCGCAAGGGCGCTGGCGTCACGGCCACGTCTGCTGCTGCTCGACGAGCCGCTCTCCAACCTGGACGCGGCCCTGCGCGAGGAGATGCGCATCGAGATGGTGCGCCTGCTGAAAGCACAGGGCATAACGACTATCTACGTCACGCACGACCGCATCGAGGCATTGGCGATGTCCGACACGATCGTGGTCATGCGCGACGGGCGCGTGGCGCAGATCGGCACCCCTGAGGATCTGTACGCGCGGCCGTCAAGCGCCTTCATCGCGGGCTTTTTGGGGGCGGCCAACTTCGTGGCGGGCGACGTACGGGTCGGTCAGGACGGGTTGCCGGCGGTCCATCATGGGGACTGGTGTCTGAGGGGGGTCGCGCATCCGCAACTGGCTGACCGGGGCATGGTCCTCCTGCGCCCCGAGGATGGCGCCCTTTTCGCGGGGCCCGAATCCGGTGAGGGGGGCAATCAACTGGCGGGCAACGTGGTGCATAGTGAATACCTGGGCGGGCGCTGGCGGCATGTGGTCGAGGTGACGGCCGAGATCAGCCTGAACGTGCTCACCGCCCAGCGGGCGCCGGCGACCCGCGTCTGGGTCCACTTCCCTGTCGATCGCTGCTTGCTGCTGCCGGAGAGTGCCTGAGTCGGCGAACATAGTGCGCGAGCCAGGGGCGCGGGTCTCCAGGCCCGCGCCCCTGGCTCGCCTGCTTAGGATGGTGATTGCATCGCCGTCGATTCCGGTCGCGGTGACTCTATCCGCTGGCCGCTACCGGGGATGCGGCCGTGTCGGCCACGCAGGCATGACGAATGGCCAATATGATCAGCAGCCAGCCGTCATGCGTCCGGGGCTGCCGGCCATCGATGTGGATACCGGCCAGCATCTCGGTCGTCCGCGCGTCCAGGCCGAGATCCCCGGCTAGGGCCGCCAGCACCGGAGGGATCGTGGGCGGTAGGGCCACGGCCACCGGTTCGCCGAACAGCTCGGCCGACGAGAGGCCAAGCGCCACGGCCAGGGCATGTACCACGTCCAGGGACGGACGCTCCTGGGTGCCATGTTCAAGTTGCGAGACATACGAAGGGCTCACGCCGGCCGCGCGCGCCAGATCCTTGGCGGCCAGGCCCAGGGCTTTTCGCCGCCGCCGGATACGGGCGCCCAATTCACCGTCGCCGCGCGCGCGCTTATTCGTGGTGCGTGCCATGAGCGTATCATAGCGTGGGGTTTACCTGGCGGTAAAGGGCAAACCCGTAGGAACTGTCCGCGACATTACTTGGGCTATCAGGTACCTTTGAGGGAAGAGCGGAGAGTGATGGGCGCGGGTAAGACAGTGGATCCCAGGCGGAGCGAACAGGCAACCGCAAGCGCGCGGCAGCCGATCCTGGTGGTTGAGGATAACCCCCAGTTGCTGGATGTGCTCGGGATGCTGCTCGACTACGAGCGCTATCTCGTCATTCTCAAGGCGGATGGGCAGGAGGCCCTGGACTGGTTGGCGCGCCAGTGTCCGGCCCTGCTGATCCTCGACTGGCGACTCCCGAAGGTGGGCGGTGATCGCGTCCTTGCCGCGACCCGCGAGCGGTACGGGCCCCAGGTGCCGATCCTGGTGCTCTCGGCCGTCGCCGATTCCCCGGAGGTACGCCAGGCCGGCGCGGATGCCTACCTTCGCAAACCCTACGATATCGAGGAATTGGTCGCCACGATTCGCCGATTGCTCGCGGCCTAGCCGGCCGCGCCACCTCACGCCTCCTGGCCCAGTTCCAGCGCCAAATAGGTGGCGGCAATGATATCCTCGACCCCTATCCCGGCATGGCGATACAGGTCGCTGGGCGCGCCGGACTGACCAAATTCGTCAACCCCGAGGGGGACGGTCGGCGCCCCGTGGACACTGCCCAGGAAGGCCAGGCTATGGGCCGAGGCGTCCTGCACGGTGACGATCGGGAAGCGCCGCTCCTGGTCCGGCAAGAGCGTGCTCAGATGGCCGAGCCGAGCGGGCAGGGAGCTATCGTGCGCGTCGTGGCGCCTACGACTCCGCGCCTCGCGGAGGGCCGAGAAGAGGCGGCCGGGACTGGTCACGTGAATAACCGTGGCGGCGATCTCTTCCTCGGCTAGGCGAGCAGCCGCCTCCACGGCCTCCGGCGCCATTGCCCCGCTCGTAATGATCTGGACTCTCTGGGCCGCGGTTGCGTTGGGCAGCACGTCGAGCCCCTCGATCAGCCGGTAGCCCCCCGCCAGAACCTGGCGGCGCAACTCCGCCTCGCCGAGCCGGTTCAGCGGTCCCGCCATCAGGTTCTGGTCAATCGGCTTGGTCGAAAGACGGAGGTACGTGGAACGTCCTCCCACCCGGTCACAGCACGCGCGCAGCGCCGCGAGCAGGATCCACTCCACCTCGGCGGCGAATGCCGGCTCGTAATAGTCGAGGTTGGGAAGCTCGATCCCCAGCGACGCGGTTACCGTCGACTGGTGAGCGCCCCCCTCCGGGCTCAGGCTCACGCCCGACGGCGTGCCGGCAAAGATGATCTTGGCACCGTTGTAGAGGGCGTAGATGAGCGCGTCCAGGCCCCGGCAGACGAAGGGATCGTAGACCGTGCCGATCGGGAAAAGCTGCTGGCCGGAAATCTCGTAGCTGAGGCCGAGCTGCCCAAGCAGAAGGAACAAGTTCATCTCAGAGATGCCCAGCTCGATATGCTGCCCCGTCGGACCGGGAAGCCAACGCAAGACACGCCGCGCGTCTTCCTGATAATCCCGCGGTTCTCGCGGCGCGAAGACACCCACCTTGCTCACCCAGTTCGACAGGTGCGTCGAGATCGAGACGTCTGGCGCGGCCGTGACTACGCGCGCGCCGAGAGCCGGTATATCCGCCAGCCGTGGGAGGATACGGCCCAGCGCTTCCTGGGTCGAGAGCTGCTTTGGGAAGGAGAGGCCAAGGCCGGCCGGGATCGTGTCGGCGGCCACCAGCGGCTCCGGCTCACCCGAAGAGGCGCGGAGGCGGGCCGCCGCCGCGCGGCACCAGCGCCCCTCGGGCGAGTCGGCCGGGAAGGCGTCCCATTCGGCGCCCTCCGCGATCCCCAGATCCCCCGCGAGCGTCGCAATCTGGGCGGCCCCCAGAAGCATGGAGTGGTTGTGGGCATCGCCCGCGAACGGAAGACCCCATCCCTTGATCGTATAGGCGAAGACGACCGCCGGCGCGGTTGGTGGGTTATCAGGGGTCCCGTCGACCTCGGCGAAAACGCGCAACAGTTCGGCCAGATCGTGTCCGCCCAGGCTACCCAGCAACTCGTGGAGGGTCTCGTCGGGCGTGCCGTGCAGGGCTTTCGCGATATCGAGATCCTCCGGGGCATCCAGACCAGCGGGACGGGTCAGGCGCGCGCGCAACTCAGGTCCACGACGGCGCAGGAGGCTCTGATACTCCTCATTGCTCATCTCGTCGATGCGCCGTCGCAGGGCGGCGCCCCCGGCGCCCTGGAAGACCTGGCGCAACTTTTGCCCATATTTGGCCTCGAATACCCGCCAGCCCGCGGCCGCGAAGAGTCCTTTCAGCTGAGCGGCACGGACGCCGGGAACAATCCGATCGAGGCTCTGCCGATTGAGGTCGACGATCAGCATCACATTGTCGAGACCGGCCAGGGCCTCCTCGACCGCCGCTTCCCAGACGTTTCCTTCGTCCAACTCGGCGTCGCCGACAATCGCCACGAATCGGCGCGACGTGACCCGGCCGAAACGCGCGCTCGCGTAACGGGCCGCCGCGGCGGCGAAGATCGGGGCGACGGCGCCGAGACCGACCGAGCCGGTACTGAAGTCAACCGGGTCGGGGTCCTTGGTCCGGCTCGGGTAGGCTTGCAGCCCGCCGAACTCCCGCAAGCTGGGCAGATAGGCCCGATCCAGATTACCGAGCAGGTATTGGACGGCATGATAGGCGGGCGAGGCATGCGGCTTGACGCTGACCCGATCGCCCGGGCCAAGATGGTGGAAGTAGAGGGCGGTCAGGATAGAGACAATCGAGGCCGAGGAAGCTTGATGCCCCCCCACTTTCAGATCGCCGGCATTGGGCCGCAGGTGATTGGCGTGGTGCACCATATAGGTAGAGAGCCAGAGGACCCGGCGCTGGATGCGGTCGAGCACCGCGTACTCGTCCGGTCGCGGCGGATGCGTGCTCTCGCCGGCGCGCCGGCTTGCGGGAGATGTCACGGTCTACACACTTTCGCTGGGGGAAGGTCAAGGCGCCTTGGTCACGAGCGTTCGGCCAGTTGCCGCCGCAGTTCCTCTATCTGATCCAGTAAGCGGATCGCCACTTCCAGGCCGGCCATGTTCAGTCCCAGGTCACGCTCCATCCTCCGGATCCGGCGAATCCGCCGCACGTCCTCCTCGGTGTAGCGGCGGGCAGCCGGGCGCCGCTCTCCTTCGCCACTCGGCGTCGGCAAGCCGACCCGCTCGTAGCGGCGCAGTTGCGCCCGCGGCATTTCCAGCACCTCGCATACCGTCTCGATCCTGTAGTAGGTGGTTGACATTATGCCGCCCCTCCCGCGGCCAGCGGCTCGCCCCGCAGTTCGGCCAGGCGGACGAACAGCTCCCGCTCGTCCGACGTCAACCTGGTCGGGAGCACCGCGTGTACCTCGACAAACAGATCACCGGCGGTGGCAGGGTTCTTGAGCCGCGGCATCCCCTGGCCCCGCAGGCGAATGGTGGTCCCGTTCTGGGTTTCCGGGGGCACCCGCACCGCCAGCCGGCTCCCCCTGAGGGTCCGCACATGGACCTCGCCCCCCAGCATACAGGTAGTCAGATTCACCGGCGCCTCCACCCGCAGGTTATCGCCCTCGCGCCGGAACCGCTCATGCGGGGTCACCGCGACGACCAGATAGAGGTCGCCCGCCGGGCCGCCGTTGCGCCCCGGATTGCCCTGGCCGGCCAGCCGCACCCGCGATCCGTCGCGCACCCCACGGGGAATGGCGGCCTCGATCGTCCGGGCCACTCCTGACGGGCCGGTAAGGGTAAACGTGACGGTGGTGCCGTTGAAGGCGTCCGCCAACGAGACGGTCACTTCCGCCTCCACATCGCTCCCCTTGCTGGGCCCGCTCCGGCCCCGGCTCCCTCCGGCGCTCCCGAAGAGATCGCCGAAAAAGTCCGAGTAGGGACTTTCCTGGCCGAACATATCCCGCAGGTCGTCCTCGGAGGCCGTCCGGTAGCCGGAGGATGTCCGCGGACCGGCCCCGGACGCGGCGCCCGAGGTGGCGCGGGCGAACTCCGCCGGGGTCGCCGTCCCCCCGCCGGCCCTGTATTGTTCATACTCCCGCCAGCGGGCCCCAAGCTGGTCATACAGCTTCCGCTTCTCCGGGTCCGAGAGCACGTCGTGCGCCTCGTTGATCTCCTTGAAGCGCGCCTCCGCCTCCTTGTTCTCGGGATTAACGTCGGGATGGTGCTCGCGCGCGAGCTTCCGAAAGGCGGAGCGGATCGCCTTATGCGAGGCGTCCTTCTTGACCCCCAGGGTCGCGTAGTAGTCGCGAAACTCCATCGGCCTTCTTTCCCGCGCATCGGCTAAGTTCCCGGATCCCTATCAAGGTACCATGGCCCGGCCCGTCGGCTCAACCGGGCATGAATGGTGTGGCCATGGTGAGATAGTATGCGAAAAAGGAGGCAAAGGCGCGGGCCCGCCCGACTATTTCACGGTCACGGATTCGAGTCCCAACAGCTTGCCCACCTTTTCCAGCACGCCGGCCAGATGCCCCACGCCCAGGGCCACGTGATGGGTCGGTCCCTCCTGGCACCAGCGATCCACGAACTCGTCGGGCGGGAGGGCAAAGCGCAGGCGGCTGTTGGTGTTGCCGATCCGCAGGATCTCGCCGGGCAGCGATTCACCTTCCGCCGCCAGCAGCTTGAGCCGTCCGTCCGCCGTTTGGGTCAGGCCCAGGATGGTCACCGGCCCGGTCTTCACGCTGAACTCAACCGAGATGCCCTGCCCGGCCTTGCCGTGAAAGAGGCCCAGACCGCGCAAGATCGGCCGGCTGTCACTGATCGCGATGTGTCCCGGGCCGTCATGGCCCATGAGCATGAAACCCTCGCGCAGATCCATGGCATAGAACTCGGTGAAGGATCCGCCGGCTCCCAGCCGATCCATGAGCAGCATGGCCACGACGTTCTTCAGATCGCCCTCGCCGGCGCAAGGGATACCGCGTGAGGTCAACCAGCAGCCGCCCAGGATCAGCGCCGCGCCCAGGTCCTCCAGGGGGCCGCGGCCACGATAGTAGTAGGTCAGGCCGTCCAGCCGCTGCTCCGTCGCCAGGGTAGCCATGCCGGTTGCTACCTGGGCCGACCAGCGCAAGACCTCCTCGTCCACCGATCGGTCGATCTCGAACATGGCCCTCGTATCGGCGATCGTCGCCTCCAGCGCGGCCGGGGTTACCGCCGCCACATGCGCCTGCAGCTCGTCCATCTCCAGCACCTCGATATGCAGGCCCAGTTGGGCGTGGTGCTGCGTGAAATCGGAATAGAGGTCGAGCATCCCGGGATAGGTGTGACCCAGGAAACCGATCCGGGCCTTGCGCAGGGCGCGCGCCGCCCCGGCGGCGCGGCACCACGCCTGGATCTCCTGCCAGGCCCGGCTGCCGTCCTCGCCGGTGAGCAGCCCGGATACGACCTGGAACGGAACGCGGGCCCGGCTGAAGGCGCCTGCCAGTTCCGGCGCGCAGCAGGCGGAGCAATTGGCCAACCACTCGCCTGTATCGGTGTTGGCGTAGTCCAGGGCGGCGATCGGCTGTAGGTTCAGGATAACCACCGGTACCCCGGTCCGCTGAACGGCGGGCAGCACCTGTGATGAGGTGGCGTAAGTGGCGACGTGCAAGAGGATCAGGTCCACGCCCTCGCGGGAGAAGTGTTCACCGACCGCGCGGGCGCCCTCGGCATCGTCGACCAGACCGCCGGGCACGACGTCCGCCCAGGCTTCGAGACGCCCTGCGAGCTGAGTCGCGTAACCCTCAAGGCGCTGCCGTAAATCGGGGAACTGCGGCCAATACGCGGCAAGCCCGATGCTGAATAGTCCGACCCGCCCGCGGGCCGTGGTCCGGCCGGGGTCGTCGGATTGCGGAGTCGGGCGCGGAATCTCGCTCACCATGATCTCTGATCTCCTTACACCGCAATACAAGGTCAGTTTTTGTAGGGGCACCGGGTACCGCCCCGCGGCGGGTCCGCACGGTTGGGTGTCATACATAAGTGAGGCTTAGCACCTACGCATGGTGGAACATCTCCTCCAGAAGGAGGAACGAACCGGTCTCCGGATCAAGCGGCACTTCCAGGATGTCGGACATGTAGGTTTGCCACCGCGCGTTGACCTCGCTGGCGTTGAGACAGCGCAGGGTCTCCCGCCAATCGTCGACCTCGCAATAGGCAATCAATTGGGTACCCAGGCGGAAAATGCTGTAGTTGCGCATCCCGGCGGCCGTCAGCGCCGTGCTCATTTCGGGCCAAATGTGCTCATGACGATGCTTGTACTCGGGTTCGTGTCCCGGTTTCACCTTGAGAACGAAGGCTACCCGTTGCATATCCAATCCTTCCGTGAACCTACGCTAGCCCTTCACCGACCCTGTCGTCAGCCCAATCTGGAAGTATCGCTGGAGCAACACGAACAGAAGCAGTGGCGGGACCGAAATGAGGAGCAGGGTGGCAAACATATACTCCGTTTGATTGCCGAACTGGCCAATGAAAGGGATGATCGCGAGCGGCACCGTGCGCATGTCGTCATGGGTCATGAAAAGCAAGGCCAGGAGAAACTCGTTCCAGCTGCTCACCGCCTGAAGCACGGCCACGGCGATCAGCGCCGGTTTGGCGATCGGCAACATCACGCTGAGGAAAATGCGCCAGTTCGTGCAGCCATCAATGCGCGCCGCGTCCTCCAGCGCGCTGGGAACGCCGTCGAAGAAGCTCCGCGAGACCATGATGCTGAGCGGCAACCCCAGGGCGGCATAGGGCCCAACCAGGGCGCCGTATGTATTGAAGAGGCCAAAAAGCCGCACCATCTGGAACAACGGCACCACGATTACGACCACGGGAACCATCAGACCGCAAAGAAAGACCACGTAGAGGGTACGCCGCCCGGGAAAATCCAACCGTGAGAAGCCGAAGCCGGCGAGCGCGCCGAAACCGACCACGAGAAGGACCGTCAAGCTGGTGATGATGATGCTGTTCTTGAAGTAGATGGGCAGGCTCGTCTGCTGGATAACGTAGATGAAATTGTCCCACCGCGGATTGGCGGGAATGATCGAGAGATCGGTGATGCTGGTGCCGTTTGCCTTGATCGCCGTGCCGAGAGCATCGATCAGGGGAAAGAGATAGAGCAGGCACCCGGCGACGATCAGGGCCCAGCGCGGCACGAACCAGATCGCCGACCACGGCCGCCGTCTCATCCTTAAGGCAGGATGCATGGTGCTCTCCCCATCCTAGAAGTCGCCAACCCGCTGGTAGAACCAGAGTTGGCCGGCGGTGATCGCCAGGGTGATTGCGAACAGCACGGTAGCCAGGGCGCTCGCGTAGCCCTGCTGAAACAGATTGAATCCCTCGTCGAAGATATGCAGCGACGGCAATTCAGTCTGGTGATCGGGGCCGCCCTTGGTCAGGACATAGAGGAAGGTGAACTCACGCAGGGCGTTGGTCACGCTGAGGATGGTCAGGGTCACCGTTTGGCGGGCCAGCAGCGGGAAGAGGACCGAGAACATCCGGCGGATCGGCCCAATGCCGTCGAGCCGCATCACCTCGAAGATCTCTTCCGGAATCTGGCCGACGCCGGCCAGATAGACCACGGTGGTGAAGCCAAACCCCGCCCAGGCCGCGATCAGGCTCGCCGTGGGCATGGCCAGATTGGCGCTCCCCAGCCAGACCAGGGCCCACTCCGGATGGCCGATCTGGGTGAGAAAGGAATTCAGCGTCCCGAAATCGGGCTGCAGAATCCAGGCCCAGATCTGGGCCACCACCACCGCCGGCACGACGTACGGCAGAAAGACAACGGATCGCAGGATACGGCCGACCAATCCTGATTTGCGCAGCCAGCAGGCCAGGAGGAAACCGATCACAATACAGGGCGCCGAACCGACCACAAGATAGATCGCCGTATTCCGTAGCGTCACCCAGAAGATCGGATCGGCAAAGAGCACGTCATGGAAATTGGCAAGCCCCACGAAAACTCGTGGCCCCGCCAGGCCGTCCCAGCGATACAGGCTCAGATCCAGAACCGAAAGTACCGGGTAGACGATAAAGGCGCAAAACACCACGAGGGCAGGGAGGATGAAGGCCAGATTGACCCATGAGGATCGACGGTAGAACGCAGCCCCGAGCAGGGCCCGCCGCGTGGGCGCGAGACCTAAAGGAGGCATGCGGGAAAGCGACATCAGTCCAGACTCCCTGTCACCATGGCGCCGTCTCTCCGGATGCGCGGTGGCGCGCACCCGGAGAGACGGTCGTGCTACTTCCCGTAGGCCGCCTGAACCGCGGCCATGCCCTTCGCCGGATCTTCCCCCTGGGTGGACGCGGCCGCGACCGCGTCCATCAGGGCCTGCGAGACCGCGGCCGACTTGGGCTGGCGGTCAATCGCCGTGCTCAGCCCCGCCGTCCATTGCGTCCATACCCGGCTGTTGAAGTCCTTATCCCAGGGAAAGGTACCCTTCACTCCCTTGACGCTCGAAAGATAACCCCACCGGTTCATGGCGATTTGCTGCTGACCGGCGGCGCCGGCTCGCCAGGCGGCAAGTTTGAACGCCGCGACCGGATCCTTTGCCGCCTTGGTGATGGCCATCACGAAATTGACCCCGCCGAACAGATGCCCCGGACCGGCGTTCGGGGCGAGCCTGGGCATCGGCATCAACGAGAAGTCATTGTGATTCTTAAAGCCCCAGACGGTCGCCGCGTCCCAGGAACCCGAGGCCCACATTGCCGCGCGTCCGGTCTGCAGGAGAGTCAGAGCTTCGGGATACTGGGTACTGGCCCAGCTTGAACGGCCGAAGATTTTGTCGGTCTGCATCTTGACCAGGATCTGGAGCGCCTGGACCAGACCGGGGTCGGTGAACTTGGCGACCCCGGCCTGCGCCTTATCCCACACCCCCGGCGCCACCTGCTCGGCCACCATCAGGTACCAGTCTTGATTGGGCCATTGGTCCTTGGCACCCCAGGCAATCGGGATGATGCCGTGACTGTTGAGCACGTCGGCGACATGCTTCAGCTCGGCGTAGGTCTTGGGCACCGAGAGCCCATATTTGGCGAAGATCGCTCGGTTGTAATAGAGACCGGTGCCGTCGAAGATATCGGCGGGGAGACCATAGACAAGCCCGCCACTGGGTTTGGGCCCCATGGCTTCGCGGATCCCAATAGACTCGTACCGACTTTTCCAGTTGGGACCCCATGCCTTGGCGGCCAGGGCATTGATTGGCACCAGATAGGATTGATACTCCTGAATCATGGCTCCCGGCTGCAGGTCGACCACGTCGGGCTCGGTGCCGCTGGCGAAAGCCGTCTTCAAGGAGGTCAGGTAATCGGGATAAGGATAGGACGTCTCATCGACCACCAGACCAGGAGTAGCATGCTCGGCCAGGGCCTTGGTGGCAAGTTTCGCGTTGGTCTTGTATCCGACCGTTTGGGTGGAACCGCCGCTCAACAAGGC
>DATBTL010000111.1:0-5355 GCA_036559345.1 Chloroflexota bacterium | reverse complement strand
GCCACCCAGGATCGGCATGGCCTCCAGGTGCCCCTCTCGCCGTTGCTTGTTCCACGCCCGCTGTCCTGGTGCGGGGACCTGCTGGATGGCCTGACGAGGGCGCCCCGCATTGAGTTAGGGGACATAGCTCCGCATGGCACGCCGCAGGGGGCCTCTCCCACAATGAGGAGGTGGCCGAGGCGTTCATCTTTGGCACGTGGTACGCCGCCCAGAGGATCTCCACGCCGCTGTTCGCGGCAAGGCGCGAGAACGCCGGGCCGAACGAGCTGTCGGTATCGCGGATGAGGTAAATCGGGTGCTGCCCGAAGGGGGTGACCTCGCGCGGCTGCTGGGCCGAACCGCACGAGAACTAGATCAAGACATGGAACCCGTAGCAATAGGCCGGGTGGCAAAGAGCCTTCTGATAGAAGTCGTCGTCGCGCGTGAAGAACGTGGGCCGCGACAGCTGATGAAGCAGCACGATGATAGCATCGTCAGCGATCCCCTTGTGCCCCACGTCGGCCCCGATCTGACGCACAAGGACGCGCCACCCACGCAGGAGCTACCGCTGGTGCTCGGGAATGTTCTCGTCGAGAAGATTCATCCCGCGACGAGTGCCGGCTCCTGGGTCAACCAGGCATCACGGGCCAGACGCACGGCCTCGGCGATAGCTTCTTTGCTGACGTCACCCCGCCAATCGTCGACGATCGCCTCCCAGGCCATGCCACTGGCTACCTGCTCCAGAACATCGGCGACGAGGATGCGCGTCCCCGCGAATGTGGGCTTCCCATGGCAGATATCCGTGTCGACGACGATGTAACGCCCCAGCGATCTGGTCATACCACTCCCCTCTCAAGTGTTTCTCTTCATTCTATCGCAGCATCGGCTACCGGCCGCGAATCACCAGCTATGCCGGGAGGCAGGGCCCGATCGTGGCGCGCGTGGAGACGAGTCACCCATACTGGATCAGCACGCATGGGCAGCCGATGCCGGCGGCGCGGTGTCGGCGCCTGTTCAGCAGCGGGCCTAGCCTATCCTTATGTAGAAGCAACGTCGCCTGCTGGGCTCTCGGCTCGGATGAAGCCCATCTTGGCGGCCTGTCGTTGGCGCTGTCCGACATCGAATGTAATGCGCCACGACGTCCGCAGGAGAATGGTGCCCAGAATCAGCGCGATGAGGACGATTGGCCCGATCGGGCTACGAAGATGGAAGCCGATGAACGGCATGCTGATAAGAAGCAGCAACAACCCGCAAGGGATGAAAGCCGAGCTCTCGCTGTAGGCGTTGTATGCATAGCGCAGACGCTCCCCATCATCGAACGCAAACGACACCGGGGTAGCCGTCTTGAACAGGTCCAATGTGCTTGGGGAGACATCGTTCAGTCGTTGCAGTGCCGCGTACGTGCTGACAGTCGCCAGCAAGAAGGCAATGGCCCCCACGCCGAGCAAGATGGCCGCGGCACTTTGTTGGAGGTTAAGGTGGGCAGCATCAACCTGCGCCGTAGAGATCAACGCAGCGAATGTGGCGAAGGTCAAACCGGCCAGGAACGTCGCCATGGTGAGGCGAGTCGCCGCCTGTGTGTTCACGCGTAAGTAGTAGTGTCGATAGTGTCTGAAATCCTGGAGCTGCGTGAGTTCTGTTCCCACTGGCCAGTTTCGTGCCAGTGCGCTACTCTCATGGTCTGACATCGTTCCGAGTCTCCCTAATTCGAGCGCCGCCCGCCACCGTATCCGAAGCGGAGAGGTACGGCCGCACCACCTCGATCATCTGCTCAAGATGTGTCCATTCATCCCCCGCGCTGTCGAAGATCAGCACGTACGGGCCGCCAAACCCCGCCGCGCGCGCCAGATCCAAGCAGCGCCGGAAGTCTACGGTATCCATCCGCCCAGGTTCGGGGAAGTCCGCCTTGGCGTGGATCGAGGTAGCCTTCGGGAGGATTCGTCGCAGATCGTCGTACTTGTCCGGCCCCTTGTAGTTGCCGAAGTCGACGCACAGACCCACGCCAGCACCGGCGAGGATGGCGAGCAGGGTCTCCGGGCGCATACTCAGGGCCAGCCAGTTCTCGGTAATTATCCGCACCGACCGCTCTTCCCCATAACGCGCTAGCGCCCTCAGACCCATGCTGCACCTTTGTACCGCCGCATCGTCCGGCTGACTGTAGCCGGCGATCACCCTTGCCTGCCGGGCGCCCAGTGCCGACGCGACGTCAATCCAGTCACGGATGCATGCCATGTCGCGTTCGCGGGCCTCGTCATCGGCGGCACTGATGTCACCCGCGTCTATCAGCAGCGTTTGCAGCCCCACGCCGGCCGCGGCCATCCGCTCACGGAGCATGTCCAGGTATACTCGGTCGATGCGCGGGAAATGAAAGTGACAGACCTCGATCAGGTATATGCCATGCGCCGCCACGGCGGCGGGCAGATCCAGCAGGGAGATGGAGCCGTGACCGAAGGGATATTCCGCCGCGCGTGGGGTATCGCGTAGCGCAAGATCGCGGTAGGTCGGGCCAAGGGTCCGGTGAAGGCTCCAAGTTGAGACGGCAAGTTCAGCCATGGGTGATCATCTCCCTTGCTCGCGATGGCCCGTGAAAGGCCATCAGGTTAATCGGCCGCTGTCCTTACGGCATGACGCAGCTCGGCGAAGTGATCGCGCAGGTGGTGAGCGCAACGCACGGCAAGGGCGCCGATCGTACTGGTGGGGTTGATCGAGGCGCTGGTAACCACCGAACTGCCATCGCAGATGTAGAGGTTGGGCACGTCCCAACTCTGGTGCCACTTATTGGTGACGGACGTGGCCGGGTCGTCTCCCATCCGGCAGGTGCCCAGCAGATGCCAGGCAGGCGGTTGGTAGTCACGGGTTGGAGTGGCGTAGCGCTGCACGCGGGACTCAAAAGCGCCGATGGCCTCGCCCAGTTCCAGGGCGCGCTCGACCCCGAAGTCCAACAGCTTTCGGTCGTTGGGATGCAGCGTGTACTCAACATGGGGGGCCGGGATGCCGTCGCTGTCCTTAACCTGGGGGTCCAGGGTGACGCGGTTCTCCGGCATCGGCAGATCCTCACTATAGACCAGCACACCGAGCACATGGTCGAAGTGCTCTTTGAACCAGCGGTGGTGGGCGTTACCCCAGGGCGCGACATTCCCGGTGAGCGAACCCATGGCCTGGAAGCCGGCGCCGTTATCGCGGCAAATCACCAGAGCGATGCCATTGACGGCGCCGCGCGCCGGATCGGTCTCGGCAAACTCCATGGAGAAGCACGGGGCCGACATGACTCCCATGTGGCTGTCGAGGGGCTCCCGCACCCAATGCTCCACCATGGCGATCCCGTGATGCATCAGGTTGCGGCCTACCTGGTCGGAGCTGTTGGCAAGTCCGGCGGGATATTTGCCACTGCGCGAGGCCAACAGCAGCCGCGGCGTGCCGATGCCGTTGCAGCAGACCACTACAATCTCTGCTCGCTGATGGTAACGAGTGCCGGTGGCGCGGTCGATGTAGGCGGCGCCGGTCGCATGGCCCGCCGGATCGACGGTAATCTCCTCCACGCGGCAGTTGGGACGTAGGTCGGCGCCGGCGCGCAGGGCCTTGGGCCAGTAGGTGACGGCGGTGTTGGCGATGCTGCCGTGGGGACAGCCGCTCTGGCAGTTGCCGCAATTGTTGCACGGTTGGCGCCCGTCGTAGGGCTGGGTGACGATAGCCATGTCGCAGGGCCACCAATGCCATCCGAGGCGCTCGAAGCCGCGGGCCGCGATCTGGCCGGTGCGGCCGGGCGGCACGGGTGGGGTCTGGCGGGCGCCGCGAGCGGGGTAGGAAGGGTCGCCGGCCAATCCGGCGATGCCCATCTCGTGGTCGTTGATCTCGTAAAAGGGATGCAAATCCTCGTAGGTGATCGGCCAGTCGGGACAGAGGCCGTGCTCGGTGCCGCGCCGGAAATCGGAGGGCCGGTAGCGTGGCCAGGTACCGGTGAAATGGATCGTAGAGCCGCCGACCCCGTTGTACATGAGGGGCACCACCGAATCGCCGGTCACGGGATAATCATGGGCGAGGCGGCGGACATTTGGCGAGGTATGCCAACTGCCGCTGGTGCGTTGGATCTCATAGTTGGGGGAATAGTGAGGCCGCTGATCGGGCCGCACCCAGGGGCCCTGCTCCAAGCAGACCACCGAAATGCCGGCCTCGGCCAGGAACTTGGTGATCGCGGCGCCCCCCATGCCGGCGCCGATCACCAGAACGTCCACGGGGTCGGGATATACGCCGGGGCGCCCGCTCACGGCATCACCACCCGTGCCATGTCGAGGGTGCGCTTGTAGGTACCGCGTGGAACGGCGGGTAGGTGGGTGGGATTGACGGGATCGAAGGGGGCCATGGCGTAGCCGAGGGGCTGGGGTGTCTGGTTGTAGTCGTGACCAAGGGCCTGGATTACGGCGATCACGGCAGGCTGGGCGTAATAACTGTAGTAGGCAAGAGCCAACAAGCGCGCGAACGGGAGCGGTTGGACGGCCTCACATTGCTGGAGGAGCGTGGTGCGTTGCTCGGCGGTGCGTACCGTGAAATCTCCGCCCGCCGCGTCGTCCAGGCCGGTCAGCAGGGGGAGCAGCCACTCTTGGCGCGCGCCGGGACCGATCTGGTCAAGCAGAAAGACGCCGGTGCCGGCGCCGGAGGCGCTTGGGAAGCCTTCTCCTCCCGGTAGCAAGGTATCGAGCACGGCTGTCAGGAGATTGGCCTCCCCGCTGGTCAATGCGATCGGATCGTCAACCATGCCGGCACTCACCTCCAATCCCTCACTTGCCGCGTCGCACTGGCCGCCGGACCATGACCGGGGCGCGTGATAGAACCGCCCTGGACGGATCCATTGTAGACCGGAAGTCCTGGGGCATGCATCGGTGCGCGTAGGCTATAACACGCTATACACTCAGGGAACAGGCGGATTCCGCTGTGCGGCGGACCTGCCGGAGCGTGCATAATGCCTGATCCGGGCGCCCGCATAGCCGGCCTGAAGGTTTGCAAAAGGTTGACAATGCCGTCGCGCCTGATCCACATTCCACTTGGAGATCAGCCATGAGCAACAGCATCGGACCCCAAGCTGGCACGCAGCCACACCCTGCTCCATCGGGATTGGATGGGTGGACCTTGATCGGCCCGTTGGCCACCCTTCGGGAACGGGGCTGCACCGTGCTGTCCGGCGGTCCGAGCGTCGCCGTCTTTTGCACCGGCGACGAGGTCTATGCCGTGGACAATCGCTGCCCGCATATGGGCTTCCCCCTCAGCAAGGGAACCGTGCAGGGCGGTATTCTCACCTGCCACTGGCACCACGCCCGGTTCGACCTGCGGAGCGGCGGCACCTTCGATCCCTTCGCCGACGATGTGCGGGTGTATCCTACG
>DATBTL010000110.1:0-4624 GCA_036559345.1 Chloroflexota bacterium | reverse complement strand
ATGTCTTCCCGTGCCTTCCATTCCGGCTACTACGCGCCGATGGAGGATGGCAGCCTCGACATCCGTACGTATATCGGGCGGCGCCTGGAGACGATCTAGAGTACATCCAAGCCTTCACCCCCCTGCCTTTGGCGGGGAGGTGAAGGCTTGCCAATCTCGGTTCTACCGCAGCACGACAAATCGTGCCTGCGCTTCCGTGGTGTCCATGGCCACGTCCATCAGGCGGATATCGATGTAGTAGATGCCGGGATGGGTGGCCACCGAGACGGCGGGTTTGCCCATGATCGCGGAGGCGTTGGTCAGTTTGGCCGGGAAACGCACCCGCACCATATAGCTCCCACGGCTCACATGGGCGGTGTAGATCACGAAACCGTAGTTGGGGAGGAAGATAATCATCGATGCCGTGGGGAACAGGGCGCCGGTGGGTTCCTTGCAGGTAAAGCCCGTGCCCTTCACGGTGAGCCAGGCGCCCACATGCACGGGGTTGGGACTGACATGCACCTTGCCCATGCAGAGACCCGCGGCGGACGGCTGGGCCCGCGCGACGCCGGTAAATGGGACGCACAGACCGGCAGCCAGGGTCAGGGTTCCCACGGCCCGGAGCAGCCAGGTTCGGTCGACCATCAGCGAGATCCTTTCTGATATGAACGGGGCGGCGCGAGATTCCGGGCCCCCAGTTCTTTATACACCCACGAACAGGGGCGCGATATCCTCCAAAAGGAAAAGCCTCCCCTGGCCATGCCAGGGGAGGCTTTTCTGTTGCTCTGGGCAGGATCAGGCGGGCTCGTCCTGGACGATCAGCTCCTCGTCATCGCCGCGTGAGGGCAAGCGGATCGGCTCCAGGGTGGGAGTTTCCTCCTTGAGGATCACCTTCTCGGTGATCCGGCAACGGCGGATGTCCTGGCGCGAGGGGATCTCATACATCACGTCCAGCAGCACCTCTTCCACGATGGTGCGCAGGCCGCGGGCCCCGGTCTTATGCTTGAGCGCCTCGCGGGCGGTGGCGCGGATCGCCTCGTTGGTGAAAACCAGTTCCACCTTATCCAGGTCGAAGAACTTCTTGTACTGCTTGACAATCGCGTTCTTCGGCTCGGTCATGATCTTGATCAGCGTATCCTCGTCCAGCGCCTCCAGCATCACCGCCACGGGCAGGCGGCCGACGAACTCGGGGATCAGGCCGTAGGCCAGCAGATCCTCGGGGATTACGTGGCGCTGAGCCGCCTGGGCCGCCGACGGCTCCTCGGTGCTCTCGGGGACACGGAAGCCGAGCCGCTGATGCTTGTGAACGCGGGAGTCGATGATCTTCTCCAGCCCCTCGAAGGCCCCGCCGCAAATGAAGAGGATATTGGAGGTATTGATCTGGATGAAGTCCTGATGGGGGTGCTTCCGCCCGCCCTGGGGCGGCACGTTGGCGATCGTCCCCTCGACAATCTTCAGCAGGGCCTGCTGTACACCCTCGCCGGAGACATCGCGAGTGATCGAGGGGTTATCAGACTTCCGGGAGATCTTATCAATCTCGTCAATATAGACGATGCCCTTCTCGGCCCGAGGAATGTCGAAGTCGGCGGCCTGGATCAGACGGAGAAGGATGTTCTCCACGTCCTCGCCCACGTACCCGGCCTCGGTGAGCGCGGTGGCGTCAGCGATGCAGAACGGTACGTCCAGAATGCGGGCCAGGGTCTGGGCCAGGAGGGTTTTACCGCAGCCGGTGGGGCCGACCAGGAGAATATTGCTCTTGCCCAGTTCGACATCATCGATCTGCATCCCGGCCGCTACCCGCTTGTAGTGATTGTAGACGGCGACCGAGAGCACGCGCTTGGCGCGATTCTGCCCAACCACGTATTGGTTGAGTTGCTCGAAAATACGTTTGGGCGGAGGAATCTTGGTGATGGGAAGCTTTTGCTTGGGCGCGTTCGCCTGCTCCTCCTCGATGATCTCGCGGCAGAGGTCAATACACTCATCACAGATATACACACCGCCAGGCCCCGCGATAAGCCGGTGGACTTGCTCCTGGCTTTTGCCGCAGAACGAGCAGCGATACTGGACGCGGGGCGGCTTCGTGTTGGCCATGGCGGTTAGTCCTCCGCGAGCTCCGGAAAATCGGCGTTGACGAGCACCTCGTCAACGAGACCATAGTCTTTGGCTTCCTTGGCGGTCATAAAGAAATCACGCTGAGTGTCGTTGGCTATTTTCTCATATGATTGGCCGCAGTGGTGGGCGAGAATCTGATTCAACCGCCGCACCGAGCGGAGAATCCAGCGCGACTGGATCTCGATGTCCGGGGTGGCGCCCTGGAAGCCGGCGCTTCCCTGATGGATCATGATCTCGGAATTGGGGAGCGCGAAACGCTTGCCCTTGGCCCCGGCGGCCAGGAGAACGGAGGCCATGCTGGCGCACATACCCATACAGTAGGTGGAAACAGGGGGCTTGATCTGCTGCATGGTGTCGTAGATCGCCAGACCGGCGGTCACATGGCCACCGGGGCTGCTGATATACATGCTGATGTCGCGTTCGGCGTCCTCACTCTGGAGGAACAGCAACTGCGCCACCACCAAGCTGGCCATTTGCGGCTCGATCGGCGTCGTGATGAAGATAATCCGATCCTTGAGCATGCGGGAATAGATATCGTAGGCGCGCTCGCCTCGATTGGTGGACTCGACGACCATCGGTACCAGGCCCATGGCTAGTTCTCCTCTTCGTTGTGCTGGTTCGAAGACGTCTCTGGTTCAGCGGGCGCCGTGTCGCCCACCGGCGCCTCGGCCTCGGCGGTAACCGGAGCGGTCTCGGCGCCGTCGGAGGCGGCAGCGCCCTCGACCGGTGGGGTGGTTAGTTCAACCAGGCGGCTAATCGTGAACCCCTTGCGGAGCCGGCGCTCAATGCGCTTCCGCAGATCATCGGAGGTCAGCAAGCGCCGCCGTTCCTTATTGCTCAGGGTAGGGGTGGAGGCTACGAGGCGGACCTGCTCCTCGATCTGCTCCTCGGGGACTTCCACCCCCTCGGCCTTGGCCACTGCCTCCAGCACCAGATCGGCGCGTACCCGCTGCTCGGCGGCCGGGCGGGCGTCCTCGCGCAGTTCATCGAGAGTCTTCCCGACCACCCGCAAATAGCTGTCCATGCTGATTTTGCGCTCATGCTCCACGTTTTCCTGGAGATGATGCATCATGTCATCGAGCTCTTGGTCGACCAAAGGCGGCGGCGCCTCCACGTTGGAGAGGGTCACCACTTGCCGCACCACGTCCTCGTAGTAGGCATCCATGGCCTGATTCCGGCCCTGAATCTCCATCGATTGCTTGAGGGCGGTACGCAATTCCTCAAGCGTTTCATAGTTGCCGAAGGTCTGGGCGAACGCATCGTCCAACTCCTGGGTGGTCTTCCGCTCCAGGCGGAGCACCTCCAGGTGAATGGTCATCTGCTTCCCCGCGTGCTCGGCGGGTGTATAGTCCTCGCCCAGATCGATGACGGCATCCTTGGTTTCACCGGCCTGCATACCAATGATCAGATCGGAGAGGCCGGGAATGGGGAGGCCGGGAGTCTCCTCGGCGGAGAGCTTATATTCCCACGACTCCTGGTCCACGAGCGTGTCGTCCCCCACGGTGGCCAGCAGGCGCAGGGTCGCCACGTCGCCTGCCTCGGCCGGCCGATCCTCGACCGGCTCCCAGGGAGCTTGCTGCTCCTGGGCCCGGACCAACACCTTGTCGACGTCTTCGGTGGTCACTTCGGGGATCTGGGGAGTGACGCGGAGCGCGTGATAGTCGCCCAATTGTGCTTGGGGGCGGACATACACCTTGGCGGTAAAGCTGAGCGGCTTCTCGGGATCGACATCATCCGTTTTGGGCGAGTCGACATCGGGGTAGCCCAGCGGTTGCAGGTCGTACTCCTTGATCGCCTTGGCGTAGGCATCATTCATGCAGATGTCCGTCGCCTCGCTCAACAGGGCCTCGGGCCCAATAGCCCGCTCCAGCACGGCGCGCGGCGCCTTGCCGGGTCGGAAGCCGGGCACGCGATAGCGCCCAGCCAGTTTCTGGTAGGCCTTATTCACGGCCCCACTCAGCATTTCAGGATCTATTTCTATCTGGAGTTGCACCTGACTCTGGGGCAGATGCTCTACTTCAACCCTCACGGGCGACCGACCTCACTAGCAAAACTCTGGGAAAACATGTCACGATTGGGGAGCGATTGTGGGGAAGGAGGGACTCGAACCCTCACGCATTGCTGCACATGATCCTAAGTCATGCCCGTCTGCCAATTCCGACACTTCCCCCAACATATGGATAGGATAGCATATACGGATGCCCGGGCTGAAGAGAAGCGTAGGGATAAGGCTCTCGCCCTCTCCCATGATATGCACAGCCTTTCGGTGGTGTCAAATAAGGTAAGTGGGGTAAGATCGGCGCGGGGAGGGAGCGCGGAGACGCTCCCCGCGCCGGCCCGCCCCACGGGCCATGGGAAAGACGAGGCGGGTGGATCTGCTGTATCGTGCCTTCGGCCAGGAATATGTCTGGCTGCAACTGACCGTGGCGGCCGCCGCCGTGTTCGCCCTTGCCCTGGTCCTTACTCCCTTGCTGGGCGCCCTCTCCCGCCGAACCGGCATTCTGTCTCCCGGAGATCGCGAACGCGATACCCG
>DATBTL010000109.1:0-7123 GCA_036559345.1 Chloroflexota bacterium | reverse complement strand
GGTCCTGCTGGCGCCGGTGGCAACCCACGAACTGGTGCATCCCCAGGGCGAGTTGGCCAGCACGGCGGCGGCCCGGCGCGCCGGTACGATCTTCACGCTCGGCACCTGTGCCTCCGCCACGATCGAGGCGGTGGCAAAGGTGGCCGGGCCCTGGTGGTTCCAACTCTACTTCTTCCCCGACCGCGCCATTGCCCATGACCTGATCCAGCGCGCGGAAGCGTGCGGCGCCTCCGCCATCGTGATCACCATCGACTCCCCAGTCCTGGGCCGGCACGAGGCGACGCTTCGTCACGACGCCGGCGCTCTGGAAGGCGACATGACGTTTGCCAACGTGACCCCGGACGCCATGGACGGCGCTCGGCACGATCCGACCCAGAGCTGGAAGGATCTGGAGTGGGTGGCCGCCCAGACCACGCTGCCCCTGATCGTCAAAGGGGTGCTGGATCCGGTCGACGCCCATTGCGCCATCGATTTGGGCGTCGGCGCGGTAGTGGTCTCCAATCATGGCGGCCGCCAGCTCGACAGCGCGGTAGCGTCGCTCGACGCCCTGCCCGCCGTGGTGGAGGCCGTGGCCGGCCGCGGCGAGATCCTGATCGATGGCGGCTTCCGCCGCGGCACCGACGTGCTCAAAGCGCTGGCGTTAGGCGCGCGCGCGGTACTCCTGGGCCGGCCTTTCCTGTGGGGACTGGCCGTAGACGGCGAGGAGGGTGTACTTCATGTGCTGACTTTGCTGCGTGATGAGTTGGCGCGCGATATGCTGCTCGGGGGCCGAGGCAGTGTCGCGGAGATCGATCGCTCGTTCATCGTGCCGGCCGGCCCGCTCGCCACGCGGTCGTGGCCGGCGCGATGACCACTACCCTCGGGGCGGCCCTGGCCTATCTCGATACGCGGCGCGATCAGTTGATCGAGTTTCTGCGTGGACTGATCGCTACGCCCAGCATCACCATCGAGATGGGTGAACGGGCTATCGCCGATGTGGTGATCGAGCACACTCGCGCGCTTGGGCTTGCCGAACCGGAGGTGGTGTACGCGCGCCCGGAGCACCCTAACCTCCTCTACCGTTTGGCCGGAGCCGCCGCTGGACCGACTTTGATCCTGAACGCGCATCTCGACACGCAGCCGGTTGGCGACGGTGCCGCTTGGTCGCATGATCCGTTCGGCGGCCACATCGAGGGCAATCGCCTCTATGGTCTTGGTTCCTCCGACATGAAGGGCGCGGTGGCCGCGATGGTCTACGCGCTGGCCGCCCTGGCCAAGGCCGCCGCGCCGTGCCGGGGCACGCTGCTCCTCGCCCTGGTGGCCAATGAAGAGGATGGCGGAACCTACGGAGCGGACTGGCTGGTGCGAGAGTACGGTCTGACTGGTGATGCCTGCGTGGTCGGCGAGCCATCCGGCGTCCACCACGAGTGGGAGGCTATATATAACGCCCAGCGCGGCCAATCGGCGGTATGGGTGCGCGCAAACGGCCAGCAGATGCATAGCGGCGTGGCGCACGCCTTCGGGGCCGTCAATGCCGCCGTCCACATGGCTCGCGTGATCGAGGCGCTGGACAACGAGTTAGTGATCGTGCCCGCGGCGGATCCCACGGGCGCGCGGGCACAGGCCACACTCGGCGTGTTGGTTCGCTGTGGTGACGCCTGGGGGATCAATCCAGGTGTAGCGGAGTTCGGCGTCGATGTGCGTACCGTGCCGGGGATGGTCCGCCTCGATGTGGCGCGCGGCTTCGATGAGGCGCTGGCGCGCGTCCGCCGGAACCATCCTGGGATCGCGGTAAGCTGGCGCTTCCACGACGCTCCGTGGGACTGGATCGCCCCGACCCATGTCGCGCCCGAGAGCGCGGTGATGCGCGCCGCCGCCGCCGCCGCCACGACTATCCTGGGGGCCGCGCCGCCGCTGGGTCTCTACCCCGCGACCACCGACGCCAGTGCCTTCGCCACGGTGGCCGGCATCCCCACGATCGCCGCGCTGGGTCCGGGCTGTATCGGGCGCGCCCACCGTGCCGACGAGTACGTCTCGCCGTCCTCGGTGATCGACGCGGCGAAGCTTTACGTGACGCTGGTGCTGCGCTATCTGGAGGTGGGCTGAACCCCACCGCGGCCCACTACTCGGAGCGGCCTCTCCTGACTCACGCTCCGGGCAGCTTGGCGACCAAGCGGCGCAACGCGGAGGAGGGTTCCATCCCCAGTTCCTCGCGGGCGAGGGCATGGTACTCCTGGTACTCTTGCCGGGCGGCGACCATCCGGCCCCGTGCGGTTAGGAGGCGAATCAGGGTCATCCGCGGGGCTTCCTCCAGCGGTTCCAGGGCAATGGCCCGTTTGCAGGCCCCCACCGCGTCATCGTTCCGGTTCAGTTCCTTGTACACGGTTGCCAGGGCCAGGCAGGTGTCGACCGCCAGACGCTGGATGCGGACCCGTTCGTCGGAGACCCAGAGGCTCTCGCACCACTCCAGATACCCTCCCGCTTCCACCAGGGCCATGGCTTTCTCGCCCGCCGCCAATCGTTCCATGACCGCTCCCTTCATCAGCGCGCGGCCGGCGGCGTCCTGAAACAGCCTGCCTTTATCCACCAGGGGCAAGGCGATGGAATAGACCCCTCCCCGAATCGTCCAACTCTGCTTCCCCAGCATCCGCCGGATATGGCGGGTTGCATCCCACAGCTCTCGTGATCCATTTGGCGCATCTTCCCACAGGGCCTCCAGCAGGCGATCCCGAGAGGTCGATCCCTGAGAGCGGGCGACGTAGAACAGGGCCTCGCGCGCCTTGGGCGGGAGGGCGGTATTGCTGATCCGCTGATCGCCCAGCATGATCAGCCCCTCGCCAAAGGGCGAAAGGCGCAAGGCCGGCGCGTGATCTTCCTCGTCGCTGGGCAGGACAAGGCTT
Source organism: Chloroflexota bacterium (assembly GCA_036559345.1). Lineage (GTDB taxonomy): Bacteria > Chloroflexota > UBA5177 > JANWHV01 > JANWHV01 > JANWHV01. The sequence goes on along the minus strand of DATBTL010000109.1, from coordinate 4,244 downwards.
AGGGTTGGCACGGCCCCGGCCATCCGGTCAAGTAACTGCCGGGTATCTCGACGGAGGCGCCGCAACAGATGGCGCTCGCTCAGCACCTGACGGGTCACCCGGGCCACTGGCCACAAGAATGCCTCGCATCCCAGCGGCATCATGAGGTCCGTCATCCTATTGAGCGCGTTTTCCGCCTTACTCGATGTGCCGCTGGCCAATAGCGCCTCGGCGCGGAGCAAGCAGGCGCGGGCGGCATAGTGATGCCGATTGACCGCTAGGAGCCGGTCCTCCGCCCGCTCAAGGAGCACGATAGACCGTCCGAGCGCCCGCGAGCGGAGGGCCGCCATCCCCTCCAGCAAATCCAGCAGCGCGTTATCCACCGGCGCCACCGCCAGTGGCCGCGCGTCTTCGATCAGTTTCCGAGCCCCGGTCCGGTCGCGTCGGATCACGGCGATCCTGATCCGCGCCTGGATGGCCGCGTTGAGCGCGGTGCCCATCCCCAGCCGCTCACTCATCTCGACTGCCGTGGCCGCGTAGTGATCCGCCTCGACGGAATGGCCGGCCGCGATTAATGCTTCGGCCAGCGTGACCATTGCCGCGCATTCCGCCGCCGGATCTCCACACTCGCGGGCCAGCGCGAGCGCCTGTTCGGCGCGCGAGCGCGCGGCCTCTTGATCCCCCGTACACAAATAAAAGAGGGCCCAGCTATTGTTGAGGTATGCCACCATGGGCCGGTTATCACCTTGCCGCCACAGCCCGCCGGCCCGAGCCAGATGGCCCTCGGCCTCGCGTATGTAGCCGGCGTCGATGAGCTTACTGGCGAGAATAAAATGGGCGCGTCCTTCTCGTACCGGATTACCGCTGTCGCGGTATCCAGCCAAGGCGGCCAGCAGATCCTCGCGGCCCTCCTGAAACTGGCCCATATCCAGCCGTGCCGCTCCCCGCACTTCCAGAAGGCGAACCGTGGCTTGCGCGTTCCCCACTCGCCGGGCCACCGCGAGGGCGGCCTCGGCGCCGGCAACCGCCTCAAGGTAGCGCCCGGAGAGAAGAAGTATCTCGGCATGGAGGAAGGCCGGGCTGAGCCAATCAGCCTCGTTCGTGGCGGCGCTTTTCCCTCCATCGGCAAAAGCCAGCGCTTCCTGATAGTCACCGCGCGCCAACCGAGCATTCCCGCCGAGCGCGAGCAGTCCGGCTGTCCGGTACCGAGGCGGCAGCCGATCGACAAAGGTAAGGATGGTGCCCCAGAGCCGCTGTTCCCAGAGCGCGTACCGCTGCTTCTCCAGGGTAGCGGCAAGCAGAGGCCAATCCTCAAGTGACGCGATCATCTCCAGGGCTCTGGTCAGTTCTTGTCGCTCAAGCCACCACCTGGTCGCGGCATGTTGAATCGCGCGGAGCCGCTGGGGATCCTCTTTACCAAGCAGCGCGCTGAAATAGTCGGCGAAGAGATCGTGGTAGCGGAAGACCGCTTCCTCGCGGATTAAAAAGAGATCGCGCGACAATGCCTCGGCGAAGAGGGTGGCGCTGCCGGTACGAGCCAGAATGGCATCGGCCTCGGCGGCGGTTACCGGGCCCAACGCGGCGCTCTCCAGAATGAAGCGGCGGAGTTTGACCGGCAACGGGGCCAGCATCTGGGCCCCCAGTTGATCGAGGAGCAGATCGGATCGATTATGCAGGAACCGCATCCCCCCGGGCGCCGCGCGAGCGAACAACAAGACGCCCATGGCCCAGCCATCACTTTGGGCCGCGTAACGGGCCGCCTCCTCGGTATCCAGGCCATGGATAGCCAAGAGATCCGCCGCCTCCGCCTCATCGAACCCTAATTCGGCCCGCCCAATCCCCAGGAGATCACCGGTGGCGGCCAGCATGGCGAAGCTGAGGATCGGCACCGTGCGCGAGAGAATCGCCAGGCAAAAGGTAGGACGGCGATGGCGCAGGAGGTGTTCCCACAAGGTGGTCGCCTCGGGCAAGTCATCCAGCAGATGGAAGTCATCCAGGACCAGGGCAAGTGGTGTGTCCGCCAGGGCCCCCAACAGTGATCCCAGGGCGGCAATTTCCGAGCCGCCGCCGCTGATCACCCGCGCCGCTCCGTCCGTGTATTCGGGAAGGACTCGCGCGACGGCGGCGATGATTCCCGCCACCATCCGCCGGGTATCACGATCACCCTGGTCCAGGGCATACCAGGCCACCGGCATGGCGGTCTGACTCGCCCAGTCCGCCACCAGCGTGGTCTTCCCCGAACCGCCGGGGGCCACAAGGAGAATCACCTGTCCCTCGCGGGCCGCGGCATGGAGTGGGGCAACCAAACGCGGCCGTGATGCCAGCCGAGTGAGGCCGGGCGGCGTGATTTTTGCTGCCGGCCACTGCTCCAAGACGCTCATAATCTACCTTGCTGAACCCTACTCCCTCTTGAAACCAACACAGGGTGAACACAGGATCGTCATGGTATGCTGCTTCTGCTTGATACATACGAGTGATTGGAGAGCATAAAAGAACGGACTTGGCATGCGGCCAGGCAGCAGTTGCAACCTTCCTGGTCCGTGTCCTTCGTTCCCATTGCGTACCTCGATCAACGCCTCGTCGTCCCGCATCTTCAATTGACACCCCACCGCACTGTCTCCGGGCGTCCTCGTTCCCTCGCTGGGTCATGCCGTTGTGTGTTTATCACCACTAACCAAGGAGAAACCTCGTGCTTAAGATTCGCCGCGCCATCGCCGCCGCTGTCGTGACCCTGGGTGCTGTTAGCTGCCTCCACGGAGTCGGCGTCTCTGGCGGCGCGGACGGCGTTCACGCCGCTCGGCATGTCATGTCAGCCTCCGTGAACACGGGTAGCGGCCCCCTGATGGCAGCCTCGGTGAACACGGGCAGTGGTCCCCTGGTTGCCTCCGTGAACACGGGTAGCGGTCCCCTCATGGCCAGATCCGTGAATACGGGCAGCGGCCCCCTGGTTGGCTAGTCCCCACGTTCTTGAGAAGCGGAAGCATACTGGCAAGCCATTCCGATCCATGGCCACATCCATGATTCTCGTTCAATACAGTAGCACAATCGACCACCGAATAGGAAGTGAAATGTCTCCGTCACCGACCATCCATGCTGGATACGAACAAATGATCGGCGCCGCCGCCGTTGACGCCGGTTTCACACACGCCTTGCTGCGCGACCCACGCGCCACCGCGCTTCGCTTTGGCATCGCGCCCGCCGACGCTGAGATCGTGGCCGATATTCGCGCCGCCGATCTGCGCGCCTTCGCCTCCGCTCTCTTGCCGCGTCTGTATGGAAGCACGTCCGGTCCGGTTCATCATGCCAGTGCTGTCGCGGGCTAACTCCCCTTCGTCGCTTGCCGCGTCATCGTGGGAACGCGACCCCGAGTTGTTGCCCCAGGTGCGGGCAGTGGTGACCGAGGCTGCCGGGGTCGGTAACGGGGCCAGGCTCGTGGTATTGTCCGCTCGATCCGAGCCTCATGTCTTGGCGAGCGCGCGTTGCGCGCACCAGCCCTGGATCTCCCTTGCCCTGCAGGTAGCGGAAAGCGGCCAGCCGCTCTTCCAATCCGGAGTCGTCGCCTCACCGATTCATGGCGTGGACGATACACTCGGGGCCTTCTTGCTCTACTGCGATCCGGGCAAGAGCGGCTTCCGCGGCGCCTATCTCAAATTCGCGCGCGCCTATGCCTCCCATGTTGAAGCCCTGCTCGCCGCCTCGATCGATCGGCTGGCCGCCATGCATGCCGCCGCCGATGCCATGGTGCGGATGCTGGCCGTCCACGATCCCGCGACCGCCCGCCATTCACGAGTGGTGCGTCGTCTGGCGCACGCATTGGGGACGGCTGCCGGCCTCTCACCCGCCGATCTCCTGGTGCTGGAACTTGGCGCCCTCCTGCATGACGTGGGCAAGGTGACCGTTCCCGTGGAGGTGCTGCGGAAGGAGGGGCCGCTTTCCCCCCAGGAATGGGGCCTCATGCGCCTGCATCCCACGGTTGGTGAACGCATCGTGCGCGATGCGCCCCGCTTGGTCGGAGTGGCGCCGGCGATACGTCATCACCATGAACACTGGGACGGCGGCGGCTACCCCGATCGGCTGCTGGGGACCGCGATCCCCGCCCATGCCCAATTGGTCGGGCTGGCCGACGCCTACGAGGCTATCCGCGTTGGCCGACCCTACCAGGAGGCACGGACGCCCGAGGAGGCGATCGCCGAACTGCGGGTGAGCATTGGCCGCCAATTCGACCCCAAGTACACCCGTATCCTCTCCGCCCTGAGCGCCACCGA
>DATBTL010000108.1:0-13327 GCA_036559345.1 Chloroflexota bacterium | reverse complement strand
TGTCCACCGCCGGGATAAACTGCCGCGGCACCGATCCGCCCACTACCTTGTCCGCGAACTCATAGCCGCTTCCGCGGGGAAGTGGTCCCACCTCGAGCCACACATCGCCGAACTGTCCGTGGCCGCCGGTCTGCCGCTTGTGGCGGCCCTGGGCCTTCGCGGACGCCGAAATAGTTTCGCGATAGGGTACTTTCGGTTCCCCCAGGGTCACGTCGGCCCCGAACTTCCGATGCAAGCGGTCCACCGCCACTTGCAGATGACTCTCCCCCATGCCCGACAGAATGCTTTGCGAGGTTTCGGGATCCCGGTGCCAGTGGAGCGTGGGGTCCTCCTGAATTAGCCGCGCCATGGCGCCGCCCAGTTTATCCAGATCGGCGCGGGTCTTGGGCTCGATGGCCGCGGAATACGACGGCTCCGGATAGGCGATGGGGGCGAGCCGCACCTGCTTTTCCTTCAGGGCCAGGGTGTCGCCCGTATTGGTGTCTTGCAACTTGAGCGCGGCGCCAATATCCCCGGCGTGCAGTTCGGGCACGACCTCGTGATTCTTCCCCCGTACCACGAGCAGGTGGGTGATCCGCTCGTCGTGCCCGCGATTCACGTTATAGAGATGGGCATCGGACTTCAGATCCCCGCCGAACAGACGGAACAGGCTGAGCTTCCCGAAGGGGTCAGCTACCGTCTTGAATACGACAGCGGCCGTGGCGCCATTGACGGCGCCGCCATCCTCGGCCTGCCCATGCTGACCATCCAGCGGATTGGGTAAGTACTCCACCAAGAAATCCAGCAGGGGGACGATGCCGATATTCTGGAGCGCCGAGCCGCAAAGGACCGGCACCAACGTTCCCGCCCGAACCGCCGCGCGCAATCCCGCGCGCAGCTCGTCGCTGGTCAGCGGCTCGCCCTCAAGGTACTTGTCGATCAGGGTCTCATCGGATTCGGCGACCGCCTCGCACAAGCGGTCGCGATAGGTGGCGAGATCCTCTTCCAGGTCGTCCGGCGGATCCTGCTCGGTGGTCTTCCCATTCTCGGTCACGTAAGCCCGGCCGCTGATTACGTCAACCACGCCGCGGAACTGGGATTCGCGGCCGATCGGCAGTTGGACCGCCACGGCGTGCGCTTTCAAGCGGGACCGCGCTTGATCGACGACCCGCTCGAAATCGGAGTGCTCACGGTCGAGCTTGTTTACCCAGAGCACGACCGGGAGGTTCCGCTCGCGCGCCCGTTGCCAGTCCTGTTCGGTGCCCACCTCGATTCCCGAGGCCCCACAGACCGCTAGGACGGCGCTGTCGGCCACGTAGAGCGCATCGACTACCTCGCCCACGAAGTCCGCGTAGCCGGGAGTATCAATCACGTTCAGCTTGGCGTCCCGCCATTCGCAAGGTAAAAGGCCAAGGTTAAGAGAAATATGCCGCTTGACTTCATCGGGATCGAAGTCGCTGGCGGTGGTCCCTTCGTCCACCCTCCCCAGACGGCCAACGGCCCCACTGTCGAACAACATGGCTTCAGCCAGACTCGTCTTCCCCGCACCCGAGTGCGATAGCAGCGCAATGTTGCGAATCTGCGTGGACGAATAGACTTTCACCAAACCCTCCAGCACGAACTCTCCGCGACTATCTGAAAGCGGGGGCGCTAGGACGCGAAGGCGAGAGTACGGAGAGCGGCCACGGCCACTCCCTGAAAGCAAGATCCCGGCCTCCTGCCCTGGCGAGCCTCCTTTCAGGGTACGCGACACCAACGAATGGTCATCAGCGGCAGGCTTTCCGCGAGCCCGCCAGGATTTGGTTTATTATACACAGGCCGCGCCTTCGTGGCCGGTGGACAGTAATTTAGGCGGTGGTTCGATTTGGCATATGATACAGATCATGACTGATGATACGCGCTCCCTTGACGTTACCTCCTACGGCCAGATCACGGTGGATCACATCTTCCACACCCTGGCCGGTGTGCAACCGCGCCTGGGACGCGAGATGTTTGCCGACTCGTATACCACGGCCCTGGGCGGCGGCGCGGGGATTGTCGCCGTAACCCTGGCGCGATTGGGCTTGCGCAGCGGGCTGGTAAGCCGCGTAGGAGCCGACGCGGCCGGGGTCGGTCTGCTGAGTCAGGTCCGCTCCGAGGGGGTGGATGTCTCGCATGTGGAGATTTTGCGCGACCGCGGAACCGACATCAGCGTGGCCTTCACCTGCGCCAAGGATCGCGGCTTCCTCTCCCATACCGAGGCAAGCCGCGCCCTTGATACCTTGAGCATGGATTCATGGTGCCTCGCCAAAAGCCGCCACCTACATCTCTGTCTGAGCGCCACCGACGATCCCGCTCATTGGCTTGGCCTCCTGCGCCAGGCGCACGCGGTGGGCACCACGGTGTCGGTTGACCTCGGCTGGCAAACCAATTGGGATCGGCGCCTGTGCGCCTGGCTCGGCGAGGCGGACATCATCTTCCCGAACGAAGTGGAAGCACAACGACTGGCTCATACTCGGTCCCTCGATCGCGCGTTGTCCATGCTGGGCGCCCTGGGCGCCACGGTGGTGATCAAACGGGGCAGCAAGGGAGTGATCGCCTATGCCAAAGGCACGAGGGCCGAAATGGAGCCGCTACCGGTGAGCGCGGTGGTGGACACCACGGGCGCGGGCGACATGTTCGCGGCAGGCTTCTTGTGGGCGCGCCTCCACGGCTACGCGCTCGCCCAATGCCTTCAGGCCGGCAGCCTGTGTGGGGCGCGATGCGTGGAGCAGGCGGGCGGCCTGGCCCGTCCGCCGAGCGTTTTGGCGCTCAGGGAGCTGCTGGGGTAGCTCCCGTGTAACCCCGGGGCCTCCGGCCGTGGCCGGATGGAAGGGACGAGTCGGCTGAGGCCGGGTGTAGGCGACGGCCATAAGACAGGGGCGCGGGTCTCCAGGCCCGCCTCGTTCGGCCACGGATCGTCATCTGGTGAGCAGACGGCTCGTCACGCTCGCGGGCCCGGAGACCTTGTCATTACCCACATTTTCCCACCAGATGAAGCAGTCAGGTAGGGGCACCCCTCGTGGGTGCCCTCGTGCGGGTCGCCAAGGGCACCCACGAGGGGTGCCCCTACCAAAAGTGACGTACCAGCGCGATTTGTGGGCAATGATGAGGCATGGAGACCCGCGCCCCAAAAAGGCGACTCCTGCCCCACAACCCATCCAGTCTCAGCCGAGGGCCCTGTCCCGACCACTTAGTGTCCAGGGGTCCAGGTCATGCTGCCCGTGCTCGGCAATACCTCGATCCATGTCTGGCCGGGCACCAATTGGAATGGACGTCCATGGCTGTCCAGCAATTGCAGGGGGCTGCTCCCACGGGTTTTCTTCCACGTACCGAGATACTCTTTCCCATCCTGGAAATAATACGCCTTGTTGACACCCGTGTCCTGTACGTAGACGGCACCCGGATTGGCGACCCCCGCGTTGGGATCCGGGGCGATCGATGCCGCCAGAACCACCACGTTGGACGGCGCCAGTTGGTGCCCGGTCACCGCGTCTACATGAGGCGTCCCGCCCATGAAACGCAGATAGCGGTTGGTCGCGTGATCGTATTGATACCGCACCTCGTACCCGGGCCCGGAGAAGTTGAGATCCAGCACCCCGCCATTCGGGCGGTGGAACGGGGCGTCGGGGTTCTTATGGGGCAACACATCGGGAAAGTTCCCACTCAATTGCTTGTGCTGTGATTGCAAGTAGCGCAGCACCTCGGCGGGAATCGTGTAGAGATTGTGGGGCGCCACCCGATCCGGCGATCGCATGAAGAATGGCACATGGGCTACATAGTTCGCGTCCTCGAACGCCACCTCGTTCAAATCCACGATATTGTGCAGGACAAACAGCTCCGCCAGGGCATCGTCATTTCCCCCGGCGTGGACCAGGATGTCGTGCATCCCATTGGCCCAGGCATCGTAGTAGACACGCGCGCTGCGGACTGGCCCAACCTGCGGGGCCTGGTTCTCCAGATAGACGGCCATGAATCGCGTAATCCCGTCCTCGGCCACCGTCTCGAACACCAGGCTGGCATAGTTGAGCCCGGTTTGGGGCCGCGAGTCCGGATCATAGTTCTCCACGATAATCGCCATGGGCCGCCGATGCGCCACCGTCCAGCTCACCCGTTGACCGGTCAACGGTCCCGGAACGAAAGCGGGATGGGGCACCACCAGTGCGTGCTGAAACTGCTTCAACCGCTCGGGAAGCGCGGTCGCGGTCGGACAGGGAGTAGCGGTCACGGTAGAGGTGGGCCGCGCGGTCGGTGTACTGGTAGCGACGGTAGGAGTGGGGCACGGGGGAGCGCAGGTAGGCGTCCCGCTCGCGCGTGGCGTTGGGGTGGTAGTGGGAGGAATAGCAGTCCCGGTAGGAACCGTGGAGGCAGTAGAACTGACCACGGCGGAGACGGTAGAACTGGGCACGGAGGTGGGGCAGGGACTCGCCACGGCGACCACGGTCGGACTGGGCTTCGGCGTAGGGGTGGGGTTGGATCCGCGGCGTGCCGCCACCACGGCCACGACCACCAACAGGATGACCGCGGCCCCGGCCACGAGGGCAATTGTTCGTCTGGACATCAGCAGGTCAATCCTTTCACCTGCCGAATCCTAACACATTGGCGATGAATGGCAACCGACCAGTCAGCGTAGATCGGCGGCTAATGTGCGATTTTGCCCTACCAAAGTGACCGCCCGCTCCAATCCATGCCGGACGGACTCCGGCGCCGTGCCGCCCACCGCCGACCGGGCCGCGACCGATGCCTGAGGGCTGATGCGGTCGTAGACGGTCACGTCAAACAGCGGTGAGGCGCGGCGAAAGCTCGCTAATTCCAGATCCTGGAGCGCGGTACCGGTGGCCAGGCACAGGCGGACCAGGGATCCGGTAACCGCGTGCGCCTCACGGAACGGCAGCCCCTTGGTCACCAGATAGTCGGCGACATCGGTGGCACAGAGGAGATTGCCGGCCGCCGCCGCCATGGTGTCCGCATGCGGATGCAGGGCCCGCGTCAGTCCAGCGGCGGCTTCGAGGCAGGCGAGCAGGGTGTCGCGAGCGTCGAACAGGGGAGTTTTATCCTCCTGCATGTCGCGGTTATAGGCCAGGGGAAGCCCTTTCATCAAGGTGAGGAGAGCTTGCAAGTCCCCGTACACGCGGCCCGTCTTGCCGCGAATCAACTCCGCGACGTCCGGATTCTTTTTCTGCGGCATGATCGAACTACCGGTCGCGAAACCATCTTCCAACTCCCAGAAACCGAACTCAGCCGAACACCAGAGGACAACTTCCTCGGCGAACCGCGAGAGATGCATCATTGATGTAGCGGCGGCGGCACAGAATTCAATCGCGAAGTCCCGATCGGCCACCGCGTCGATGCTGTTCTGACTTACTCCGGACACCCCCAGTTCCGCCGCCAACCAGTTCCGATCCACGGGGTACGGCACCCCGGCCAGGGCGCCAGATCCCAGCGGGAGCACGTCCGCGCGCGAAAAGCAGCCCACGAACCGCTGTACATCACGTTGCAGCATCTCTACGTAGGCCAGCAGGTGGTGTGAGACCAGAATCGGCTGAGCCCGTTGCAAGTGGGTATAGCCGGGCATGATCAGGCCATGGCAGGTCTTGGCCTGTTCGACAAACGCCGATTGGAGGTCCGCTATTGCCTCGATCGCGTCGATGCATGCCTCGCGGGTAAAGAGCCGTAGATCCAGGGCGACCTGATCGTTCCGACTCCGGGCCGTGTGGAGCTTCCCCGCCACCTCACCCACCTGGCGGCGCAGCGCCAACTCCACCACGGTATGCACGTCCTCCAGGGCAGGATCAAGGATCAGGGTGCCGGCGTCGACCTCATCGCGGACGGCCCGCAGCCCCGCCACCAACTCCGCCGCCTCGCCGGCACTGATTATGCCCTGGCGGCCGAGCATCCGCGCATGAGCGATGCTGCCGGCGATGTCATGGCGAATTAACCGCCCGTCAATGGCCACCGAGCCAGTGAAGCGCTCGACCAAGGGGTCGGTGGGCGCGGCGAACCGCCCACCCCACTGCTTCGCGCCGTCATGCGGCACCTGGGGCGCCGCCCGCTCGCGATCCATAATCTCACTCGTAACCAGGGTACTCACAATCCAACTCCAGCCTACCAAATCCTACGTCGGACCTACTATTCTGTCAGCGACATCGGGGCGGGAGAGCCCGACCTCAACAGAGTAGATTGCTGGCCCTGCGCGATACCCTGCACGGCGGCGGCGGTGCGGATGGGCAGACCCCAGAGCTTGATAAACCCTACCGCCGCGTCGTGATTGAAGCTGTCGTCGGCCCCATAGGTGGCAAGCTGTGGATTGTAGAGCGAGAAGGGAGAGGTGCGTCCCACCACGCGGGCCGTCCCCGCGCTCAGCTTCAGGCGGACAGTCCCGGTGGCGAACTTCTGCGAGCTTGCCACGAAGGCCGCCAGATGGTTGCGGAGGGGGGAAAACCAGGCACCATTGTAGATGAGGTCGGCATACTCGGTGGCCACGATACTCTTGAACTTCGCCACGTCGCGGCTGAGGGTCAAATCCTCGATTGCCCCGTGGGCGGTATGGAGGAGGACCGCCGCCGGAGCTTCATACAATTCCCGTGATTTAATCCCGACCAGGCGGCTTTCTACCCGATCAATGCGTCCGATTCCATACTTCCCCCCCAGGGCATTCAGTGCCTCCACCAAGGCCACCCCTTCGGTTGCCGCGCCATTCAGGGAGATGGGGATACCGGCCTCGAAGCCGATCTCCACGTACTCGGGGTCTCGCGGCGCCTGTTCGGGAGCAACCGTCCAGAGGAACGCATCAGCGGGCGGCTCAATCCAGGGATCCTCCAGGATGCCCGCCTCGACGCTCCGTCCCCACAGATTTTCGTCCACGCTGTACGGGCTTTCCTTGGTGGCGAGCACCTGGATGCCGTGCTCGGCGGCATAGGCCAGCTCCTGGTCGCGGTTCATCCGCCACTCCCGCACCGGTGCGATCACCTTGAGGTTCGGATCGAGGGCCGTGGTTGCCACGTCGAAGCGCACCTGGTCGTTGCCTTTCCCAGTGCAGCCATGCGCCACGGCGGTGGCCCCTACCTTATGCGCCACATCCACCAAGAGGCTGGCCATCAGGGGGCGGGCCAGGGCGGTGGCCAGCGGGTACTCGCCTTCGTAGAGGGCACCGGCCTGCAAGGCGGGCCAGACCACGTCGGTGATAAAGGTCTGGCGGGCATCCACCACGAAGGCGTCCACCGCCCCCGTGGTGAGCGCGCGCTGGCGTATCGCCTCCAGATCCTTCACCGCGCCAACATCCACGGTGAGCGTCACCACTTCGGTGTCATAGTGTTCTTGCAGCCACTTCACGGCCACCGAGGTGTCAAGTCCCCCCGAGTAAGCCAGCACGGTCTTCATCATTCAGTCTTCTCCAGGTTTGGTCGGCACCGGCGTCAGGCGGGTGAGGAGTCCGTGCGCCGGCGGGATGCGGGTTAGGTATAGGCCAGCAAGCTCATCAGGGCCTTTTGGGCATGGAGACGATTCTCGGCCTGATCGAACACCACCGAGGTCGGACCGTCGATCACGGAGTCAGTCACTTCCTCGCCCCGATGGGCCGGGAGGCAGTGCATGAACAGGGCCCCGGCCCGCGCCCTCGCCATCAGCGCCCCGTTCACCTGGAAGCCCTTGAACGCGGCCAGACGGGCCGCGTGCTGCTCTTCCTGCCCCATGCTCACCCAGCTATCGGTATAGACGGCGTGGGCGCCGGATACCGCTTCCACGGGGTCATGCGTGAGACGGATCGACCCGCCACGCGACTGGGCTTGAGCCCGAGCGATCACCAGCGGATCGGGCGCGTAGCCCAGCGGAGTGGCAATGCGCAGATTAATCCCCATGACCGCCGCCGCGTAGACAAGTGAATGGACCACGTTATTCCCGTCGCCCACGTAGGCGAGGGTGACGCCGGACAACGGCCCCAAGCGCTCCTCCAGGGTCAGCAGATCCGCCAATACCTGGCAGGGGTGCTCATGGTCGGAGAGGGCGTTAATCACCGGAACGCTTGCATACTCGGCAAGCTCCAGCACCCGAGCGTGATCGAAGGTGCGGATGACGATCAAATCAACCCACCGCTCCAGATTCCGAGCCACATCCGCCACGGTCTCCCGCACCCCAAGATTGACCTCATCCTTGCCCAGATAGACCGCGTCGCCGCCAAGCTGCCTCACCCCCACCTGAAAGGTTGTACGAGTGCGCAGGGAAGGCTTCTCGAACAGCAGCGCGACGCTCCGCCCAAGAAGCGGCGAATCCTTCGGCGGTTCGCCGCGCCCGCGGCGTTTCAGGTAAGCGGCGAGTTGGAGAATATCCCTGAGCGTGGCGGGAGATATGCCGTCCAGGCCGGTAAAGTCACTCAGGGTCGATGTCGGCGCTATCGCTTGAGCCACCATCACTCGTCTCCCAGTCCCATCTCGGTACAGCCTTCACGTTCAAAGATCATTCCTTCGCCAGGGTAACGCCTCCAGCCCAGTCGCTCGTAAAATGACCGGGCGGTACTGGTGAGAAGGGTGAATTTCTGAACGCGCGCCAGGCGTGGGTGCCCGGTAACCGCTTCCACCAGGAGACGGCCAACCCCTTGCCGCCGGCAGTGTGGATGCACGATCACGTCACACAGGATCGCTCGGTAGACGAAATCAGTGAGGACGCGCACGCAACCCACCAACCGATCGTCCTGCCAGGCCGTGATAACCAGGTCGCTCCCCGCCACCGCGCGCTGGAGATCCAGGAGAGAACGATTCCGCGCCCATGATGTTTGCTGCTGAAGGTCCCGCAATTGATAGAGGTCGAGGGTGCTCAGGTCATCGGTGACGGACAGCACGGTCTCGGTACTGAACATGGGTGCGGCCATCGCATCCTTCCATCCGGGTTGTTCGGTTTACGTATGCATGAGTATACACATACAAGAGAACATATGCAAGACGCGGTGATTTCCATGCCAGGATTCCGGCTACGATACATCTAATGTCCCCAAACAGTTGCGCGGTGGCGCCGTTGTACTACAATGGGGGGGAGGAGTACGGTATGGGGTTCTTGGATAAAGTGCGCAGTACGGTCGGCCAGGGAGTCTCACGGGTGACCTCCGAGGCCGATAAGACGTTCAGGCTTACGCGCTTGAGCAGTGAGTTGGGCGGGAAACGGCACGAGTTGGACCAGGCATTCGAGGATCTCGGGCAGGCCACCTTTAAGCTGATGGCGGAGGGGACCGTGCAACACGAGAGCCTGGCGGAGACTCGCCAGAAGATCGAGGATTTGCAGGCCCAGGTGAAAACGCTAGAGGAGGAAATGGCGGAGATACGAGTAGGGGACAAAACACCGGAGACCAAGGTGACGGCCGTGGAACGGCCATGTCCAGCCTGCGGGAAAGACGTCCCAGAAGGTATGCAATTTTGCGGGCACTGCGGCCACGCCATGTAGGCGGCCGCTAAGCTGACGGAGTGCAGTGAACGGAGAGCGATCGTGAGCAGCAATCCCGGCCAGATGAACCCTCAGGTAGACCAAGCCAGGCAAATGTTCCTCAGCCTTAGTCTCGGACGGCGAGTCGCCTTGGTGGGCGCGGTGGTGGGGCTCATTGACAGCTTTCTCCATTGGTACTCGGTGTCGATCGCTGGGTACGGCGGTGCCTCCGAGAACGGTTGGCATGGATGGGGCCTGCTCGCGGTGCTTCTCCTGATCGCCAGCGGGGTGGTCGCCATATTCCCGCTCATGGGTATCCGGACGGTACGCGGTTTGATTCCCACCCTACCCCCCGTGGTCACCGACTCCATGGTCTTGATGGGCGCCGGAGTGATCGCGGTCCTGGCGGTCATTCTCTTCATTGCCACCGAGGGTCCCAGCGGTTCCGCCGCTGGAATCAGCTACGGCCCGTCATTTGGCGCCTACATCGGCCTCATCTGCGGCATCGCGGTTGCCGCCGGTGGGTATCTGATGCGGAGCGAACCCGCCGCCTGAACCAGTCCCCAGCCGGAGCCGGCAAGGAAATGGAGGGACGATGATCGATCATCGTCCCTCCATTTCCTTGCGCGCGTGGCCGTCCTAATCGGAAACCGTGGACCGCCACATCCCACGGTCAACGCGGCCGGAACGTTGGCTCCCGCGGACCCTCACTCCGCTGAGCCCTGCCCTGGTAGAGCCGCCAGTCGTTGAGCCTCTCCCATGGTCCTCCACCAGGTAGTCACTGTCGTCCGCAGCGGGAGGACTATATACATGAGCATGACCGCGGCCACCCCAAGCATGGCGACGTTGACCAGAGCGATAGTTTTGATCGCCGCTTCCCCCAGGTCGTGTTCACCATACGGCCAGAACAGGTAAAACACGTACCGCAGGTTGAGGAAGTAGGCGAACGATAGCCAGCAGTAGGGTAGCCAAAATCGGGGCCAGATCACGCAGGTCATCGCCAGCATAGGCAACGCCGGTAGGAGATGGCGCTCATGCATGCGGGTCAGAAGGATGAAGAACCCCAGGAGTACAACCGCGGCGGCGGGCAGGGCGGTGCGCGGCCACTCAACGTCGTCCAGGAGATTGGTTCGCCGCGCGGCCGCGATGCATGCGAGCGCGGCCAGCCCGGCCAGCAGTACCCACCCCGCGACCGCGCAGGGTACCCCCATTATCGTGGCGGAGTCAGAGAGCAACGCCACATGTCCCTGCACCAGAAGCCAGAGATTGAATGCGTTCAAGGTCAGGAAGGGATATTCGCCCGAAAGCGCGGTATACAAATGATGGATAAATTCTATCGGGTTCGTCCGCGGCGGGATGAAGGGGAAAAAGACAACGGCAACGGTCACCAGACCGGACACGCAGGCGGACATCACGTCCTTGTAACGACCGCGGCGCAGCAGTACCACCAAGCACAGCGGCACCAGGATCAAGGCAGTAGGCTTACACACGATGGACAAGGCAAGCGCGATCCCGAAGAGCACTGGCCGCGACTCAATGAGCAATACCAGGGCTACAACCATGAACAACGCCGGAATGCTGTCTACCTGTCCCCAACGGCTTGAATTGAAGATAATACCAGGGTTAAACGCGTAGCTTAACGCGGCCAGGTAGCCGGCGCCCGCATATCCCCAGCGCTTGCCCACCACGTAGAGGAGCACGACAGTCGCTACGTCCGCGGCCATGGCGGGCAACTTGTAGAGGAGAGCGCCGGTCGGGAGCACGGCACGGAGGAAAACGGGAGCGTGCGGCGCCCCAAACTGAATCTTGCCCAATACCCAGAGGATGTAGAGATAACCCGGTGTGTAGTCACAGCCGCTGGCCGCGTAGAACCGGCGCCAATCCCACGCGCCAAGGGCCTGGCTCCAGTTGTACCACAGGACCATGTCGCCACTCATGGCGCCCTCTCCGTGCCATATGAGAAGGCGGCAGGCAGAGGCCACTACGACCAGGCTGAGCACGGGCAGCGCGCGAGCGTTCAAAAGCCGCGTAGGCCATCGCGGCCAGGCGCCGAGGGCGAGAGTCCTGGGTCCGAGTAGCGTAACTCCCAAGGCCGGCCCTACCTTTCGCCTGTTGATGGAGGCCGATCATTCGTCGTCGGCCCCACGGATCGCTCTCGGCATCACAACCATAATGCATCCCTCGAATCCCCCGCCATCCCCAACTTGGGCGGAAGGCGCGCCGAGTAGGCGTGGTAATGGGAGCTGACTTAGGAGCGCGGGTCTCCAGGCCCGCTTGAAGATGCCAGCCATCCACGGCAGGGGTGCTACCCAGATGATGATCCGTCACGGGATCAGGCGGGCCTGGAGACCCGCGCCCCTGGAATACGCCCCCATGTTCCGATTGCCGACCCCACTAAAGCGCGTAACTCGCGTTCGCCGCCTTGTAGACCGGATCGTCGGCCCGGAAAGCATCGGCATTGGTACCGCGCAGGTCCGCGGTGAAGGCGGCCAGCAATTGGAGCGGCACCACCGCCGCGATGGGGCTCAAGACCTCGGGCAACGAGGGAAAAGTCACGACTCGTCCCGCGTAGGCGCTTCCCTCCGGTCCCGGAACCCGCTCTGCCACCGCCGCGTCGGCCACCACCAGCACGCGGGCCCCAATGATGTCGAGGGCCCGAACCACCGCGAGCGAACGATCGACCGCCGGTCCATTGGCCAGAATCACCACCGCCAGGTCGCCCGCGCCCAGAGGTTGCAAGCCGCCGTGAAGAATGGTCTCCAACTCAAACCCCTCCGCGGCCAGAAACGACGATTCCTTCACCTTCAGAGCGCCTTCGCGCGCGGTGACCGCGTTCGGACCAGCCCCGGCCAATACCAACCGTCCACCCGAGGCCAGCGCCGCCGCCGCGGGCCGCACCGCATCCTCGGACGCCAGTAGCCCTTGCACTACCTCCGGCAAGCGGGCCAAGCCATCCAGAAGCGCGGCTTGGCCGGCGCTCCCAGGCGTGCCAGTCGCGCCGGCAATCATCGCCAGGCCGGTCAAGTTCCCAAGGTAACTGGCCGTATGGGTGGAGGACTCCTCGGAAGGCGCCGTCTGGAACACCAGTGATGGTCCTTCCATGGACGATCCGATCCCAGTCAGCCCGATCACCTGGGCCCCGGCGTCCTTCGCCAGGGTGATTGCCGCCTTCCCGTATTGCTTGCTGCCCCGATGGCTGATCGCGATCAGCACGTCCTCCGAGCCAAGAGGACGGGGATAGCAGACGAAGTCAAAATTGGTCGTCGCATAGGCGTCCACTCCCACCGACCGCAGCAGGTGCTCGCCCACTACCGCCGCATGACTACTGGTGCCGGTCCCGGCAAGATAGACCCGGCGCGCGCCGCTCAGCAGGTCCGCCGCGCGCCGCGCCTCCTCGGAGCAGCGCGCCAGAACGTCGGCAATCACTTCCGGCTGCCGGTGAATGGTCCGATAGAGGGCCGAAGTGGGAATCCGCTCGCTGGCTGCCATTATTACATCTATCCATTCACTGACCACTGAACTCATGCGCGGTTACAGTCGGGCCATCGTGAGCCTTGACCGCGACCGCATACCCCCTGTGGGGCGTGCCTTGCCAGTGTAAAGGAAGAGTGGCCCGCTCACCAGGGCCGTGCTCGGACTCCTCATAGGCGCCGCTTCAGGCTCGCGGGCCGACGGCGCCCGCCGCTGCCCCAACCATTACTCCCCTTTCTCGCCAGAGGCAGGCGGGCGGCGTGTAGCCGTGTAGGGGCGCACAGCGGTGCGCCCTCGTGGCATCCAGACAGGCGCACCGCTGTGCGCCCCTACGGAATCGGGACGCGATGTTCGCCAAGCTGCTTGTTTACTGGGACTCAAGGCGGCACAGGCCGCCATTCCACCACGGGGTCGCTCGGTTACTGAGCCGGTCGTAGAGCACTTGATCGTT
>DATBTL010000107.1:0-4949 GCA_036559345.1 Chloroflexota bacterium | reverse complement strand
CCGTTCGGCAACTGATAGGCATCGTCCGGCTCGTTCAGGTAGCCGGGCGCGCTGCCCCGCACATACAGGTGCCCATATTGCCAGGTCAGGCGATGGGTCCGGTAATTGATGCGCCCCAGGGTTTGCGCCCCTTCCTGATTGGTGACGATGGCCTTCCAGTCGGGAGTGAAGAACGCATCATCCGGCCCCACGAATGCCTGCCCGGGCAGCAGGTCGCCGGGACGCGGGAACTCCCACACCATGTGTTTGGCCGCATTGACCTCGATCAGACGATTGTTGGCGCTGTCCGCGATCAGCAATCCGCCCGGCAGCATCTCCGAGGCCGAGCACTGGGGCACGGCGCCCGCGCACGATCGCGGGGTGGCCGTGGGCGGGACCAGAGTCGCGGTTGGCGGATTGGTCGGTTCGGAGGTTGAGGTGGCCACGCTCGTCGCGGACGGTCTTGGAAGGGTCACGGTTGGCGGGGCCGGCGACGGCGAGGGTGGCACTGGCATGGTGGTTGCGGTCGTGCCGGAGGTGGGTGGAATCGGCAACGGCGAATTGTCCCCGGCGGCAGGGGTGAACGCAGGGCTCGTTGAGGGGCTGGTGGGAGGTGAAGTCACCGTGGACGTGGCCACTACCTCGGAAGGAGTGCCAGAGCCAGACGTCCTCACGGTCGTGGTCGCCCGGATGACCTGGGCGACCGGGGCCGAGGTGGGCGCGGCGCCGAACCGCAGCCATACTCCGACGGCGGCCAGGGCGACGATGACAGCGCCGAGCAGAAGCAGGCGCCCTCGTGGCCGCCCGGAGCGCCCCCCTCCGCCATCCGCGTTCCGTCCCGCGTTGGCATTTTGCACCGGCTTCACGGATGTCTCACTCTCGATCCTAGATCATACCCTGACATATACAGGGTACTGTGGCATATTTCCTCCTTTCGTGGCTAGCGTGTGATTGCGGATTCCTATTCCTCCATCCTCCGTTACCTTTCGAGTGTCGCGCCCGTTATGCCATATAGAGCGTGCGGCTCTGGTCGGAAAGGCACGACAAATAGGCCCCTTCAGCGCAAAGGTGCTCCGCTAATGAGATGGATGCTTTCTCACCTTCCGCTCGTGCTTGCCCTGGCAATGGCGGGCATCGCCTGTCAGCAGACGGCAGATGGTTCACCCGCGTTTCGTACCCGCACACTCCGATCGGCGAAGGCCATAACAATCACCCGTGCGGATGCCGGTCGGACAATCCATCTAGTCGTGGGTGATACGCTCATTGTGAGGCTGGGTCCAGAGGAGGGCTGGACGATCTATATCGGGAATAAGCGGATCTTGGCCCCCTCTCCGCGCAAGGCATTGCGCTCCGGCACGCAGGGAATCTATTCCGCGCGCGCCGTAGGCTGGACCGAGCTTGTGGCCACCGCGATGCCGCCGTGTACCAAGCATCGTCCACCCTGCGCCATAATGGCGGTGGGATTCCAGGTGCTGATATATGTCGATCCCGTGCGATAGGGAATGGGGCCGGCCGTGTTTCGGCGAAGAAACGCGACCGACTCCACTCGTCTCAGACAGCCAATTCGTCGCTAGCTAGCCCCACCAGCGGTGCCACATTGCGCTGTCCGTCCCAACTACGAAGATGTCGAGCCGATTGGCCGACCACGCGACCGCATCGGGCGGTGATTCCAGGACACCCCCAAGGGATTCCCAGCCACCCCAGGAGGCGCCATCCCACCAGCGGTGCCACATTGCGCTGTCCGTTCCAACCACGAAGATGTCGAGCCGATTGGCCGACCAGGCAACGGCTTTCGGCGGCGACTCCAGCACGCCGCCGAGGGACTCCCAGCCACCCCAGGCCGCGCCGTCCCACCAACGATGCCACATGGCGCTATCCGTCCCCACGGCAAAGATATCGA
Source organism: Chloroflexota bacterium (assembly GCA_036559345.1). Taxonomy (GTDB): domain Bacteria; phylum Chloroflexota; class UBA5177; order JANWHV01; family JANWHV01; genus JANWHV01. The sequence continues at coordinate 3,070 of DATBTL010000107.1, read as the reverse complement.
GCCGATTCTCGTCCCATGAGACGACCTCGGGCGGGGAGGTGAGCACCCCGCCAAGGGATTCCCAGCCGCCCCAAGATGCGCCATCCCACCAACGGTGCCACAGAGCGTGGTCCTCGCCCAGGCCGAAAACGTCCAGCCGATTGGGTCCCCACGCTACCGCTTTGGGCGGGGAGGTGAGCACGCCGCCCAGCGACTCCCAGCCGCCCCAGGCCGCGCCATCCCACCAACGATGCCACAGAGCGTGATCCTCGCCCAGGCCGAAGATGTCCAGCCGATTGGGCTCCCAGGACACGGCGCAGACTGGTGAAGTGAGCACCCCACCGAGGGACTCCCAGCCACCCCAGGCCGCACCGTCCCACCAGCGGTGCCATAACGCGTGATCGGTCCCGAGGGCAAACACGTCGAGGCGGTTAGTGCCCCAGGAGACGACCTCGGGCGGGGAGGTGAGCACGCCGCCCAGCGACTCCCAGCCACCCCAGGCCGCGCCGTCCCACCAGCGGTGCCATAAGGCGCTATCCGTCCCCACGACGAAGATGTCGAGTCGGTTCGGCCCCCAGGCTACTACACGGGGCGGCGATTCGAGGACACCGCCGAGCGACTCCCACCCACCCCAACTCGCCGGGTCCAGCAACGGGAACGGGTTATCGTTCGGGAGGTTGACCGGCGTGCCGGCAGGGAAGTGCCGCTGCAGCAGCGCGGCGAAAGGGCCGAAGGCGTCCGCTGCGTTGGTGAGACGTTGATAGGTTTGCTGCAGGGTCGTCCCGCCTGCCTGGACTATCCGCGCCAGGCTGATGTGGAGCTGGTAGCGCAGGTAGTTGAGGAAGAGAGTCGCGCAGCCAATGGACACGAAGTTGCGATCAGTCGACTCCGTGTTCGTGACCCAGTCCGGGCGGGGGCTGTTCAGCCAGCTTGATGCCGAGGCGAAGCCGTCAAGTTCCGCCGGGTATCGCTGAGTGGCGAGTACCCGCGAGAGGCCCTCCCCTGCGCTGGCGCCGCAGTTCCACCCCGCGGCTTGGTCGGCCATGAACACTTCGTCTGCCTCGGCCACGACAAGCATCCGGACGAGGTTGGCATCGGTCCCGGAGAAGGCGTCACATGACATCGTGGTGGCCGCGCAATTCGCATGGCTGGCGCCACCAGTACCAGGGACGATATTGACGACGAATGGGAGGCCGGATAGGTTGATGTTGCCAAAGTACCCCTGAAGCTGGGCGTAGTCCTGCTCGCACGTCGCCAGCACCGCGTCGGCAAGCGTCGGGCCGTTGGACCCCAGGCTGTTGTCATAGTTGACAATGAAATGGGCGGTGCTACCGCGGTTTGTCGTCAGGCCGGCCGCGGGCATGGCCCCGACCTGTTTGCCCTCGAGTATAAAGACATGCGGTAGCTGCCCTGCTTGTTGGTTCGCCATGCTGACCTTCTCCTGATCGCTTAGATGCTGCCGTACAATGGACTCGGGAGCGTGGTCTTTTCCGAGCCGGGTGCGGCGCCTGAAGACGCGGACTTGTACTTTCCCAGCCCATCTCGGCCAGTCCCGGCCTTTCCACCTTGGCGCTACTGACCGTATCGGTAAAGAAGGCGCTCCCATGCCGCGGGCTGGAGCGCGTCTATCAGGAGGGTAAGGTTTTGGTCAATCGGCGAAACTCTGATCTAGTCGGCAAGGGTGGAAACGGTCCCTCCGTGCCCGTCCCATCCACCCTTCCCGCAGAATACACCGTGTGTCAAGCCCTAATTGTGTCTATAGGTCAGATTGCGCGAATCTGAAGGGCGCGCCAGGATTCTGGTGGGTCAGATCCAGGTAGAGTAAGAGATAGGGCCGGCTTCAGAGTACCTCTTTACAACCCGCGACAAACTACGCTATTGGCGCGGGATCCAAGAACCCGCCCCGTTCAGGCCGTAATGTCCCGCGCGCGCACCGCGCCCAGCATGAGGACGATCGCGATAGTCGCGTAGATGGCGAGGGCGAGGAGCGACTGGCCGGCGTTCGGCGCGTTCGGACTGGGATTGGCAAGGCTGGTACCGGGCACCAGTTGACTCCACACCACTTGCGTGATCATGTCGTTGGCGTAGACCACGGGAAAATGGTCCGCGATGGTTTTCCAGGTGCCGCCAAGGTCCCCGAGGATCCTTTGGAGTACGAACTGGGCCAGCGTGGAACCGATGCCGACCCCGATCCCCACCGCCGCCGAGCGGAATATTACCGCCGACACGTAGGCGATCAGGAGGAAGAAGGCGGAGACGTACCACGCGGTAATCAGGCCCTTCACGAGAACGATCAGGAAGTCCCCGCTCAACACGCCCGAGGTGAACACGTCGTTACCGGTGAGCAGCGACACCACGATCCCCGCTACGCTCGCCACGACCAGGATGGCCAGGAGCGCGACCGCGAGCGCGACCAACAGTACCGCGAGGGCGGCAAGAACGTGGGTAATCCGGTGGGGCCGGCGGGTGAGGACCGCGCGAATGGTCCCCCAGCCATACTCATTTCCGGCCCAGCTTCCGCCCAGGACCGGCCAGAAGAAGGGGGCGAAAAAGGAACAAAACGAGAGAGCGGCCAGCCATCCGCGAGGGAGGAAGAGATTGGGCCGCCCGTCTCCGCGAGTCGCCTGGCCCCAGAAGGCCAGGATGGTCAGGGCCAGAATCAAGGCCAGGATGACCCAGGGCATCCGGCGCTTCCGCAGCTTGAGCCATTCAAAGGATAGAAACGCGGTCATCGTGCCTCTCCGGTCACATCCAAGAAATACTGTTCCAGGCTCTGTTCCTGGGGCTTAAGGCCGGAGACATAGAGGCTGTTCTCGGCCAGGAGCTTGGTGATCGCGGCGGCGGCATCCAGCGGGGCCGACACCACCAGGCGGTCCGCCTGGCGGACAATCCCTCGCACCCAGGGAACGCCGCTCAGAAGGCGTGTCGCCTCCTCAAGAGGCTCGACCCTCACCTCCAGCGCCTCTCCGCGCCCCAGCAGATCGCCGACTCGTCCCTGGACCACCACCTTGCCGCGGTTCATGATCGCGATCCGGTCGCAGATGTGCTCGATTTCATGGAGGACGTGGCTGGAGATCAGTACCGTATGTCC